>JAGCZO010000111.1 GCA_017959965.1 Clostridia bacterium | reverse complement strand
TTTCGCCTCTTTCGGTGATCACGGCCATGCTGATGACCGCCAACGGCGCAAGCGGAGAGACGTACAGTGAGATGATGTCCGTGCTTGCGGGAGGAATGACCGCTGACAGGGCAAACCGTGAGCTGCTTGTTTTCACGGAAAGCCTTAAAAACACGGGATATGCGATGCTGGAAAGCTCCAACGCGGTCTTTGTGAGCGACCGGGACGACTTTAAGATCAATAAGCGGTTCGTGCACGAGATTAGCAGCAGCTTCAAGGGGGAGATCGCCTGCGCTGACTTTATCAACGATCTGCAGAGGTCGGTGAAGGAGATCAATTCCTGGTGCAATGAAAAAACGAAGGGTATGATTCCGGATATCCTGGATCCTTCGACCCTTGACCCCGACACGGTGATGGTGCTCATCAACGCGGTCTGTTTTGACGCTCTTTGGGATACGCCTTTCCCGTTCACCTACGACGGGGTGTTTCACGGAACAAAGGGCGATACAAAAGTCACTATGATGAGGTCCGCACAGGAGCCTTTCTACATTGAGAGCAAAAACGCGACAGGCTTCATGAAACCGTACTGCGGTCAATACGGCTTCGCGGCGCTTCTTCCGAAAGAGGGTGTCGGTACGCAGGAGCTGCTCTCATCCCTTGACGCCAAGGCCTGGTTCGACCTTATGGAAAACGACCGCGGCACTGCCAACGCCAATATGCCGAAGTTCTCCTTCGACTGGGAGGGCTCTCTGAATGACGTTCTGAGCGGCATGGGAATTAAAAAGGCCTTCAGCGCCTACGAGGCGGATTTTTCGGGCCTTGGAAAGCTTGACGACGGCAGAGGGCTTTTTATCAACAAAGTCGTCCATAAAACTCACATTGACGTTGATGAGGCCGGAACAAGGGCTTCGGCGGCAACGGCTGTGGAAATGGTCCCCAATTCTGTTTACGACCCCGAAATACCCAAGAACGTGACCCTGGACAGACCTTTTGTCTACGCGATCATTGACTGCGAAACGAAACTGCCTGTTTTTATCGGCACGGTCAACGATATTACCGCGGGCTGACCACGACATCAGAGGTCTAATAACTGACGAAACAAAAAAGCAAGCCGGAAACCATTGAGACCGGCTTGCTTTTTTCACAGGGCTTTGAGCCCTTTGGAAGCTTAAGTATCTGTCGTGCAGATAAAGTTATGCGGGGATACCGTTGAGAAGGGTAGCCTTATCGGTTCCGGCATATTCCTCATCTGTCATTTTGAGGATCTTGATTCCGAGAATGATGCCTTTGACGAAATTAATGATTCCGATAACACCGAAGGTAACGCAAGCAAGAACTATACGTAGGATGCCTTCCTTAACCTTTTTCTGCATGAAGCAAGGTACTCCGACTTCGTTGAAAATGATTGTCATTACACCATATAAAACTCTATTATCCATAGAATCGCCTCCTTTGATTGAAGATACGCTGATTTTATTGCAAAAAATCGTAAAAGTCAATACAATTTTAACGTGCGCCGGACTGTAAAAAAATGGGGACGGCAGCCGAAAGGAGCAGCTCATTATGGACCAGCTGAAACTGATCAGACCGCCAAAACCGCCAAAGGAAATACCGCTTCCGGAGGGCTGCCGCTATGAATTTTACAGCGGCGGCAGGGATCAGACCGAAGACTGGCTGAATATATGCAAAGAAGGCCTGATCGATCCCGGGTCCGGAGAAGAGGTGTTCCGGGATGCGATCCTGTGCTATCCGGATCTGGTGCCTGAGAAGGATCTGATATTCGTGCTCAGCCCGGAGGGGAAAAGAGTCGCGACCGTCGCCTTTGTGAAGCATAAGGACGGCTCGGGATACCTTCATATGGTCTGCTGCTTGAAGGAATACCGGGGAAAGGGCATCGGGGATGCAATGAATTCCTTTGCCCTGGCGCAGCTTTACGGGAGAGACGTTTCATACACTTACCTCACCACCGATGATTTCAGACTGGGCGCCATAAAGATCTACCTCAGGGCGGGCTTTGTGCCCTGCGAGGATACTCCCGAAATGAAGGAACGCTGGGCCAAGGTGCTTTCCAGACTGGAAATGACTGATCCTGCGGGAAATTGACGCCAACGTTTGGCGCATGCAGGCCGGCTGTTCCCTTGTCCCGGAGGGGCAAAAGTGTTATCATATCATCAGTTTATAGAACAGGTTTTATGCCTTCGGAGATATTGGCTATGACGGTTTTTTTCAAAACGGATCCAAACGAAAAGCCCCTTGACGTGATCAAAGACGACGGCGGTCTTACGAGCATTTTCAGGACCATTGCTGTGATCGGGGATTCTCTCGCGTCAGGAGACCTTGAGTCTATTGGCGTGCCCGGAAGTCCCCGGGATTACCACGACATGCCCGATATCTCCTGGCCGCAGTATCTGGCGAGGATGAGCGGAACGACCGTTTACAATTTTACCCGCGGAAACATGACCTGCCGGGAATACAACAATTCCTTTGCGGATGAGAGAGGCTTCTGGGATAAGGAAAAGGCCGCGCAGGCGTACATAATTGCTCTTGGCGTCAACGATCTGGACGAAATGGAGCAGGAGCTGGGAAGCGTTGCCGATATCGACAGCGATTTTCACCGGAACAGGCCCACCTTCGCCGGAGACTACGCCAAAATCATCCAGCACTACAAAGAGATCCAGCCCGGGGCGGTCTTCTTCCTGGTCACCATGCCTTACGAGGAGGAGGGGCCTTACATGAAGGCGGAATGGGTGAAAAACCACGAGGCGCACCGGAAACTTCTGTACGAGCTTGCGGATTTTTTCACGAATACTTACGTGATCGACCTGGCTGAGTACAGTCCGCCCCAGGACGCAGAATTTCACAGACTTTTTTACACCGGCGGCCATCTGAACAGCGCCGGATACTACCTTTGCGCCAAAATGATCGGTTCGTATATCGATTACATCGTGAGGCACGACTTTGAAAAATTCAACCGCTCCGGGTTTATCGGAACAACTTTTGCATATTGTGAGTGAAAACGCGATGAAGAGATTCTTACATATTATTGCCGGAATTCTGGCTTTGCCAATGTGTGTCTGCTCCTGTGCGGGCTGTGTTTCCTCAGTTGCGCCGGGGAACCGTACCGACAGTATACCCGACCCGACGAGGCTTGATCTGACGGCCTTCAGCAATAAGCTTTTTAAGGCCGCTTTTGCCCCGGGAAACTCCGCGGATCCGAAGCTTGATACGGGGGGTGTGCTTTTCGTGGGCAATCGGGAGTCCCGGGACCCCTCCGTCGTCTGGAATATCAGCAAAATGTACAAGGCGGCGGGTTACCCTGTCTCGGCGGACGGGAAGACGTACGTTCCGTTTACACCCGAAGAGAAAAAGGTGTTCGTATTTAAGATTCAGGCCGAGTGGGGCGGTGCCTTTGAGATGTTTTACGCCACAGAAGGCCGCAGCGAGGCCCAGGCAGGTTTTTCTTTAACGGAGAGCTACGGCGGCGACTCGGAGTTCTTTGGCGAGAGAACGGCTCAGTACGTTGTTTTTGACGGCACCGGCGCCAACGGATGGATGACACGCTTCAACGACGGCTTCAGGCTGGACTACACCAATTTCCTGCGGGAGGGCGATGCTTTTCTGGTGGAGAAGATCGCGATATGCAGGGACCGGGCAGAGGCTGACGAGTTCATTGCCGCGGAAAAAGGAGAGCCGGAGCCTGTCCCGGCGGTCGAAGCCGGATTCTACGTCTGTCGCTACGAGGACCGTCTCCACGTCCCCGAAGACAACGTGCTTGGCAGCCCCTTTGAGAACCTTGAGGACGCGGTGAAGTCCTGCGACAGGAGCAGGCATTACGGATACCGTGTTGCCAATGAAAAGGGGGAGATCGTATACACTCCCTATTCTCTCCTCGTCTGCAATCTGCTGAGGGAGGGATACTACATAGTCAATTACGCCCGGGAGCAGGAATTCAAATACGGAGACTCCTGCACCAACCCCGCCATCAATCACAGACCCAAGAATACAAGCTGCGACAGGCTCATGGACTGGATCGTTTACAGAGCAGGGTTCACCTACGAACATCCGCTGGTCCAGGGCTGCGTCGTGGCCAACCTGCACGTATGGTGCAAAAAGATGGGCTTTGAAAAGATCACCGACGTGAACGAGCTTAAAGCCGGAGATATCGTTTTTGTGCGGCCCGCCGCGGACGGAGGTCCCCAGCACGTGTTTATGCTTGCCTCCGACGTCAAGGCGGGCAGCGCTCTGCGCTACGACCACGGCTCCGACACCAGAATAATGAACCCGGACCAGCCCACCTACGAGCCCGTCAGCTACCCTGATGCGCCTTTCATATTTGCTTACAGACCTGTTGCAACGCCCGAAAACAATTCCATGTACGATTACTATAACAGATAACAGCTGCGGCTTATACGGCTCACGGCCTGACCTTTTGGAGAAAAGCTTATGAAGAGACCGATCAGTTTGATCCTTGCTTTGGCAATAGCAGTCCTGATGATACCCGCGGAAGCGGTTCTGTCCTTCGGCAGCGTTTCCGCCTCCGGGGAGCCCGGCGCCGGTTTGACAGGCGACGCGGACGGGGACGGTGAGATCACGGACTGGGACGCCATTTTATTCGAGCGTTATCTCGCGGGCTGGAGGGTGGATATTGCCCTCGAGGTGCTTGATATAGACCGTGACACGGAGGTGTCCGACTGGGACGCGATAATTCTGAACAGATACCTTGCCGGATGGGCGGTCAGACTGGATCCGGAGCCGACGTCAGAACCTACAGACGAGCCCACGTCAGAACCGACTTCGGAGCCGACATCGGAACCTGCGTCCGAGCCCACCCCGGAACCCACAGCCGAACCCACGGCAAAGCCTTTGGACCCCGCGCGGATAGACATTGACGTCGCCGCGGACTATAACGTTTTGTCGCAGTTCGTAAACCCCGCCTACCTGGAGGTTGGCATTGGCGAGGATGAGACTGAAGGCAAGGTCATCACGCTGAAAACAAAGGACATTGCCGCCGAAGACACCTTTACACCCTGTGTGTATTTTAAATACAAAGCGTTCTGCACCGCCAACGGCATGACGGCTTCTAAATTCGCGGAGAATCCAGTTGTGGTGCTCAAGGTCAAAGCCGAAAATTATACGGGCAGGATCATGAGCGTGCTCGGCGCGGTCACGCTGAAGGACAACGAAAGCCTGCGCAAGGAAGGCTTTGAAAAGCTCAAGGGGAACGATTGGCAATACGTCTGCTTTGATTTCTCCGGCATTTCCTACGCTGCCAGCATGTCGGTCCTTAAGATCATCCCCGACCAGTTTGCCGGGGCCGACGGCGAAATACTTAAGATCAGCGAGATACTTTTCATGACTGTAGAGGAGGCGGAAGAATATATCGTGCCTGACGTTTACGAAATAAAAGAGTCCTCAGGCGAGGGGCTTGACATCAGACTGCTCCAGTTCAACATTCAGACCGAAAACGGCAATGCCACTCCTTTCAGGACCAGGGCGGACATGTACAGACAGCTGCTGGACGAGCTTCAGCCGGACGTCGTAGGCATGGAAGAGGTAACGGTCAACTGGCTCAAGTGGCTTGACGGTTATGTCTTCAACGACTCATATGCGGGCGTCGGCGAGGCAAGGAGCGAGGGCGGCGAAGCCAATTCGATCTACTACCGCAAAGACAAATTCGACCTCCTGGACAGCGGTACCTTCTGGCTGTCCGACACCCCCGACGTTCCCGAGTCCGCCTTCGAGCTCGCCAATTACCCCAGGATCTGCACCTGGGTGCACCTCAGGGACAAGGCAACGGGCGCAGAGTTTGTGCACATGAACACTCACCTTGATCACAACGGAAACAATTCCTCCTCAGACGGCAACACCATCCGCAAGGAGCAGATCAAGGTCATTTTCAGATTCTCCAGGCGCTTCGGCAGCCTGCCGATGTTCTTCACGGGAGACCTTAACAACCGCCGCACGGCAAGCTCAGGGGAGCTGTACGCCCTGTACAAGATGATCATTGGCAAGAGCAATATCGTTGACAGCGACGGGGTGACAAAATTCAAGATGAAGCTTGCGGATGCCAGGGACGGGGCCCCTGTGACGGTGGACGCCGACCACGTCGCGACTATGGTGGCAAACTACGATGAGAACAGCACGTCCTACAACCCCCAGAGGGAGCCTATCGACTACGTTTTCTACAGCCCTGCAAGCACGGAGGCTCTCACTTACGAAACCTTCCTGATAGAGAGAAACGGGGCGTATATCTCCGACCACCTGCCGGTGTTCGGAACATTTGTAATAAAGATACCGGAATAGTAAGGACGTTCCGAGACTGTTTGTAACCGTATAAACTGAGACCATTGAAAAAGAGAGGTGCGACCCGCGCGGAAGCTCCTCTCTTTTCCATAAACAAACAACAAATCAAACAAACAAAAACCAAACTGGGAATAAAACAATGGATGGGATTGTTTTTTCCCGGCGGCTGAAGGTCTTCAGATCACAGACAAATTCAGCCGCTTCCACGGAGTTCACACAGATCAGCCGTTGAGTGTACCGTCCCAAGTGCTGACTGTTTGTGACTTTTTCTCTTCCTCGGCGAACCAGTGCTGAGTGATGCACTTTGCGTCTGTGTAGAAGTTCATGCCGTCCTTGCCAAGGGTGTGGAGGGCGCCGAAGAATGATTTCTTGTGGCCGGAGAACGGGAAAACGCCCACCGGCACGGGGATACCCACGTTGATGCCAACCATACCGCCGTCGGTACGCTTCGCAAATTCACGGGCATAGTATCCGTTCTGGGTGTAGATAACGGAGCCGTTCGCGAAGGGGTTGTTGTTCATTTCGCGAAGACCTTCCTCGAAATCGCGTACGCGTTTGATGGAAAGGACAGGCCCGAATATCTCGCGGGAGCCCACGTACATGTCGCCTGTGACGTAATCCAGCACCGTGGGTCCAAGGTAGAAGCCGTTTTCAAAGCCTTCGACAACGATATCGCGGCCGTCCAGCACGCACTTTGCGCCGTCTTTAATACCGCTCTCGATGTCTGCGCAGATCTTCTGCTTGTGGGCAGCGCTGTAGACAGGGCCGAGCTTTGTGGTCTTGTCGTACGCGGGACCGACCTTTATGCCCTTGGCGAGTCTTACGATCTCTGCCACCAGCTCATCGGCGATCTCTTCCTCTGCCACCACAACGGGGAGAGCCATGCAGCGCTCGCCTGCACATCCGAAGGAGGCGTTGATGATGCCTGCAGCCGTGCGGGCAATGGGAGCGTCCTTGAGGACCAGAGCGTGGTTCTTGGCTTCGCAGAGAGTCTGGACTCTCTTGCCGTACTTGGAGGCTTTCTCGTAGATCGAGAGACCGACCTTGGTCGAACCGACGAAGGAAACGCCTTTGATGCGGTCATCGGCAAGGAGAACGTCCGTAACGTCGCGTCCGCAGGTGATAACGTTGAGAACGCCGTCGGGGAGGCCCGCTTCGCGGTAGATGTCTGCGATCATGAGGGCGGTCATAGGAGTGGAGCTCGACGCCTTGATCACGATGCAGTTGCCGCAGGCGATGCACATCGGAGCCATCCAGCCCATGGGGATCATTGCCGGGAAGTTGAAGGGCACGATGCCCAGGAACACGCCAACCGACTCGCGGATCATCTGGGTGTCGTAGCCGTTGGAGGCGTTCATCATCGAATCGCCAAGCATAAGGTCGGGCATCGCCAAAGCGTGCTCGGTGGCCTCTTTGGCCTTGAGAACGTCGCCTTTTGCCTCCTCCCAGGCCTTTCCGTTTTCGCGGGCAACGCTCATGGTGATCTCATCCATTCTCTCCACAAGGATCTGACGGACCTTATAGAGAACCTGCATACGCTTGAGGACGGGAGTGTCGCGCCAGCCCGGGAACGCCTTGTAAGCGGATTCGACTGCGGCGAGAGCTTCGTCCTTGGTGCACTTCGGCGCCTTGGCAATTATCTCGCCCGTGCTGGGGTTGTAAACGTCGGACCACTCGGTGGCCGCGGACGGAACGTACTTGTTGTCAATAAATAAATTTAACTGTTGCATAATTCTCTATCAGCTCCTTAAATGGTTTGTGTGAAAACACTTGTTTTATAAGTGCGGGATCGATTTCTTTAAGTATTTCCTGGAAATCCTTGTGGGTGCCGGCGCTCACTTCTTTCAGCTTCATACGGCTCGCCTGCTGGCTTTCCGCACGGTGAGGGGGATATCCGCGGCCCATGGGATCGGCAAACAGTTTTTCGAAAATATAGGAAAGATTAATATCTGCCGCCCAGCCGAAGCCCTTGTTCAGCGCCAGTGATACGCAGTTTCCGCCGTTGATCTGCGAGAACAGCCACGCATCCAGCGAGTCAAGAATAAGTCCGCAGTAGACCTGGGGATACTGCATGGCCGAGATCAGAAAGCCCTGGCCCGTGCCGCAGCCACCGATCACCAGATCGACGGCGCCTGAATTCAGGGCAATGCCGGCCATGAGACCTGTGTGGATGTATGTGAGTTCCGGCTCGTTGCCGGCGCCGGTCATGCCGACGTTAAACACCTGGACCGGGAAGGGCTCAAGCGCCTTGATGACCTTCTCGTTTTTGTCCTGCGATGATACTTCGTTTATTACCGCGATTCTCATTTTTTGGCTCCTTTTCTTTGAATAGCGATCTTTGCCTTGCGGGCAATTTCTTCTCCTGTGAGGCCGAAGCGCTGCTGCAGATACTGCTGTGTACCGACCTCGCCGAAGGACTCGTCAACGCCTACCCGCTCCACCGGAACGGGATATTTCTCCGTGATAAGCTCCGCTACCGCGCTGCCAAGGCCTCCCACTCTGTTGTGGTTTTCGGCTGTAACGATGGCTCCGCACTTTTCGGCGGCTTCCAGTACAGACTTTTCGTCAAGAGGCTTGATGGTGTGCATGTCAAGGACCGCCGCGTCGATGCCCTCTTTCCTGAGGATATCTCTTGCTCTCACTGCTTCGTAGACCATGATGCCGCAGCCGATGAGACACACGTCTTTACCGTCATACAGCTTTACGGCCTTGCCGATCTCAAACTCGGTGCCGGGCTTGTACAGCTTTACCGTTTTGCGGCGGGACGTGCGCAGATAGAACACTCCGTACTTCTCTGCCATAGCACGGACGACGTAGGAGTACATCGTGCTGTCGGCAGGCTCGACGATGGTGACGTTGGGGATTAGCCTCATGAGGCCAAGGTCTTCAAAGGGCATGTGGGTGCCGCCGTTGGTCTGAGCAGTGACGCCCGGATCCGCGCCGATGATCTTAACGTTGAGATCCTGGTAAGCGCAGGAGATGAATATCTGGTCGAAGACACGCCTTGTGGCAAAGGGACCGAAAGCGTGGAAAAAGGGCACCATGCCTGTCTCGGACATGCCGGCGCACATGCCAATTGCGTGGGCTTCCATAATGCCGCAGTTGAGAGCACGGTCCGGGAAAGCCTGGTAAAACCTGCCGGTACCTACCGAGTGGCTGACATCAACGTCGACAACAAAGAGCTTCGGATTCCGCTTCGCCTCCTCAATGAGGGCGTCGCAGTATGCCTGTCTCATTTCCACAGAATCAAGTTCAAAGGAATCAACTAAGCTGCTCATACGCTTTCTCCAGCCTCCTTTCAATGTCTTCTATGGCCTTTGCCGCGTCCTCATGGGAAACCGGCATATAGTGGTTAAAGCCGTCGAACTCGGAAATGCAGCATCCGTGTCCCTTCTCGGTGTCGCAGATGACTACCGTCGGCTTTTCGCCTTCGCCGGCGTCGTAAAGGGCGTTGTAGATCTCCTCGACGTCGTGTCCGTTCACCCTGCGCACGTCAAAGCCGAAGGCTTCGAGCTTTTTGGCAATGTCCTCCTCGCCGCAAATGTCCGCCACGTAGCCGTCAAGCTGCCTGCGGTTGTTGTCCACGATAGTGATGAGGTTCGTGAGCTTCCGGTGAGCCAGGAACAGGAACGCTTCCCAGTTCTGACCTTCCTGAAGCTCTCCGTCGCCGACAATGGCGTAGACTTTTCCGGGGATGCCCTGAAGCTCCTTGCCGAGGGCAACTCCCGTGGCAAGTGAGAGGCCTTGTCCCAGAGAGCCGGTGCTGATGTCGATGCCGGTGGTCTTCAGTCTGTCGCAGTGGCTGGGAAGCTTCGTGCCGCCCTTGTTAAGCGTAAGCAGCTCGGAGGGGTCGAAATAACCCTTGTAGGCAAGGGCGGAGTAAAGCGCCGGACCGCAGTGACCCTTGGAGAGGACCACGTAATCGCGGTCCCTCTTTTTTGGGTTTTTGGGGTCAACGTTCAGAATGTCCGTGTAGAGAACGGCCAGTATCTCCGCAAGGGACATGCTTCCGCCAATGTGCCCTGAGCCTGCGGCTTCGAGAGCGCGGATCACGCCTTTGCGTATTTCTGCGGCCGCCAGCAGCGTTGCCCGAATATCAGACAGTTTCTTCTTTGATGGCATTTTCGTAAGCCTTTCTCTTTTCTTCCATATATCCCGGAATCGGCACATCCCACCAGCCGAAGGCCTCGCCGCCGGAGTACGGATGTTCGGAGGATACTGTCACGTGGATGAGGGAGGGTCCCTTCTGCTTGAGAGCGTCCTCAAGAGCCTCTTTGAAGGACTTGTCATCGTTTGCGGCATAGCCTTTGATACGGAAGCCTTCCGCGATGGCCTTGAAGTCGGGGCAGAATGCCTTTCCGTCCTGCTGGAAATCGTTTCCGAAGGTGTTCTCTTTGCCGAGTACGTCCACCTGGAGATCCTTGATGGCCATCCAGCCCTGGTTGTCCGCGAGAACGGTGATGACCGGAATGTTGTACTGCGCTGCCGTGGAGAGCTCCTGCATGATCATCATGAAGTCGCCGTCACCTACCAGTGCCACCACCGGGGTGTCGGGAAGGGCAAGTTTTGCTCCGAACGCCGCGGGTACGGCCCAGCCCATGGTGGAGAAACCGCCCGTGGTGAGGTTGCAGTAACGCTCCTCATAGCAGTATTCCTGGAACAGCTGCGCCTGTGTGTTTCCGGAGGACGTGGAGATGACTGTGTTCTTCGGAAGGGTGTTCTTCATGACGCCGATCATCCGGGAGATGGTCATCTCTTTGGTCTTGGCAGTCTCCTTCTTTTCGACAAAATCGAACCAGGCCTTTCTGCGGTCTTTGATCTCGTCGAGATACGCCTTGTTGATCTTAAAGTCGGGATCCTTCTCGAGGACCTTGGTCACGAAAGCCGAAACGTCGGACAGAACGCCAACGTCAGCCAGGTAGTTTTTACCGATCTCATGTCCGTCAAGATCCACCTGAATGAGCTTCGTGTCGGGGAAATTGAAGGCAATGCCCTTGCGGTATGAGCAAGTGGACTCGTCCGCGAAGCGGGTGCCGAGAGCGAGGACCACGTCCGCGCTGCGGCTGATCTCAAGACCGATCTTCGTGCCCTTGCTGCCTGTGTGGAAGCAATACTGGGGATGGGACTCCTTGACGGTTCCTTTTGCGGCCAGCGTCGTAATGATAGCCGCGCCCCATTTCTCGGCAAGCTTTTCCACCAGCTCGCCTGCTTTTGTCCTCAGTGCGCCTCCGCCCACGAATATGAGAGGACGCTTCGCTGTCTTCATAAGAGCGATGGCCTTGTCGACCGCGTTGTCGTCCGCATGGGGAAGCTCCCACTCGGGCTGTTTGATCAGCGGAATGTTCTTCTCCGTGCTGTCCGCCTGAACGTCCATGGGAAGGGTGATGGCGCAGGGTCCGCGCCTTCCGGAGAGCATCTCTTTGAACGCGTTGTTCATGGTTCTGGGAAGCTGGTCGACTGTCTCGACTCTCCAGCAGCGCTTGACCAGAGGCTCCAGGGCTCTCTGAATATTGCTGTCGTGGTATCTCTCAACTTCCTGAAGCACGCCCACACCGTACATATTGGTGTGTGTGTCGCCGCAGAGGGCCAGGAACGGTGTGGAGTCGACGAATGCCGTCGCAAGACCGATAGAAAGGTTGAGGGTGCCGGGGCCGATGGACGCAAACACCGCAAGGGGCTTGCCGGACACGCGGTAGTAACCGTCAGCCATGGCCGTGGCGGCCTGCTCGTGCTTTACCTGCAAATAGCGGATCTTACCTTCACCGTCGGCTTTGCGTATGGCGTCAAACAATCCCAGTACGCCGTGGCCGGGTATTCCCAGAATGTACGGAACCTCTTCCTGTATTAATTTTTGTACTACTACTTCTCCGCCTGTTCTTTTCATTTTTAACCTCATTATTTCAAAACAAGATAGGGATAAGTGTCGTTGACTACGATCTCAACTCTTCTCTTTTCCTCAATACTCTTTATGCTCGCCAATACCATAGCGATGCTGTAAACGTTGTCCTTGCAGTCTGTGCCGGGTGTGCGTCCCGTGTCGAGGGCGTCGAACAGATCCTCGAGAGCGCCGTCATGCTGGTCGCGTACCACGTCGGGCTTCTTGAAAACGCCTTCCTTGAACCACTCGCCGCTGAACAGGCCGTTGTTGTGCTCAAAATACTGATATTTGACGTCGCCTTCGCCGTCCCAGACAACAGAACCTTTTTCGCAGTCTATTCTCCAGACGTTGTCCCAGGAGGTCCAGCAGGCCTGAGCGCCGTTGTAGCCGCGGAACAGATACGTTACGTCATTGTCGAACTCAAACACTGCGTCGCAGGCGGAGTCTCCGTCGTACATGGAATCCTTCGGACGGAAGCTGTGATAAGTGACCGCCTTCGGCTTTCCGTCTACAAGGTAGCGGGCCATATCGAAGCTGTGGATGTTGTTGTCCTGGAGCTGCGGATACTTGAATGAATTTCTGATGCTGCCCATGTCGGCGTTAACGTAGATCTCGCCGGAAAGAAGGGTGGGGGCGCCGAGAAGACCGGATTTCAGGAGCTCTCTTATCTTGCCCACTCTGTCGATGAAACGGCGGTTCTGCATTACAAAATACTTCTTGCCTGTCTCGTCAACGGCCTTTAATATCTCGTTGACCTGGTCAACTGAGAACGCCATTGGCTTCTCGCCGAAAACGTTGTAGCCTGCTCTGAGGGCTTTGGTCACGATCTGGTGATGAACGGTCACGAAGGTGAGGTCGATCAGAAGGTCGCCTTTCTCTTTGGCAAGAGCATCGTCAAGATCCTCATAGATCGGGCAGCTGAGATTGTATCTCTCGCTGTACTTTTTCGCGTTGTCGGGATTTTTGTCCACAAGAGCGATGATACGGCAATCGTCACGCTTGGTGATGTGGTCGAGCCAACGGAATGCGATCGCGCCGCATCCTACCATGATAATGTTGTGTTTAATCATAATTCATTCCCCTTTTCTGTAAATAGGTGTCAAATTATATTTTTCCGCGCGGGCGGATAAAAACTTGGTTATTTAAGTATTTAAATAGACTTTTTAGGAAACGCTTAGTTAAGAGCTATTTTTTCGTGCGCGAACCCGACGATGTACCCCGCACTACCCCGCATTTCTCCACTAGCTTCGCTCCGCGAAGAACCGTTACGAAATGAGGCGTAGCTGCAGGGCCCCCGTCAACCATTTCAGGAGTACTTCGAGCGGTCCGCTCGCGGAAAGCAATTTGCCGGGCAATAAAAACCCGGAGGCTTTTTTCCGCTGTTCATTATCAAGACTCTTTCCGGCAAATTGCGTAAAGAGCCTTAAATAAGCGTTTCCAGGATCCGTCTCATAGCCGGAGCAGAAGGAGCATGCTGCCCTTCCCACATTACGTTGCGGTAAGTCCAGGACTCAAACTCAACGCTGGCGCATCCGTCATAGCCGATCTCCTTGAGGGCATTGAAGAAAACTTTAAAGTTCACAATGCCTTCGCCAATGACCGGGAAGGTGAATTTTCCGGGGGAGGGGATACCTACCGCGTCTTTGACGTGGACGTGGAATATCTTTTCCTTACCCCAGCCCTTTACCAGGAGCTCCATGTCGGTATTTCCGTAGAGAGCGTCGTGGGAGGGGTCCAGATTCACGCCAAGGTTTTTGGAGGTATACCTGCTCTGGAGGTATTTGTTCGTGTAGAAATCGTGAACGAGCATTCCCCAGACGTTTTCAACTGCGAGCTTAACGCCGTACTTTTCCGCAACGGGAATGATCTCGTCGAAGGCTTCAAACACCCACTGCCAGGCCTGCTGAGCGGACACCTGACGGTTGATGATGATGGAATCGGGCATCCAGGGCACGGGACCCGTAAAAAGGTTTGCCGTTTTGACGCCGAGATCGGAGATCTTCGCGATGTTTGCCTTGACGGTGTCGATGGAGGCTCGTCTCGCATTGGCGTCGGGGATCACGAAATCGTGCTGGAGCAGCACTTCGGAGATCTCAAGACCGTTCTTTTCGACTGCTTTGAGCAGGGCGGCGTTGTCCTGAGCCGTTTTACCCGGAGCAAATATGATGTCGTCGATCAGTTCCACGCAATCGTATCCGGATTCACGGATGAAAGCGCAAAGCTTTTCGTAATCCCATCCAAGCATTTCTCCGTTTGCCAAAAAACCTAATTTCATATTTGTGTTCTCCTTGCTTAGCGTTTCTTATTACGCAACGCGTTTCTATTTTTTTATATTCTACCACCACGCCGCATCCATTGTCAACTGCTTTCGGGCAGATTCCAGCGGTTTTTAGCTTTTTTTATGTATCTTTAAACTAATAATTGTTCCCGGTTTCATCCGAGGTTTTTAATTGACATGTACTTTGACGGAACTCAAAGCTGTTATTCGATCAAATAAGAAGGCCGCGCCAGAACATCATCGAAGGCCTCATAATAGCCGTCTGCGTCATTCACAGCGCTGATCGCGGTTATCCTGCTGCCCGCATCCTTGCTTGAACACCCGCAATGGTAGACCTTCTCCGTCGGCATTTTGTAGTCGATAACGATATAGCGGTCGTGGAATTTGGCGTCGTTGCGTTTAAATACAACGGACAGCCCGGAATCCCTGACAAAAGCCCCGGTCAGTGAGTTTCTTGCTTTGTTATCACTGACAATGGAAATCCCGACTCCGTCCTTGGCCGCTTTCAGCAGCTGGAGAGTCTTTACATCGATGTAATCGTCAATGATCAGAACAGTCGATCTTGCCTTCTTATAGATGTTTTGATATGCCACGTCCGCTTCGATCTTCTCGCCGTCAAGTATGATGAAGTGCTTATAGGTTGACTCGTCGACAAAGTTATCCATGATAGAGTCGATCTTGTGCTCGATTATCTCAAAGCGTTTGTCATAGGACGCAAATCTCGATTCAAGGTAAGGATTCGTGTTGACGAGGAGGCCGTTG
>JAGCZO010000008.1 GCA_017959965.1 Clostridia bacterium | reverse complement strand
GGGAATGCTTTTTTGAAGGTATCAAAAACGCCGTTCCCGGCAAGCGCGTGATTGACGTCTCCGGAGCTGTGCAAGACCATGCTGAGTCAAATGGTTACTCTGTCGTCCGTGAATTCACCGGTCACGGAATAGGAAGAGAACTCCATGAAGATCCGGAAGTGCCTAACTACAGGACAAAGTACAAGGGGATCATGTTTATTCCCGGTATTGCCATTGCGGTTGAGCCTATGATCTGCATGGGAGGCTACGCAACGAAGATCGATAAGAACAAATGGACAGTGAGAACTGCCGACGGCAAGCTCTCCGCTCATTATGAAAATACGCTTATCGTTGCGGACGGAGAACCCGTAATTACTACGCTGATTTGATATAGGAGGAATGTAGTTTGGCGAAACAGGATTTTATTGAACTCGAAGGCGTTGTTACAGACGTTATGCCCAATTGTGTTTTCAAAGTAACCCTAGAAAACGGGCACGTTGTGACCGCCCACATTTCAGGCAAGCTCAGAACAAACTATATTAAGATTATTGCCGGAGACAAGGTAAAAGTTCAGCTTTCACCCTACGATCTCGATCGCGGCAGAATCACATGGCGAAAGTAAACATTTGAAAATTGCGGCAGGCGCTTCACAGCCTGCTTATGAGGAGGATTATTATGAAGGTTAGACCGTCGGTTAAACCGATCTGCGACAAGTGCAAGATCATCAAAAGACATGGAAAAGTTATGGTTATCTGTGACGCTTATCCGAAGCATAAGCAGAAGCAGGGCTGATGTTTCCTTTATAATTAATTGCGAAGTTGCAGAAATGCTTTTAGAACCAAATTGGAGGTGTTTTAGCTAATGGCACGTATAGCGGGTGTAGACTTACCGAGAGAAAAGCGTGTTGAAATCGGACTTACGTACATTTACGGCATTGGCAATACGAAAGCGAAAGAGATTATTGCCAAGACCGGTATCAATCCGGATACAAGAGTAAAAGATCTTACTGATGACGAAGTGAACGCCATCAGAGACGTTATTGATCGCGATTATATTGTTGAGGGCGACGTCATCAGAGAAGTTAACCTCAACATTAAGCGTTTGACTGAGATCGGCTCATACAGAGGCAGAAGGCATAAGGCCAAACTGCCGGTTCGCGGCCAGAGAACAAAAACAAACGCCAGAACAAGAAAAGGCCCGAGCAAGACTGTTGCCGGCAAGAAGAAATAATGGGGAGGGTTTGACTAATGGCTGCTAAGACGAAAAAAGTAGTTAGAGGTAAGCGTAAAGAACGTAAGAATATCGAACACGGTCAGGCTCATATCCGTTCAAGCTTCAATAATACCATCGTTACTATCACAGATTTGGCAGGAAATGCTATTTCTTGGGCAAGTGCCGGCGGACTCGGATTCCGCGGTTCCAAGAAGAGCACTCCTTTCGCTGCTCAGTCCGCTTCCGAGCAGGCCGCTAAGGCTGCTATGGATCACGGTCTCAAAGACGTAGAAGTATACGTAAGAGGCCCGGGACAAGGCCGTGAGGCTGCCATAAGAGCACTCTCCACCGCAGGACTGTCGATCATCCTCATCAAGGATGAGACCCCCGTTCCTCACAACGGCTGCAGACCGCCCAAGAGAAGACGTGTATAATATGGAGGTGTAAGAAAATGGCAAGATATACAGATGCATCATGCCGTCTTTGCAGGAGAGAAGGCTGCAAGCTTTTCCTCAAAGGCGAAAAATGTTTTTCGGCACACTGCCCGTTTGAGAAGAGAAATCAGGCTCCCGGCCAGCACGGCGCTGCTCAGGTAAGAAAGAAATCCTCTGAATACGGTGTTCAGATCAGAGAAAAACAGAAAGTTAAAAGATATTACGGCGTTCTTGAAAAGCAGTTCAGAAATTATTTTGAGCTCGCCAGCAAGAAGAAGGGTGTCACAGGTGAAAACCTTCTGGTTCTCCTTGAGAGCAGACTTGACAACGTTGTCTACCGCATCGGCCTTGGTCAGTCAAGAGCAGAGGCAAGACAGCTTGTAAGACACGGTCATTTCACAGTCAACGGAAAGAAAGTCGATATTCCTTCCTTCAGAGTTGCCGAAGGCGATGTTATTGCCATCGCTCAGAACAGCCGCGAGATCAAATGTCTCGAAGACATAGTTTCCACCACATCAGGACGTCTCGTCCCCTCGTGGCTTGACTATGACAGAGACAACTATTCCGCGAAGGTAGTTTCCGCTCCGAAGCGTGAAGATATAGACTTTGATATCAAGGAGCATTTGATCGTCGAGTTGTACAGCAAATAATTATTTGCTCAGAGGAGGTTTATTATGGCTGATATTGAAAAACCGAGACTCGAAAATATTTTCCTTTCCGAAGACGGCCGTTGCGGCACTTTTGTCGTGGAACCTCTCGCGAGAGGTCTCGGCATCACGATCGGAACTTCACTCAGAAGAATCATGCTCTCACAGCTTGAAGGCGCTGCCGCCACATCTATTCAAATTGACGGCGTGAGACATGAGTTTTCAACGATACCGGGTGTTGTGGACGACGTGACCGAAATAGTTCTCAATCTCAAGTGCGTCAACTTCAAACTTTACACCGACTCGACTGAGATCGTTCTTAGCAAAGAGGGCGCCGGTGTCATCACCGCCGGCGACATCAGCCTCAATTCCGATGTCGAGATCCTGAATCCTGACCAGTACATCTGCACTCTCAATGAGGATGCGAAGCTGAATATGGTCATCACTGTCAAGAAGGGCAGAAACTGGAGACAGGCCGACAGAAACAAAGAGGCCGGTATGCCGCTGGGCGTCATCTTCATCGATTCGATCTTCTCGCCCATTGAGAAGGTCAACGTAAAGATCGACAATACTCTTGTCGGAAACGCGACAGACTACGAGAAGCTCACCATCGATATCTCCACGAACGGAGCTATCACACCTGAGGAGGCCCTCAAAGAGGCCGCCCAGATCCTCGTCAACCAGTTCAACCTGTTCGTCAACGGCGGCGAATACATGGAAGACGATGATTCTCAGAAGCTCCCTCAGGAGAGCGAGATCGCAAGCGACGTGCTTGCCACGCCCATCGAGGAACTTGAACTTAATCAGAGACCGCTCAACGCTCTCAAGAGAGCAGGCGTCAACACCGTTGGCGAGCTCGTGCACATGTCTCCTGACGAGGTCAAGAAGCTCCACAACGTTGGAGCCAAGTCCATCGAAGACATCAAGGGAAAACTGAGTAAGCTCGGAGTCAAGTACGGAGAGACCACCGAAAACTGATGCAACCATTGGAGGATATTTAAAATGAGTTATAGAAAGTTAGGTCGCACCGGCGATCAAAGAAAGGCTATGCTCAGAGGCCTTGTCACAGCTCTTCTGCAGAACGGCAAGATCGTAACGACCGAGACAAGAGCCAAGGAAGTTCAGAGCATCGCTGAGAACCTTATCACATCCGCTGTGAAGGAAGCCGACAATTTCGAATCGAAGCAGGTTACCTTCAGCAAGGCTAAGGTCAATTCAAAAGGCAAATATATCACGATCACTAAGAAGTCAAAGAACGGCAACGACTATCCTGTAAGAGAGCGCGAAACAAAGACCGAGCTCCGCAGAGTCGATATGCCCTCGAGACTTGCGGCGAGAAGAAGAGCCATTGCATACATTTATCCCGTTAAAGACGCGGACGGCAACAACCTCAAGATCGTCAGCAAGCTTTTCGACGAGATCGCTCCCAAGTATAAGGACAAGAAGGGCGGCTACACAAGGATCGTTAAGATCGGCGCACGCCGCGGCGACGGAGCACCCATGGCTATCTTAGAGTTAGCTTAATAACTGAAAGCTTTTAAAGTTAAGGAAAACTGATCTGACGCTTTTTCCGCCAATGCGGTCCCTGCGGTACAAGGCAGGGCTCGGGACAGGCGCGATATAAAACTGTTTCAGATCAGACACCTCGGTTCGAAGGCACTTCTCCGGTTGCGGAAAAGTGCCTTTAACTGTTATAATTGGAATGAAATGATTGCCCCGGGCCCGCTGTGAACGGATACCGCGAGCCATTGCGGAAGACCTGCAGGGAGACCTTCTGCAGGCAGCAGATCAAAGAGTTTAAGATGATTTGGAGAGTTTAAAATGAAGCTTCCGGAAGCTTTTCTTGACAATATGAGAAAACTGCTTGGCGATGAGCTTGACGAGTTTGTGAAGAGCCTTGAGTCCGGCGAAAGGTATTCAGGCATCAGAGCAAACACGCTGCGGATCTCGCCGGATAAGCTGCCTGAGATCGCGGGGAATGATATTGGCTTTGGCGGCAGGATCCCCTGGTGCGACACAGGCTTTTATTACGAGGAAGGGCAGCCCGGAAGAAACCCACTTTACCATGCAGGTGTTTACTATATTCAGGAGCCCAGCGCCATGTATCCCGCCGCCAACGTGCCCCTGAAGGAGAACGGCAAGGTCCTTGATATCTGCGCTGCGCCGGGAGGCAAATCTACCCAGCTTGCCGCAAGAATGGCCGGCAAGGGTTTTCTTGTCGCCAATGACATCAGCGAGGAGCGCACAAAAGCGCTTGTGAAGAACATACAGATGGCGGGCGTGAGAAACGCGATGGTGACAAATGAAACTCCGGAAAACCTTGCGACGAAATTTGAAAACTATTTTGACACTATTGTCGTGGACGCGCCATGCTCAGGCGAGGGCATGTTCAGAAAGGACGAGGAAGCCGTTAAGCATTGGGACAGCTACGGGAGCGCCCGCTGCAGGGCCATGCAGGACGGTATACTTGAGGCCGCGGACAGAATGCTGAAGCAGGGCGGCGTCATCTCCTATTCCACCTGTACCTTTGAGATCGAGGAGAACGAGGGCGCCATTGACGCGTTTATGGACAGACACCCTGAGTATTTCCTTATCGAGGCTCCGAAACCGGGCGGGATTGCCCCCGGAATCAGGCCCAACGGTACCACAAAAAGGGATTATTCTCTCTGCGCCAGGCTCTGGCCCCACAAGCTTAAGGGCGAGGGGCACTTCACCGCTTTTTTGAAAAAGGGTGATGACCCGGAAGAGACCGTTGAAGAGGAAAACGGGGAAAGCAGGCCGAAAAAGGAAAAAAAGAAGAAAAAAGAACGCTTCAGAAGCTTCAGAAGATATGAAAGCAGGCCCCTGGAGATAGACGATTATTATGATACCTACATGACCGGAGAGGTGCCGGAAGGATGTTACTTCTACATGGGGGACAACCTTTACTATCTTCCCTCGGATCCGCCGGATATCGACGGTCTCAAGGTGGCAATGGCAGGGGTCTACGAGGGTGAGATCAGGACCGGAGAGTTTAAAATGTCCCACAGGCTGGCGCTTACTCTGAAGCCAAAGGATTTCGCCTACCGCGTCGAGCTTGAAGCGGGATGCCCGGAGGTGGAAAGATATTTGAAGGGCGAGACCGTCGTTGTGGACGGAGAAGGGGTGTCTGTGATCGTTTTCGGAAAACAGGTGAGAAAAGAGGCTCTTGCCGAGGAACGGGTGTCAGAACCCTGCTGCGTGGCGGTGAAGGCCGGCGGAAGGAGCTTCGTGCTGGGACTGGGCGCCATCTCCTCAGGCACGGTCAAAAATCTTTATCCAAAGGGATGGAGGCGCTTCACGTGAGACTTGACAAGCTTTTGGCGAATATGGGCACAGGCTCCAGAAGAGACGTCAAAAAACTGATCGCAGGCAGGCACGTAAAGGTCAACGGAGCGACTGTGACGGATCCCGGGCTGGAGGTGTCTCCCGAAAGCGATGAGGTCACCTGCCGGGGCGAAAGGGTACAATACAAGCCGTTTGTGTACCTCATGATGAACAAGCCGGGAGGCGTGCTCTCCTGCGGAGACGGGGCGCCGGGAGTGAAGGTCTGCGCGGATCTTGTAGGCGATGACTACAGCTTCTACGAGCTGTCCCCGGCGGGAAGGCTTGACGCAGACTCCGAAGGGCTTTTGATCCTTACCAACGACGGCGAGTTCATACACAATATCATTTCACCGAATAAAAAAGTCAAAAAGACCTACTATATAAGGACCCTTGGCGAACTGAATGAAAAGGATATAGAAGCCTTTAAGGAAGGGCTGGACATAGGAAACGGGGAGAAAGCAAAAAGCGCCGAACTGGAGATCATAAAGAGCGAAAAAGGCGCGTCCGAGGCCATAGTCCGGATCAGCGAGGGCAAATACCACCAGGTCAAGAGGATGGTGAAGGCCTGCGGAAAGACAGTAACATATCTGAAAAGGATATCTGTGGGCGGCGTGGAGCTTGACCCGGGGCTGGCTCCCGGAGAGTACAGAGAACTCACGGACGATGAGCTGACAAAACTTAAAAACAAAACGTAAAACAAGAGTCAGACATATTTACACGGAGCGGCCGATATGAAGAAACAGATCATTGACAAGGCATATTTCCTGATCAGCGCCACAGTGGGAAGGCTTGAGGAGGGCGGCGACTTCTTTGAGGGGATCGACGTCAGCTTCAAAGCGGGCATGAAGGATTTCAAACTTACCGCGGAGCCCGGGGACGGCGGCAGCCTTTGCTTTATTTTTGCGGGGGAGCCGGAATGTCTCGACGCTCAAGGCTTTTGCGATTTCATTGCCGAAAAAATGCGGGATTATGACGAGATGGAGCTTTGCTACCGGGAACGGGGCAGGCTTATCACGGTGAAGTGCGACGGAAAGGACGTGAAGCTTTCCAGCACCGAGACCGCCGGGAGAACCGTAAAACCCGCCAAAAAGGCACCACAGATCTTTGCCGGATCCGCGGAGGTTCCCGACGTTTCCTACGATGACTCCGAGGGAGATCTCCTTGGCGGAGGCGGCGCGTCCCTGGGAAACCGGGAGTATATAATCAAGGCGGGCCCCGCGTCAAACCTTCTTAAAGTTATCGGTATTTTAGGTAAAAACGGCAAGGTCAGAAATGACAGGATCAGGAAGTACAACCAGATCGACCACTTTGTGGAGCTGATAGGCCCCATCGTCGAATCGGTCTGCAAAGGCAATAAACCCGTCAGGATAATCGACTGCGCCTGCGGCAAGTCCTACCTGTCCTTTGTTCTGAACTATTACATAAAAGAGGTCATGGGCCGGCGATGTTACTTTACCGGGCTTGACTACAACCCCACGGTGATCGAGGCCTCGAAACGCATGGCGGAGGAGCTTGGCTATAAGAATATGACTTTTATTCAGACGGATATCGGAGCCTACAGACCCGAGGAACAGTTTGATCTGCTTCTTACACTGCACGCCTGCGACACCGCCACGGACCTGGCTCTTAATTTCGCCATAAGCAACAACATTTCCCATATCGTGTGCGTGCCTTGCTGCCACAGGGAGATGAATTCGAATTATTCCCTGCCCGGTTTTGAGCCTCTCATGAAATACGGTATCCTTAAGGCAAGGATGGCGGACTGCCTTACAGACGCTCTCAGGGCAGAATATCTGAGAGCCGTTGGCTACGACGTTTCGATAGTTGAGTATATCTCTCCTCTCGACACGCCAAAGAATCTCATGATGAGGGCCGTAAAACAGCGGGGAGTCAGCGAAGAGCTCCTGGAGAGCTTTAAGAAGATGGAAAGCTCACTGGGAACGAAGCTCAGCATCGGCAGGAGGTAAGAGACGGACAATGGATAAAAAAGTTTGCAGGAGCGGTTTTCTGAGGCTGCTGATGGGAATATTGGCATTGGCGATCCTTCTCCCGATGCTTGCGGTCACGGGCTGCCGTACGGAACAGGGGAGCAGCGAAGTCCCCGGGCCGACGGAGCTTCCGGAAGAGGAACCTGTAGTGACCTCGGACGACAATTACGTAAACACCGCGAAATACATTAACATAGTCACCCGGGCCGTTGACAACCTGGGACGGGAGCTTGTGACGGAGGAGACCGCCCCCGCCAAAAGAGAAGGAAAATACGTGGGAATATTCTATTTCCTTTGGCTCGGAGCCCACGGCACCCAGCTTTACGACAATTCAATCATCTCTCAGGTCCCGGGAGCCCTTGACAGTGAAAAAGGCTGGATGGAGGCGGGGGGCGGACCGAAGGACGCATTCCATTTCTGGGGAAAGCCCATGTTCGGCTATTACAAATCAGGTGACGAGTGGGTCATGCGGAAGCACGTACAGATGCTTACCGACGCGGACATCGATTTTCTGTGCTTTGACGTGTCCAACGCCAATATTTACGAAGGCGCCGCTCTGAAGCTCATGGCGATACTGCAGGAATATTACGACAAGGGCTGGGACGTACCCAAGGTCTGCTTCCTCACGAACTCGGATTCCAAGACCACGATGCTCACGGTCTACAAGAGAATATACAAAAAACACCCGGAGTATGAGGATATCTGGTTCAAGTGGGACGGAAAGCCTTTGCTGATCGGCCACAACGATGAGGCTACGGACGAGCTGAAGGACTTTTTCCGCATCAAGGAAAGCCAGTGGCCCATGAGCGAAAAAAACGATGACGGTTTTCCCTGGATGGAGTTTGACAGGCTGCTCACCGACGACGCAGTGTACGGCGTGGGCGGGCGGAAGGAAGTTGTCAACGTATCTCTTGCCCAGCACAATGAGACCTACAAAATGAGCGCCGTGTCCTGGTACGGCTCCAACGACCGTTCCCGCAGCTGGCATGACGGGGCCAACGATCCCGCGCCGGACGCGTACAAATACGGCTACAACTTCGAAGAACAGTTCCGGTGGGCAATGTCTATTGACCCGGAGATCATCTTCATCACGGGCTGGAACGAGTGGGTGGCCCAGCGGCAGCCTGCGTCCTACCAGGGACCGGTGCACAACGACGGACCTATCGTGTTCCTTGACAACGCCTCGCTGAACGGCAGCCGGGACATCGAACCCATGGAAGGCGGATATATTGACAACTACTACCTCCAGATGATCTCCTACATCCGTCAGTTCAAGGGGCTCTCTGTCGATAATTCCCGCAACAACCGCACCATTGACATCGACGGCGGCTTCGCCCAGTGGAACGATATTAAGGCGTATTACCGGGATTACGCGGCCGATACGGCGGATCGCAAGGCGTCGGGCTGGGGCAAGGAAAAGTATAACGATTCCACCGGCCGCAACGATTTTTCCGAGATGAAGGTGTGCGAGGATGCGGATAATCTGTATTTCTTCGCCATGACGGCCGATGATATCACCGCCGCCGAGGGCGACAACTGGATGAACCTGTTTATCGGCATTGACGGCTCCCCTGCTTCATCCACCTGGAACGGCTATCAGTTCGTGGTCAATTATAAGGCGCCGGATAAGGAGGGTTATCTGTACCTGGGGGCATTGTCCGCCGGCAATGAATATTCCGTGACGCCCTTATCCGAGGTACGCTGCCGCATCCATAAGAACATGCTGATGTTGTCGATACCCAAATCCGCCCTGGGCATCGACGGGCCTGCGTCGATCCTGTTCAAGTGGGCGGACAACTGCACTTCCGGCGACGTTTGTGCCTTTTACACCACCGGCGATGCGGCTCCCATTGGCCGCGCAGGGTATTATTACGGGCCGTAAACCTCTTGGCGGTTAGT
>JAGCZO010000110.1 GCA_017959965.1 Clostridia bacterium | reverse complement strand
TCCGGAAAGCCGTGCGTGTTATAGATTTAAGACTTCCCATTAATGGAATTCTAACACATAAAAAGTCCCTTCGCAAGCAGGTTATGGAGCCTTTTGAAATTGCCGATGCCTGCGGCCAGTCCGAAGTTTCGCGCCTGTGCAGGGCGCCTCCGGGCTATCAAAAATATGTTGACAAGTGCGCGTGTATTTTATATACTCACTGTAAGTGTGTTGCGGTGAGAAGCAGGCCGCGTAGAGCCTTTTTTCCGAAGGCGGATCCACGATTCTGCGGCCGCATTCGCCACCATCATTATTATTCAGTTTGGAGGATTTTGTATTATGCAAAGCGCGGATTTACGCAATGTTATACTTTTAGGGCACGGTGGCGTCGGTAAGACGTCAGTCGCCGAAGCGATGCTTTTCAACAGTAAGGCGATAAGCCGTCTCGGAAAGATTATGGACGGAAATACTACGCTTGATTACGACCCCGAAGAGATTAAGAGGCAGTATTCAATTTACCTTTCAATGGCTCAGATCGAGTGGAACAAGAAGAACATAAATCTTCTGGACGCTCCCGGAGCTTTGAACTTTATCGGCGAGATGCTCGAAGGCGTTGCGGTGGCGGATGCTGCTGTGATCGTGGTTGCCGGCGGCGTTGCGGTCGGTACCGAGAAGGGCTGGGAACTTGCCAATGAGAGAAACATCCCCAGGGCTGTATTTATTAACAAAATGAACGACGAAACGGCGGAGTTTGACAAGATCTACGCCGACATTAAAGAAAACCTCGGAAACTCCTGTGTCCCGATCCAGATCCCGATCGTTGAGAACCGTAAATTTGTCGGATTTGTAGACACTCTCCACATGAAGGCCAAAAAGTTCAAGGCCGGCGGCGACACTGAAGACACCGCTATCCCGGCTTCCGTACAGGGTCTGGCCGAAGAGATCCACGGCGCTCTCGCCGAGATCGTTGCAGAGACTGACGATGAGCTCATGATGAAATTCTTCGACGGCGAAGAGTTCACCGAAGAAGAGATCATTGCCGGCTTCACAAAGGCAGTTAAGGCCTGCACCTGCACGCCTATCCTCGTCGGCGCCGCCAGCGATAACAACGGCGTTAAGGAGCTTGCTAACTTCATCACAGAGTACTTCCCGTCACCGGTGGATAAGGCGGAGGTCGCAGCTCTGGATGCCGACGGAAACGAGATCAAATTGACCGTCGATCCGAACGCTCAGCCCGTGCTGTTCGTATTCAAGACCGTGGTGGAAGCCTCCGGAAGAATATCCCTCTTTAAGGTCATTTCCGGCACCGTTAAGAACGGCGACACACTCAGAAACACCGCCAAGGGTTCCGATGAGCGTATCGGCCAGCTCTTCGTTCTCAGAGGAAAGACCCAAATACCTGTACAGCAGCTGTCTGCAGGTGACATTGGCGCCATCGCCAAGCTTTCCAACACATCCACCAACGATACACTTGCCGGCAAGGGCATCAACGCATCAATGCCCGCCATTAAGTTCCCCGAGGCTCAGTTCAGCCAGTCCATCAAGTGCCTCAAGAAGGGCGATGACGATAAGCTCAGCCAGAGCCTTGCAAAGCTGAGAGACGAGGATAAGATCCTTACATTTGGCAATAACATCGAGACCGGCGAGCTGGTCATTAATGCCACCGGCGAGAAGCATCTGGATATCGTTGTCAGTAAGCTGAAGAGCAGATACGGTGTGGACGTTAAGCTTGCCACTCCGAAGGTCGCCTACAGAGAGACCATCCGTAAGAAGGTCACTGAGGAATATACACACAAGAAACAGTCCGGCGGCGCAGGCCAGTACGGTAAAGTCGTTATCGAGTTCGAACCCGGTGAGCAGGATGAGCTTGAATTCGGCGAGAGAGTTGTCGGCGGAAGTGTTCCGAAGCAGTTCTTCCCGTCAGTTGAGAAGGGTCTCCAGGACAGCGTAAAGCGCGGCGTCCTCGCAGGCTACCCTGTTGTTAAGCTGAAAGCCACTCTTGTCGACGGTAAATATCACCCCGTCGACTCAAAAGAAGTCGCTTTCGTAACAGCTGCCAGCATGGCCTTCAGAAACGCTCTCCCCAAGGCTTCTCCGGTTCTCCTCGAGCCTATCTACAGCGTTAAAGTAAACGTTCCCGATAAGTACATGGGCGACGTCATCGGCGACCTTAACAAGCGCAGAGGCAGAGTCCTGGGAATGAACCCTGTAGGCGGCGGAAGACAGGAAGTTGAAGCAGAAGTTCCTGCCGCTGAAATGTGGACATATGCGACGGACCTCACATCCATTGCCCAGGCAAGAGCCTCATATACTTCCGAGTTTGTAAGATACGAAGTAGTTCCCGATATGGTTGCCCAGGGCATCATTGAGGCCGCAAAGGCGGAAGCGGAGGAATAATCCCCTGTCGCGGATTTTGATTAAGTTTTAAATCTTACGGGGGAGCGGGGCCTGCTGGAAGGCCGCCAACGCTCTCCCTATTTTAAAAGAGTAAAAGAGTAGGAGATAATTATTATGCCGTTAGTTACTTCAAAAGAAATGTTTGAGAAAGCGTACAAAGGCGGATATGCTATAGGCGCCTTCAACGTAAACAACATGGAGATCATCCAGGGCATCACTGAAGCCGCCAAAGAGCTGCAGGCGCCCCTCATCCTTCAGGTGTCGTCAGGCGCCAGAAAATACGCCAACCACACCTACCTCACCAAACTGGTGGAGGCCGCCATTATAGAGACGGGTCTCCCGATCTGTCTGCACCTGGATCACGGCGATACCTTCGAGCTTTGCAAATCCTGCATCGACGGCGGATTCACTTCAGTCATGATCGACGGATCCCATTACAGCTTTGAAGACAACATCGCTCTCACAAGACAGGTGGTCGACTATGCTCACGATCACGGAGTTGTGGTTGAAGGCGAGCTGGGAAGACTTGCCGGTATCGAGGATGCCGTCAACGTTTCCGCGGAGGACGCTTCTTACACTAATCCCGCGCAGGTACAGGAATTCGTGGAGAGAACAGGTGTTGACTCCCTCGCAATCGCCATCGGCACCAGCCACGGCGCTTACAAGTTCAAACCCGGCCAGAAGCCTCAGCTCAGATTCGACATCCTTGCCGAAGTGGAAAAGAGACTCCCCGGCTTCCCGATAGTTCTCCACGGCGCAAGCTCAGTCATTCCCGAGTTTGTCGAGACAATCAACAAATACGGCGGCAACATGCCCGATGCTATCGGCATCCCCGAGGATATGCTGAGAAAAGCGGCTTCCATGGCTGTCTGCAAGATCAACATCGACTCCGACCTCAGACTCGCAATGACTGCGGCCATCAGACAGTATTTCGCGGAAAACCCGGCTCATTTTGACCCGAGACAGTATCTCAAACCCGCGAGAGAGAACATTAAGAGACTTGTAGCCCACAAGATCACCGACGTTCTCGGCTGCGAAGGCAAAGCCTGATCACTACGGATTCTGCGCGGCAGTTTTGCCTTTTGCTAAAGGCGGGACTGCCCGCACCGTTTTTACAAACGTTCTGCCCCCCCCGCAGACCGTTAAGAAAGGACACGTTATGGATTACATTGAAGCTGCGGCCGCTCTCGGCCAGGCTCTTGTCGAAAGTCCTCAATTCAAAAAACTGAACGCTGCCGAAACGGAGACCTTTGCCGATACCGAGGCCACAAATGCTCTTGTGGAGTACAGAAAGGTCCAGCAGGAGATGGCGGCTGCCGCCGGCGGCAACGTTTCGCAGGAGGAGCTTGAGTCAATAAGAAGCAAACTGCTTGAGAAGCAGAGAATTCTTAACGAAAACGCGATCATAAAGAATTATCTTGATTCCAAAAAAGAATTCGACCAGATGATGCGGGAAGTCAACAGTGTGCTTCAGCATTATCTTGGAGGCGGTGCGTCAAACTGCAGCGGAAGCTGTGAGACCTGCGGCGGCTGCGAGTAAAAAAATCAGCGGAAACAATTCCGCTTTCTTTGATTTATGAGGCTATAAGAGGCTATGGAACATTCGATGACGGGAGACCTGATGGCGCGTGTGACGCCGATGATGAGACAATACCTCGAAACAAAACAGAAGGCCGGCGACTGCCTGCTTTTTTTCAGGCTGGGCGACTTTTATGAACTGTTCTTTGAGGATGCTCAGGTCGCCTCGAGAGAGCTGGAGCTGGTGCTTACCGGCAAGGACTGCGGCCTCGAGGAAAGGGCTCCCATGTGCGGCATACCCTACCATGCCGCGACTTCTTATATAGGGAGGCTTGTCTCAAGGGGTTATAAAGTCGCCGTCTGCGAGCAGATGGAGGACCCCGCCACCGCCAAAGGCATTGTCAAAAGAGACATCATAAAGGTCTACACTCCCGGCACCGTCACGGACGAGGCAATGCTGGACCAGAAATCCAACAATTATATCGCCGCGGTCTTCGGACTGAGCTCGTTTTACGGGCTTGCCTGCTGCGACATAACGACGGGAGAATTCAAGGTGACCTCCTTCACCGTCGGCGCCACTCTGACCCATTTGAGAGATGAACTCGCAAGGCTCATGCCGAAAGAGCTTGTTGTCAACGACGACTGTCCCGAAGCCAAGGATATCATCGCGGCGGCGGAAACCTACTCGGGGGCTTTTGCCAACAAAATAGGCCCGGAGTTTTTTGACGAGACAGACGCCAATGCGAACCTCGAAAGGATGATCGAAGCCGGGAAAAAGCTCAAAGGCGGCTATAAAAAGGCCGAAGGCAGGAGCATTGGCGACAGCTCCGGCAGCAGCGTTTCAGAGACGGGATCATTGGCGGGTACCGACGCCTGGGCTGTGAGAGCCGCGGGTTGCCTTGTAAAAGTGCTGGAGGACACCCAGAAGATATCACTGGAAGGGATCATCAGACCTGTCTTTTATAAGACAAGCGAATTCATGACAGTGGACGCCCAATCCAGAAGAAACCTCGAGATCAGCGAGGCGATGCGGGACCGCAAAAAATACGGTTCGCTGCTCTGGGTCCTTGACAAGACGGAGACTGCCATGGGAGGAAGAAAGCTGAAAAGCTGGCTTGAGATGCCCCTCATTGACAAAGCAGAGATCGACTTAAGGCAGGACGCCGTCGCGGAGCTTTTCGACAAGTTCATGCTGAGAAGCGAGATCATGGAGCACCTGAAGGGCGTCTACGACGTTGAGCGTCTCGCCGGAAGAGTCACCATGGGCAGCTGCAACGCCAGAGAAATGCTTTCGCTGAAGCAGTCTCTCATGAAGCTTCCGGCGTTGAAGGAACTCCTTAAAACTGCCGAAAGCGGTCTGCTGAAGAAACTGTACGGCAGGATCAACACTCTTGAGGAGCTTGCCGATCTGCTTGAGAGAGCTATCGCCGACGATCCGCCTGTGACCATAACCGACGGAGATATAATAAAAACAGGCTTCGACGAGACTATCGACCACTACCGCGCCGCCAATATCGACGGAAAACGCTGGCTTTCGGATCTGGAAGCAAGAGAGCGGGAGAAGACAGGGATCAAAAAGCTGAAGGTCGGCTACAATACGGTCTTTGGCTATTACATAGAAATATCAAACTCCTTCAAGGACCTCGTGCCTCCGGATTATGTCAGAAAGCAGACTCTGACCAATGCGGAAAGGTACATTACCGACGAGTTGAAGAAACTGGAAACGGAGCTTCTGGACGCGGAGAGAAATCTGAAGGCGCTGGAGGAGAAGAGATTCAGAGAGATCAGGGAATATGCCGCGGGCTTTTCCGCGGAGCTTCATGAGAATGCGGACGCGGTGGCGATCCTTGACGTGCTCTGCTCCTTCGCGACCGTCGCTGAAAGAGAAAACTACACCCGGCCCGAGATCACCGAGGAAACGATAGTTGAGCTTAAAAACGCCAGGCACCCGGTGGTTGAAAAAATGCCGGGCTGCGACGTTTTCGTGCCCAATGACGCCAAGCTGGACTGTGAGGAGAACATGCTCCTGGTCATCACCGGCCCCAATATGGCAGGCAAGTCCACCTACATGAGAATGGTGGCTCTGATCGTGCTGATGGCGCAGACCGGCTGCTTTGTCCCGGCGGACGCAGCCAAGGTCGGTATCGCAGACAGACTTTTCACCAGAGTCGGCGCCAGTGACGACCTTGCCCAGGGAAGGTCCACGTTCATGGTGGAAATGTGCGAGGTCGCCAACATCGTGCAGAACGCCACCAAACGCAGCCTGCTTATACTTGACGAGATCGGAAGGGGCACAAGTACCTTCGACGGTCTTTCCATTGCCTGGGCGGTGCTGGAGTTCATTGCCTCTAATCTGCAGTGCAGGACTCTTTTCGCCACCCACTACCACGAGCTTACGGAGCTGGAGGACAGGATCCACGGCGTCAAGAACTACTGTGTCGACGTCAGAAAGAAGGGCGACGAGATCACCTTCCTGAGAAAGATCAAGCGGGGCGGCGCTGACGGAAGCTACGGTATATCCGTGGCAATGCTGGCAGGCCTGCCGAAGGCCATCACCATCAGGGCCAAGGAGATCCTGGCGACCTTGGAGGAAGCTGACCTTGGCAAGAAGGAAATAAAAAATATCGGAAAACGCAAGGCTGATCCCGCTCCGGATCTTTTCTCCTTTGCCGCCGCCACAGCCATGCAGGACGATATCATCCGTGAGCTGAAGGAGCTTGACGTGACCAAAATGACTCCTATGGAGTGTATGAATATGCTTTATAATCTGTCGAAAAGGGCAAACGACAGGAAGTGACTTAAAGGACAGAGTCCTGAGGAAAAGTAATGCTCAGAGCCTTGAAAAAGATTTTCCGGAATCAGCTTTTCGAATTATTGGCCTCGCTGCTGCTGGTAACGCTGGCAACGCCTTTCTTTGTTGTCAGAATGACGCTGCTCAGCACTCCTACCTGGTACGGGATCGCCGCCGCGTCAACGGTATTTGTCCTTTTCGTGATCTGCGCAGTCTTTTGTATTTTCGCCGTGGGAAGGGAGCTCAGAGCTTCTGTTGCCAAATGGTATACGCGAAAAAAGAAAGTGCCCGTGGAAAATGATATAACGCCGGAAACTGACCCGGCGCCGGAAAATGAGGCACCCGGCGGTGTTCAGAACGCAGATTTTTACGACGCTCAGCCTGAAATGGCTTCAGAAGTTCAATATGATGAGCTTTCTGAGGATCAGCCTGAAATGACTGCGGATATTCAGTCCGAGAGCATTGCGGAGGTTCAGCTTGAGCTTTCTGACGATGCTCAAAACGAGATCACAGCGCAACTTTTTGACGATGTTCAGAGCGAGCTTCCTGAAAATGTTCAAAGCGCAATACCTGCGGAGATCTCTGCAAGGATACCTGCTGAGGCCGGGTCCGGAGAAGTTATTTCCCGGAGAACGGTACTGCGCGACATCATTGTGATCGCGGCCTGCTGTCTGGCGTTTGCCGTCCTTATTATGGCCGCAACGGTGGTGATATCCTGGATCGTTGGCGAAAACGGAAACCCGATCTCGCTGCTGCAGTGGAGATACATAAATCTTGACAGCCAGCATTACCTGTATATAGCCGAACACGGATATACTCCCAAGACCTCTGACGAATACGGAAGGGTCGTTGAGATCGTATTTTTCCCCGGATATCCTCTTCTTATCAAGCTCTTCGCTTTTGTCGTAAGGGATTATTTCGTGGCGGGAATGATAGTGTCTATCCTTTCCTTCATTGCGGCGGCAATACTCTTTTACATCGTTGTTCTTGACGGTTACGGAAGAAAGGACGCGCTGTACGCCGTGTTCATCCTTATGCTGATGCCCGGTTCCTTCTTCTTTGTCACACCCATGTCGGAAAGCCTTTTCCTGGCTCTTACCTTGGCGACGATACTTATGATAAAGAAGAAAAAGTGGCTGGCGGCGGGTCTTTTCGGTATGTACTGCGCATTGACAAGGTCCGCGGGGATCTTTTTGGTCATCATTTTCTGCTTTGAGCTTTTCAAGGACTTTCTTTCCGAGATCGGCGTAAGATCCCAGACGCCAAAGGCAAAGACCGTTGGCAAATACATTTTAAGGCTTCTTCCGGTACTTCTTATCGCGGGGGGACTGGGCGCCTATCTTGTGCTGAACTACGTGCTGAACGGCGATCCTTTCTCCTTTGTTTATTACGAACGGGTACAGTGGGGTCAGACCCTGGGATTGTTCTTCGAAACTGCCGCGAGCAGCGCAGACCACGCAGTACAGTATATGATGAATGCGGACAGTCATTCGAACGTGGGTATCTCGGTATTTGTGATGAATATCGTCGCAATGTGCTCCATCCTGGGAGTGACAGCGGTGAAGTGGCGCAGGCTCACGGCGTCGTATATCATGTACGGGCTCGCATATTTTACGGTATCCTACGGCGTCACCTGGCTTTTGAGCGGCGTGAGATACATGGACGGACTGTTCCTGATGCCGTTGGCGTTTGCCGCGGGCAGCGGTAAATATATCGTGAACGAGGCGCCGAAGGACGACTTGAAAGAATGCCGCCGGTTCAACCGGGGCAGGATAAGAAACGCGGCGTTGATAATAGCCATGACCGCGGTGTCCGTACTGTATATGGTGATGTTCTGCAAACGGCTCCAGATCTGGTGAATCCGAAACTGCTTCAAGTATATTCCGGGCAATAAAAAGCCCCTTGTCCTGCAGTCACGGACTGTGAAGGAGAAGGGGGCTTTTGTTGATCGTTCCGGACAGCAGATCAAAAGTGGATCTTGTCTTTAAAGAAGATCCCGCTGACGTCGCCTCTGGCAATTATAACTCCGCTGAAGAGCTTCGTGGTGTCCGAATCGGCATCGTAATAGCCGAGTATCCTGCCGGAAAAATCCTTGACGGTCTTGCTTCCGTCGGGGTCCACCTCGTAATAACCTACTATCTGACCGCTGAAGGTCCTGATGGTCTCTCTCATAACTGCAGCCTCCGTGTTTATTTTTGTTTCCGTGAGAAGATGATAACCTTTTTGAATAATTATTTCAATTCATTTCGGGGATGCGGGCAAGAGGCCTGCATTGAAAACCTTGCCCGGGACCAGGGCAATCGCTTAATGTATTAGGTCTCACTTTAGCTCACTCAATTTGGCAGAAGGAAGTGTTTCATAAATCAACTTTTTAAAGAGATCCACATCCATCATAAAATCAACGATCTTCTTTTTGGTTGATTTCTTGCTTTCCTCCGGCATGAGTTTTATGAGATTAAACGCAATTTTACGTAAAAGTGTCAGGTTTGCAATTGCATTTTCTTCCCTTGCGGTTGATCTGTCCTCACCAAAATGAATATCCAAAATCCAGTGGAGACCATTTTCAATCTGCCAATGGTTTCTTGCAAATCTTGCATATTCTTCTGCAGTTCTGGGTATGTCCATAACATGAAAATGGGTTTCGCATGACACGTTTTCTCCTATTCTTCGCTCTAATACAGCCATCCCCAAGCATGATGCTGTTGCCCAATCTTTCGGCAGAACATCACGTATCTCCGCTTCATCTGACACTGTATAGTATGTTCGTCTTTCTTTTCTTCCGTGACAATTTGTTTTTTCTTCATACGACTCCAGTGAGCTTCCCTTGTTTTTTAGCAGATAATCAAAGTAAAGACTGACTTCAGAAAGTACTTCCGGATGATTCTTTTTCAGTTGAAGGCAATAATGCCCTCCTTTTTCCGTGATTTTCTTCATAATTGCCTTCTGAGTCCCTATGGCGTCAATTGTTATGGTGTTATCCTTGACGTCTATGAGATCAAGCAAATCCGGTATTTGAGTGATTTCATTTGTCTTTTCTTCAATTTGCTTTTGTCCGATAGAAAGACCATTTTCACACATGAATGCAGATATCACATATGGAATATTTCCCTTTGATGCTTTATCTGCAGCTGCTCTTACGGCTTTGCCGTCTATTGCAATGTGATTGCCGGTCTTTTCGTATGTGACTTGCTTGACCCATTCAACAAATCTTTCCATGAATTGATTTATGTTTAAGGCACGGAAAACATCAGAGAACACATCATGGGACGGAACTCCTGTTTCAATGTCAAGCTTTTCAATCAGCTCAGTTTCTCTTTTCTTGAGATAATATGCCATGTTCGAAAAGTCATTAAAACCGCAAAGAGTCCCGTAAATTGATAGTATGATTACGTCAATCAACCTATATTTTCGACCTTTTTCACTTCGCGGATCCGTTAAATCTTCAAATATCACAAAGAATGATCTTTCCATTTTTACACACTCCTTCACTTTCGAGAATACTCATAATACGCTCATCTGTTTTGGTGCATACCCATTCGTTTTTTACAAAAAGAACAATAACGTTCTTTACTTCAGGTTTAATGCTTGGAAAAAGTTCGCCCAATGTACACGCCTTAGTTTCGCCAATGTTAATAGATACTCTGTCGCTGACGATTCCATTCTCTGTTATTTTGCCTATATATACCTGTTTTGCCACAGGATACTTCTTCCCCGGTTGTCTTGCAGATGTAGCAAAATACAAATAGTAATTGTTTCCTATTGCCTTTATTGTCGTACCTGGTCTTTTCTGTTTTTCAACCCATTCCGGAAACATAAACACACCTCCAATTCAGTATTGTATATTATACAATACTTGCTCAAAAAAATCAAACACTGTTTGAAAGTGTTTGAAATTTTTTTATCCTAATGCATTAAGCGATTGCCCTGAAGAGTGCCCCAGTTCCAAGGCCTGTCCGCAGGAGAACACTCAGAAAAACGTTCACAATGCCTTCGTGACGTTCTTGAATATGCGGCCGAATTAAAATATAATTTCACGGGACCGTAAGGTCTTCATTTTTGCGAAAGAGATCATTGCCAAAGGAATTGCGTATGAGAAAGCACAGTATGTTTTTCAGGTCTTTAAACCCGGTCCGCGTCGTCTGCGCAGCGGTCTGCGCGCTGATACTGTCAGCGCTTCTGTTTGGCGTCGGTTCCTTTGCTGATGACCTTGTTTTGTGTATCGATCCCGGCCACGGCGGAGACGATTCCGGCGCGGTGAGCAACGTGGACGGAGTCAGCTATCAGGAGAATTCCTGCAATCTCAAGATCTCTCTGGCGGTGAAAAAGTATCTTTCCGAATATCCCGGTGTCAAGATAGTGATGACCAGAGAGACTCTGGGTGAAGGTCTTTCCCTGGCCCAGCGTGTTTCCTTTGCCACGAGGATGGGCGCCCACGCGGTCATTTCCATCCACAATAATTCCTACTCTGACTCGTCAGCCAGAGGCTCCCTTGTCTGCGCGGCCTCCAGCAAATACAGGCCCGAGCTTACAAAAGCCACCCAGGAGCTGGGAAAGTCCATTCTTTCCTGCCTTGAACAGATCGGTCTCAATAACCGTGGCCTCTATACGCCATTGGCGAATACCGAGACCTACAACGTTACCTACCCGGACGGCTCCGTGCAGGATTATTACGGTATAGTTATGCGTTCCATAAGGTCGGGCGTTCCCGGCATCGTGGTGGAGTGCGCCTTTATCAGCAGTCCAAAGGACGTGAGAGATTATCTGTCAAGTGACGAAAAACTCGATAAAATAGGCAAACAGATCGCCGACGGCATTGCGAATTACTACGGTCTTTCCAAGGAGGTCCCCTATGACACCGCCGCCAGGATACCCGTTGACGCCAGGCATCTTACCTTTGATCAGCCCCACCTCCGGGCCCTTCTTTATCCGTACAGCGGGACCGTGATCTCGGGAACGGACGAAGCAGTGATCTCCAATTCAAACGGCTCGCCCTCTGTCTATCTTGACTATTACGGCATGGCTGTCACCACAGACGAATTTACCAACGTCGTCATCAAGGCGAAGGGCAAAAGCGGCTCTGCCCTGGACGTTTATTTCGGCTATCACGATTTCAACGAGCCGAAGGACGAATTCTGCTTCGAGCTGGAACTGACGGATGAGTACAAGGAGTACGTCCTTGATTTCAGAAACCTTCCCGAATGGCGGAAGGCCTTCAATTTCTTTAAATTCGACCTTAAAAGCGGCGGGACTTTTTCCTTATCCGGGATCGAATTCAGGTCCGGTGGGGTGGTAAACGGAATAAAGCCGGGCAAAATAGCTTCCGAGACCCCTACGCCAACGCCTACACCCAAGCCAAC
>JAGCZO010000109.1 GCA_017959965.1 Clostridia bacterium | reverse complement strand
GTTCATTCTTTACGCAGGCGGGATCGAAAAGAAATACGGTGTGGAAAAACTGGTCAAAGCCTTTCTGAAGGCGAATATCTACGGCTGCGAGCTTGTGCTTTGCGGAAGCGGCAGCTACGCAGACGAGCTTGAAAAGATATCGGCCCTCAACACCAATATAAAATACCTTGGCGTCATCCCCAATGAAATGGTGATGGTCCTTGAGAAAAAGGCCGCGCTTCTTGTGAACCCCAGGACCTCGGAGGGTGAGTTCACAGCCTATTCGTTCCCCTCCAAGAACATCGAGTATATGTCAACGGGAACTCCGGTACTGGCTTATCTCCTGCCGGGCATTCCTCCGGAGTACGGCGAGTTTTTCATCACTCCTGCCGGCGAAAGCGAGGAGGAGCTGTCAATGACTCTCAGGGAGACGTTGGCGGCGGATGAAGAAGAGCTCAGGCTTTTCGGTCAGAGGGCCAAGGCCTTCGCCCTTGAGAAAAAATCTCCCGAAGCCCAGGCAAGGCTTCTCATAAACATGGCCGAATACGAGGCCGAAAGCAAAAAAGGAAAAAAGACTTGAAAAAGATACTGTTCGTCGGGCACTTCGGCAAGACCGGAGGAGCGGGAATAAGCATGCTTCGGACGGCACGTGCCGCCGTTGACGCCGGGTTTGAGGTAAAGCTTTGCCTGCCGGCAGCTTCCCCCATGGCCGAAAAGGCCTCAGCCGAAGGCTTCAGCGTGGCGGAATACGTATCGCAGCCCGGAGCCATTGAGTATTACAGCGGAGGCCCGCCTCTCTACAGAAGAACTTACTTCAAAAAGGCTCTGAGGCAGCGGCCCTTCGCCAATGAAATACTGAAGCTCGCAAAGGACTTCGGCCCCGACGCGGTCGTTCTGAATTCCGTAACAACGAGCTTCATGATCCCACACCTTAAAAAGGCCGGCTTCCGGACAGGCATTTTTGTTCGGGAGACCTTCCCCGAGGGCGGCTCTAAGCACATGCTTAAACGGTACAGGAAGCTTCTGTCCGGTGCCTCCGCCGTATATTTCATTTCCGATCACGACAGAGACTTTTACGTCCTCACCGGCACAAGGACAAGAACGGTCAGGAACAGCGTGCCGGACGTCTTTTTTGACAAGGTACCGAAGCAGAAATGCTGCGAAGCTCTGGGGCTGCCCCAGACAGACGGCTTCAGAATACTGTACCTTGGCGGCTGCGATCCGATAAAGGGTGCGGCAGTAATTGCCGAGTGTTCAAAACTGCTTCCGGAAAATATCGAGATCGTTGCCTGCGGCAGCGAAAAAACAGAGCTTGAAAAGCTCTTCGGAGGCGCCGCCTGCAAGGTAAGCTGCATCGGCGTCTGCAACGATATGAGGAGCGCCTACGGAGCCTGCGACGCGGCGGTGATACCCATCGTCAAGGCCCACCAGGCAAGGCCTCTTTTTGAGGCCGGCGCAGCGGGTCTTCCCGTCATCATTTCCGATTTCCCGGAAATTTCCGAATACGTTGACGGCGGTGAAAACGCCCTCACCGTGACCCCCGGAAACGCCCGGGAGCTTTGCGGCGCAGTTCTGAGACTTTGCCGTGAGCCTGAGCTACGGGATAAAATTGCCCTGGCAAATTACGAGAGAGCTCTGCGGAACCATTCAAACAGCGCCGTACACGAGCTCATTGCGGAGGAATTGGCAAGGCTTACAGGTCCCTCCGTTCTCTACGTGACAAACATTCCCAGCCCTTACAGAGTTGACTTTTTCTCGGAAATGAACAAAAAAGTCAACGTAACCGCCCTTTTCGAGCGGGCCTCCTCAAAGGGACGCGAGAAAAGCTGGTTCAAAAACAGCTCCTGCGACTTTCCGTACGTCATCCCCAAGGGCATCAGGATCGGTGAGGACAAGGCCCTCAACCCTTCCGTCAAAAAGCTTGTCGCCGACACACGTTTTTCCGATATCGTTCTGAACGGCTACAGTTCTCCCACAGAGATGCTGGCGATAAGAAAGCTCCGCAGGACAGGCAGGCCCTACACCATGTGGATCGACGGCGGTTTCAAAAAGGAATATGAGTCCGGATCGGCGTTTAAGATAAAAAAGTATTTTATTTCCGGAGCGGCCGCATATCTTTCGCCTTCGGAAATATCCGACGAATATCTCACCTATTACGGGGCGCGCCCCGAAAGGATCGTAAGATACCCCTTCACGTCCATTTACAAAGCCGAATTGTTTGAAAAGCCTGCCTCAGAAGAGGAAAAGAAGTCTTTAAGAGACGAATTCGGACTTCCGAAGAACGGAAGGATCGCCGTCGCAGTGGGCAGCTTTATAAGGCGCAAGGGCTTCCTTGAACTGATCAAGGCGGCCGCTCTCTGCCCGGAGCTCACCGTGGTGATATGCGGCGGGGATCCCACCGACGAATACGTGGAGCTCATCAATTCCCGGAGGATCCGCAACGTGAGGTTTATCGGATTCCTGAAAAAAGACCGGGTAATGAAGCTTTACCGCGCCTGCGATCTCTTTGTGCTTCCCACCCGTGAGGACATCTGGGGGCTTGTGGTGAACGAGGCAATGGCCTGCGGTCTTCCGGTGATCACCACCGATATGTGCGTCGCCGGCCTAACGCTGGTCAAAAGCGGCGTCAACGGCCTCATAATCAAATCCGGCATCGTAAACGGCGTCGAGACCCCGGGAGAGCTTGAAAGGAACACCGCCAATGCTTTGAAGCAGTACTGCGCCTTGTCTTCAGAGGAGCTTTACCTTCAGGGAGAAAAGGCCATCGAAGTCGTCTCGTCCTTCACTATCGAAGAATGCGTCGACAAACACCTTTCGCTGCTTAACTGATCAGCAAATCTTTTATACACGGAGAGACCCCTGCGGCTTCCTTTTTACAGGTGAAGCCGCAGGGGTCTCGGTCTGCTGTCTCTTTTCTTATTTCCCGTAATAAAAGCCCGCTCTGCCTATAGGGGCCGCGTCGCCTGTTGTGTAGAACGCGGCAGGGTCTCCTTTGTCGCAGTTGTCGGCCCATTTGAAAACAACAGCTGTGGAGCCGGTCTTTCCCTCCGGAAGGCCTATGGCAGTCTTCGGGATCTCCACCATCATCATGTTTTTTAGGATACGGTACCTGACCTCCCCGCAGGGAGAAATACTGAAGGCTTCGCCGCCCTCCGGCTTTCCGAGGTAAAGAAGACCTTCCTTATCCGGAGCCTTGTAATTGAGAACGTAGTTGTAGCCGTTCCAGGTCGTTCCGGCGTCCTCTCCCGGGATCCCTATGTAAAGATTCATCCAGGTCTCGCCTTCGGGAGCGGTGATGTCATCCACCGTTTTTACGAAAAAGTAGATATTGGCGTTGTCTTCGCAGACCTTCATTTCGTCGATGTCGTTGCGGCCCGAAGTGTCGGTGTATTGCTCTTTTCCCCAGCCTTTATAGTCTCTGTCGGCAACGTCCCCGGTATAGTCCTTATAATACGCGGCAATGTCGTTCCACTGGGCAAATCCGCCGCTTATATCTATCGTTCTGTTGTTCCGGGGCTTTTCCGTGTCGACACCCTTGAATTTCCTGATATACGAGATCATCTGGAGGTAATAGTTGTCGGCGTAGCCGTCCTCCATGGGCTCAATGTCCCTGCTGCCGTTGAGGGAGGCGTTGTCAAGGAACACGATGGGACCGCTGTTCTCCACGGGACCCTGGTACGACGGCGACTGCCTTTGAGCGACCCACTCGTTCCAGCCGGTTATGAAAATTATCTCAGGGTCGACGCTGAGGGCCCACTCGAACTGCTCGGCAAAATTATAACCGTACAAATATGCGTCGGGAGCGGGGTCGTTGGCGCCGTCGTGCCAGCTTCTGCTGCGGTCGTTGGAGCCGTACCAGGACACGGCGCT
>JAGCZO010000007.1 GCA_017959965.1 Clostridia bacterium | reverse complement strand
TGGGGAGGATCCACCTGTATCCATGCCGAACACAGTAGTTAAGCTCCCTGATGCAGACGATAGTGCGCTGGAAGCGGCTCGCGAAAATATGTCATTGCCGGGTTTAAAAAAGACGGACACTTGAAAAGGTGCCCGTTTTTTGATTTATTATTAAACCGCGGCGGCAAGGCCTGATGTAAACAGGATCGATGCCGGGGGGGGCAGCCCGTATAACCCTTATAATTGCGGTGAAATACTGTAGAAAAAGGCAAAAAGAACTCATTTCAACTGTCGTTTGTGGGTTTCAGATGCGAACAGAGAGGGCCCTTGAGCAAAACCCACAAAAACCCACCGCCGAACGCCGCGAAACCCACCAGAAACCCACAATAAACACACAGCGGAGATCAAAACCCACATACAAACCCACAGCGGACCCACAACTATGGTGGGTTTTATGCATAAAAGGCACAATCGGAGGAAGCTGATGTGAGAATGATCATGGAAGGCGGAATTCTCCCACAGGATTTGCTTAATAAATTGTGGGTAAATTGTGGGAAACCTGCAGGCAGATAACAGAAAACCGCTGAAGGTCCGAAACAGTGGAGAAAGTGACCGAAAGCGGTCTTCAGGCAGTAAAAACGGCTGCTTTGGCGCGAATCCGGACCGAATTGTGGGAAACCGTGTCCTTTTTGTGGGAAACGCATTCCGGCTCGTGGGTTTCTCGCTGCCTTTGTGTGTTTTACACCGCAATTTGTGGGTTTTGTGTGGAATTTAGTGGAAAACGGTGGGGTTTGGTGAGAAAGATCTTCCTGCATAACTGAAAGTTGTGGGAAAACATAAAGAAACCCACAATGCACTGAACACGCAGGTTTCAAGAATGAGTAGCCAGTTGCTTCTTTTGTGTGTTTTGCCGCCTGTTTGTGGGTAACGGATCAAAAATTGTGGGTTTTTACCGGGTAAACACAGATCTTTTCTTTAAACGTCGACGCTTTATTGCTGTAATAATACCTGCGGCGGGCAAAAGGAACAGGATTTGATGTCCATTGGCAACGGAACCGCAGCCTGAATGAGGCTTTGGCTTTTCGGTTTCCTGATCTTTGGTGTTTTGTGCCGTTGATTCAGGGACCCGATCAGGCGTTGCCGCAGGCGCAGTCTCGGCCGGCGTTGCCGACGCTTCATTTGGAGTTTCTGCCGCAGCTTCTAATGTGGCGATTGTTCCCGTTGTATAGGAAAAGCCCGGCATGTCCGCTTTGGAGATCTCCTCCCCGTTTATATAGACCTTCCACTTGGTCTCCTTCATCGAGCCGTTGGATTTCCAATAGCCTATAGGCATCGTTCCGGCGGTCCTTACGACGATCAGATATCTGTCTCCGCCTGTGAGAGTTAAGCCGAAGCCGAGTTCAAGAGGCGCGTTGTCCTTGTGATCCTTGATCACGCCCGAGGTTATGGGCTGTCCGGAGACGCTGGTCGCATAGTCCTTGTCCCATTTGTAGACCTGGTAGGACAGATCTGAGCCGGGGCCGTTGTTGCCCCAGGTGGGCATTGAAAGGAACTCAAAGCGGCTCAGCACCTTGCCGGCGGGTATTGACTTTGTAAGCACCGCCAATGTTTCTTCGTCCCCCAGTCTTCTTGCCTCTTTTCCCGCAGATTCAAGCACGGTCACAGGCTCGTCGTTCTCTATGTAAGAGGATCCGTCGGAAGCCAGCGGCAATATGTAGTCCGCAACGCTGTCGTCCCTTATAAAATCTATGAAAAAGCAGATCACGCCTTCTGCCGTTCCTCCGAACTGCAAATAACCGGAGCCTCTTGAAGCCGTTCCCGTGGGGATAACGATATAAGGGGAGGCATCGCCTGTTTTGGCGGTAATTTGCGAGCAAACAAGAATATACTTGCCGGCGGGCACGGCTTTACCAATGGGGTAGATGGCGCCGTAGCCGTTGTCGCCGTTCTGATATAACGTTTCTGTAAAAACGGGAGTGCTTTTGACAGACTCCTCGGGCGACTCTTTATACTCATGAAGCGACACGGTAAACGATGCGTCAGCGCCGTTCTCTTTCTTTCCCGCCCAGACGATAGGAAAGCCGAATTGATTGAAGGAAGCCCCCGCGTTGAAGATCACGTACGTGTTGCCAATGCATCTCCCTTTATCGTCAAAGGTGTTCAGCCAGTTTCCCACCTTGTAGTCGCCGGTGTAGGAATAGAACCTGACCGTTTCAGGGTCCACGGAGGGAGCTGAGGAGGCGTTTGACGCCAATGCGGTCAGCAGAAGAATAAGAATATAAGTGACGGTAAAAAGCCTCCATATTCTTTTCCTGAAGAAACGGTTCCGCGTCATATTATAGCTCCTTGCAAAGACCTGCCGACCGAAGGGCCGTTACCGGTCACGTATACTAATAGGATTATAGAATATAATAATTATAGATTCAAGAAACATCGGGCCTCCGGCAGGGAAAATGGAGACAAAAAAAGAGGCATCCGAAGATGCCCCGAATTAAATTGACCTGCCGGTTGGGCCGGTCAGTTGATCAATCCTTTCTTTTGGCAACGAAAGCAGCTGCCGCCAGCAGGCACAGCGTCATAAGTCCGCCGGCAACGAACCCGCCGCAGCCGGTGTTCTTGGGCTCTTCGGTTGCGGGAGGCTCTGTGGGAGCGGCAGTGACTACCGGTGCCTCTGTTACTTCGGGAGTAGCAGTCACTTCGGGAGTGGCTGTGACCTCCGGAGTGGGAGTGGGCGCCTCAGTAGGCTCTTCGGTCTCGGCGGGACCTGTGTAGGTGGAAAGCTTGTACTCGCAGGCGGGGTAGGTCTCAGTTTCTTCCTCGTCCTCAAAGAATACCCAGCCTTCCTTACGGATCGTGTTGCCGCTCCAGAAGCCGATCTTGCCTTCGTTGGAAGGATATACGACAATGAGATAGCGGCGGCCTTCTGTAAGCCTTGCGCCGAAATCGAGAGTGAGATCCTGGTTGTCTGCGTGGTCCAGAACTGAGCCGGATTTGATCGGTCTGCCGCTGTAGGTGGTTTCGTAGTCGGTATCCCAAACGTAAACGTCAAAGTCCAAATCGGAGTCATGGTTCGTATTGGACCAGGTCGGAGCGTTCTTGAAGGTGAAGTATCTGAGGACCTTGCCTTCGGGGATCTCGGCGGTCAGAATAGCGTAATCGGCGTTACGGATCTCGTGGGCGCTGTCGCCGGCACGAACTACGAGCTGCACGGCCTTGTCGTCCTTGAAGGAGATGGGGATCGACCACTCGATGGGCTTAAAGAATTCGCTTGCGGGAACCGATGCGTCAAACACGACCTTGAAGCCGAAGCTTGAAGTCGTAAGGGAATGGAACTCAATGACGTCCGTTGCGTAGGCGTCCTCAACTGCCGGGAGAACCGAGTAGGGGCCCGGGCTCACGCCGTCGGGATTGGCGGTAAGCTGAGAGATCTTGAAGATGTACTGGCCTGCGGGCATTGCTCTTCCGAAAGCTACCGTGAAATCATTCTGGTCGCCGTCAACGGGAAGATCTATCGTGAAAATGGGGTCTGCCGCCAGGGACTTCTCTTTTTCGCCTGTGAACGTATACAGCTCGAAGCGGTCCTCAACGTCCTCGGAATTCTCGGATTTTCCCGCATACAGAGTAGGAAATACTATAGCGGTGAACGGAGCTGCCGCATTGAAGATCGTGAGCGCATAGCCCTTGCAGTTACCGTCCCCGTCAAACTGGTTCAGCCAGATTCCGGGAGAATGCTCTCCTACGTATGAAAGGGCAACGCTTTCTGTCGAAGACCCGTCATCGGCGAATGAGAAAACAACGCCAATGGAAAGGATCATGGAGACAGCAAGAAGCAAAGATATTAACTTTTTCATTTTGTAACCTCCGTTTTTGATGTTATGCGCCATGAAAAAAGGCGCGGGTCAGTGTTAATTCAAAAGCAGTGTTTTTTAAAAAGCAGTGTCTACCTGAGGATCAGTGTCTTCCTGAAGATCAGTGCTTTTTCTTTAAGAACAGGAAAACCGCAGCGGCGGCGGCCGCAAGACCCGCAAAGCCCGTGACAACGCTCGAGCAGCCGGATTCGGGCGCCGGGGTAGCAGTCGGAGCCTCCGGAACGTCTGTCACTTCCGGAGCGTCTGTCGCTTCGGGAGCGGCTGTTATTTCGGGAGTAGGCGTTACGTTGGGCGTCGGTGAAGGCGTGGGAGTTGCCGTCGGCTCGGGTGTCGCGGGGAACTGACTTCCGCCTGCGGCAAACGCTTCGGCATCGCCCAAGGTCCTGAAGAAGGTGATATAGGCGATCTGGAAGGTAGCCGTGTCCTTCTTTACCTCCGGCCAGGGGTCAAGTCTGCAGGTGCTGAGATAACCTGTCCACAGGGTGTTTTTGGAGAAGTCCACGTTTACGATCTGCCAGTCATCGGTGGAAGCGTAGTTATATCTTACGTTTTGAGGCTCTGCAAAAGCTCCGGGGGCCGCGTCTGTTGTAAAATAGATGTTTCCGTTCTTGCCGACGGAAGGATCGACCTTGACCTTCATCTGCATGACCTTGTACTCGTCAAGGTTGATCTCATCCATGAGCTCGAAAAGGATGAAGTCGTCGAATTTCATCGAAATGAATGGATCTCCCACGGGGGATACCAGCAGCTCGTAGCACTTTTCGTCCTCGTTGAAGTAGTAATCCTCGAAACCGTTGGCGTTTGCCCAGAGATCATCGAAGGAATCATTGTCGAAAATTAGAGTTCCCCGGGGGGCCGAATCCTCGCTGAGTTCGGGTGCCGGTGTGTCCGTGGGCGCGGGGGTAGGCTGTGAATGGTCGGGCCCCGCGTAGTTCTTGGCGGCTTCCTCGGAACTGAAGAAAGCGATCCAGGCGATATCCAGCTCGACGTCGCCGGGGCAAAGACCCGATATGCCGCCGTAGTAAGGACCGTCTATTCGGAACATGGTAAGAGTGCCTTCCCAGTGAGAATCCTCCAGATCCTCCATATACTCGGTCGTGGGATCGCCAAGTTCCTCGTCTCTGAGTCCGTCAGGGGCGTTCAGCGCATTGGTCCATTTAACGTTCTGAGTGGGAAGGTGGCAGATGAAGGTCTTGAATTCGGTCATGGACGGCTCGATGTCCATATGAAAAACTCCGCCGCCGTCAAGGGCGTGAAGGTCCGTGCCGAAATGTCCTTCAAACTGGGACGCCTCGCCGAGGTTGCGCAGGCAGATGGCGAGATACTGGTTCTCGTCACAGTCAAGAAGGCTGCTCGACGCATTGTCGATGGAAAAGTACGGATCGCCAATAGCATCTTCATCATCCATTATATCCGAGTCTGAAATGATGACCATTGCGTTGTCCTTCCAGGAAACGGTGCAGTCCATCACGTTCCCGAAGGTATACTCATCGAAATAGGACTCGTAGAAAAAGTCCCACACCAACGCGGGCTCCGCGCTTCCTTCTGCAAAAACAGAAAAGGGAACCGCGGAAAGCATAAAGCAAACGGCCAAAGCCAATGATAAAAACCTGAATTTTCTCATAATTCTCTCCTTATGAACTGCAAGCTATACGATTTTTCATGACGCGCACAGGCGCGCAACAATTCCACATCAAGATAAGTATAGCACATTATAAAAATAAAGCAATAAAAAAGGAGGCCAAGGCGTCCGTAAGGTCGGAAAACAAGTCTGTAAAGCAACCCATAAGGTCAGAAAACACGGAGTATCAGCCTTTCCGGATAGGGTGAAAACTCGGCCGGACCGAAGGCCTGAGAACTGCCGGGAACGAGCAGGACCGAATTGCAGTCTATGGGGTTGGTGACCACGGGAAACTTTTTCCCGTTAATGTCAAACAAGCTGCCGCCCTCAAGGCCGTATCTGCCGCATTGCCCGCAATGAAAGGTTTTGCCCTTTACCGCGAAGCAGTGCTCGCTCCGCATCACGATCTTATTGGCGGGTGTAATGATCTCGGGAAGGAGTCCATCGGGGAAACGGTCTGCCAGCTCCAGCTGCTCCTCGTCGGAAAGTTCGGGAAGGATCGCGGCGGAGTCAAGCCTGCCCTGCCAGAAGCGGGCGGTGGCGTTGTTGGAAACGTTCAGGGCCGCGTCTCCGGCAATGAAAAGCTCCTCTCTTTTTACGGAAGGGTTGGAAGCAAGCAGCTCGCAAAGGGTCTCGTGATCCCCGGGATTCTGAAGGGTGAAGCCGTCGAAGCTTGACGCGAACTCCTTGAATCTGCCGCAGAAAAGAGAATAGGCTTTTCCTCTTGAAATGAAAGGAAAAGAGACCAGCACCTTTTTTCCGCCGCCGGGGAATTTACCTTTTTCAGGGAGTTTTTTCCCGCAAAGATAGGGAATGCATGAAACGTGGACAATGTCGGGAGAGGGCGCGGCGGTCAGCGGGGCGTTGTCGGGAGAGAAGAGAAAAACGGATATCATGACAGTACTCTCCTTTCTCTTTGCGACGTAAGCAGGGAGACCGCCTCCCGGCGGAGCTTTTTCAGGGCGGAAAACGTTATAAAGCCAACGTCCTCCGAAACGGATACCGAAGAAACGGAGTAGGGTGTTCCGCCTGTGGAGGATATGATCTCTTTAAGGGTTGCCGGGGGAGCACCGTCGCCGGCGGCGAAAGGCATAGTGGCGGAGGCGGTGTTTGTCCCGTCTTTGTATTCAAGAACGACGCTGCCGCCGTCTCTGAAAAGAGAGGCGTTGACGGGGATCTTGCGAAATTCAGCTCCCGAAGCGAAGGTCTTCTGAAGCTCTTTGGCGTAGGCACTGTCGAAGGTCTTGCAGACAGCCGCGGAGCTGCCGGAGCCCGGAGGAAAAGTGCCGCTGACAGTGATCCTGCCGGTCTCGCCGGGGGCGAGAGAATCGATCCTTTTGCCTTCTTTTTCGATAACGTTGACTTTGCCCCCGAACTCGGGGTCTGACTTGAAGGATATGCCGTCGCCGGCGGAAAGCGGCTCGGTAAGAAAAACGTTTGCGGAGAAAAGGTCTATTCCGTTCTTCCGGAAGCCCGAGATCCTTCCTTTTATCTCTCCGCAGGGAAGGCCCGTCTTTCCGGGATAGCCGGCGGTAATATCTGCGCAGGAAAGCTTTCCCAGCTGGTGACCGGAGCAGAAGCCGCCCCGGGAGAAGACGACGGTAAGTTTTTTTATCGCATCCGCAACGTCTCTGCCCGGATCGTCAAGGGCTTCGCGGTAGGCTCTTGTCACGGCCGCCACGTATTCCGGAGATTTCAGGCGCCCCTCGATCTTAAGGGAATTCACGCCGGTGGAGACCAGTTTATCGAGATAACCGAGAGAGCATAGATCGGCAGGGGAAAGAAGGTGTTTTTCGTTCTTTTTGTCTCCGTCCCGGGAGTATTTCAGCCTGCAGGGCTGCGAGCAGGTCCCCCTGTTTCCGCTCCTTCCGGCGGTAAAATAGCTAAGCATGCATTGGCCCGAGTACGACATGCAAAGGGCTCCGTGGCAGAAGACCTCGGTCTCCATGATCCCCGCGCCTGCCAGCTTCGCGATCTCCTCAAGGCTCAGCTCTCTTGCCAGCACCGTACGGGAAAAGCCCAGACTTTTTGCCAATCTGAGCCCCTGAAGGTTCATGATAGTCATCTGGGTCGACGCGTGAAGCTTTGCTTCCACAAGCCCCGCCAGCTTTACCGCAAGGCCCGTGTCCTGGAGAATGAAGGCGTCAACGCCAAGCCGGTCAGCCTCCCTGGCCATTTCAACCGCCAACGGTAATTCCCCGTCCTTCAGAAGAGTGTTCAGGGTAACGTGCACTTTTACACCCCTCACGTGGGCATAGCGGACCCACTCTCCAAGGTTTTCGAGGGAGAAGTTGTCCGCGCCGGCGCGGGCATTAAAGTTTGTCAGACCGAGGTACACTTCATCCGCGCCGTTTTGTACGCCGGCGACAAGAGAAGCGGGATTCCCCGCAGGGGACAGCAAGAAAGGCATAGGCAGACAGGTGTGGCGGGAAAAGGACGGCGGCGGGACAGCCCGCCGCTTGCGCAAAGAGCATTAAATCGGCGTTTCCTGAAATCAGTCGACTTTTCCGCCCATTTTAAGGATGATGATCTTTTCCCTGAGCTTGGCGATCTGATCTTCAAGGGATTTGATCTCGGACATTGCCGAATCGTATTCGCCGGAGAGCTTGTCGAACTGTTCGATGAGCTGCTTTGAATCCGCCTTGAGAGAACTCAGCTGCTCCTGGGTCTTGAACAAAGTGTCCGCGACGTCTATTGACAGAATGGCCAGCGTGATCGCGTCGGAATAAAGCATTCCCGACTTGTCTTTTGACTTTTCAATACGAGAATTGAGGTAAAATTCGATCTTGCGAATGTACTCTTCCGAGTCTTCGGCGGTGATAGGATACTTAGATCCGTTAAGAGTTATAGTATACTTTTTAAGTTCACCCATGGTTATCCTCCGTATTTTGAATGCGCATAGACATAACGTGCGATTTCTTAAGCATCAATGGAAGTATAGCAAAAAAAGGGGAAAGGTACAAGGACATTGAACACGCCAATGAGAAGAAAACGAGGCTCCGAAAGGACTGCGGCAGGGACCGAAAGGAGACCCGTAAGGGCCCTTAAAGGAAGTTTTTTTTGACATTTCAAGGCATTCAACTTATAATGACCAATGATTCGGGCTCCGTCTCCGCCGTTGAAGACGGGCTTCCGGACCGGATTTTGCCGACGGCCGCGTTGGCGGTAAAAGAAAGAAGCTTGCACGGTAATATGTGGAAATTTTCGGAAATATCCAAGGGAATAAGAGTTTTTCTCGCTTTGGTCATCGTCTTTTCTGTCGTGACGGCCAATACCGCTCACGTTGCCACGGTCTACTCGGAGGACGATCCTCAGGAGCTCTCGGGAACCGGCGAGCCCGTACAGACGGAGACTTTCGCGCCGGAAGAGAATAATACGGAAACAGAGACGGACACGAAAACAAATACCGATGATCCTCCCTCCGATGAAACCGAGAACCCTGATCCGGACGGTACAGAGGAGCCCACAGAGGAGCTCCGGACGGAACTTCCCACGGAGGAGCCCACAAAGCTTCCCGACTATGCGGAGGACGGGACACAGTACTTAAAATGCAACGACAGCGCGGCGGTATCTCTCGGCGGCACATGGATAGCGGAAGAAAAAACGATCGAAGACTATAACGGCTACGACGGCAGCCCTGCGGAAAAAGGGTTCGCGTTCACTGTCCCCGGCATGCTTTACAACGGCGGCGGGGCGCTGCTTCTTGAGCGCAGCTTTTACATTGCGGGCTTTGATCCCGAGGCGTCCTCCGTGGTGATGAAGGTAAAAAGAGCCTTTTACGGGGCGAAAATATACGTAAACGGGATATTCGCCGCGGAGATCCCTTTTTCCTACGTTCAAGGGGAAACGATCGATATTTCAGGACTTGTTCAGGACGGCAAAAACTCACTGCGTATAATGCTGACGTCCGGTGAAAACTCAGTCTACGGCGCCGGAGAGGGAATGGGCATCGACGGGGACGTGATCCTGGAAAGCAGGCACGCACTGTCCGTTGACCGGATACTTATAGATGCCGTTGACGATCAGGGCAAGGTCTCCATGCGGGTCAGACTGACCGCCGCGGAAGGCGCCGTGATCGAGGACAACGTGACCGTAAACGTTTACGAGCTCGGCATATTCGACAACGGGGAACCCGCTCTTCACAACGGGGCCGGGACCGACACCCAGAGGATCGTCACGGACGGCGTGCAGGAAACCTACGAGGTCGCCCTTGACGTAAGGCTGAGAAATTTCGACAAAAACAAAATGTGGAGCCCCGGAAACCCCTTCGTTTACGAGGCAAACATCACCGTCGGCAACATTGCGGAAACAGTGCTTTTCACGGTGAGGAGCGTTGAAGTAAAGGAAGGCGACGTTTATCTGTCTTTGAACGGCAGCCAGGTGTTCCTCACGGGAATAACTCTTGACGGAGGTATGCTCCCGAGGCTCGGCCTGACCGGAGAAAAGGAAATAAGAACGTATATTGACTACCTGAAAGGTCTCGGCGTCAATACCGTGAAAGGAAAAGGCCTTGTCTTTTCCCCTGTCTGGTACAGGATCTGCGACGAGGAAGGTGTTTTCCTTCTGTCGGAATATCCTCTCGGAACTTCCGCCGAAGGGAAGCCGTACGGGACAGACGCCAAAGCGTTTGCCGCGGACATGGCCGCGGCGGCAGCGGACTGCTACAACTACGCCTCCTGCATTGTCTGGGATCTTGCGGGAGAAGATGCTGCGGTGACAGGCCTTGACGAGGCGATCGAAAAGATAAGAGACCTGGAACTTGCCACCAGACCTTTTTCCGCGGGGCTGTCCAGACCTTCCGCTCCGGGCTTTGTCGCGGAGTGCGACGTGTCCTACCTTGGCGGAGAGCTGTTCATGGAGGACCTTGCGGAGGAAAACCCCCTTCTGCACAGCAGAAAGGACCTTGACTGGAATATAAAGAACGTGGCTGCCGCCAGAATAATCACCATGATGTGCGGCAGCATCCTTCCCCGGGGTGCGGACCTCTATTCCCTTGGCAATACGGACGAATGGTGGAAGACGACAAGAGCGGCCTTTGGCGATGACAGCGAGGAAAGCTTTTCACGCACGGTCAGGGAGCTTATCGAATACTGGCGCACCACCAGAAAATACGGGGGAATAATCCTCCCCTGCGAGATCGTGGAAGCGGGTGCCGGCATCGTGAGCACTTCCTCGGGAAAGGCCGTCAGTAGATTCCGTGAGGATTTTGAGGAGGTTCTGAGAAACGCCTTCAACGGAATAGGGCTCAATATAGAATCCTACATTTCAAAGGGCGGAAGAGGAGATTCCCTGGCCCTTGACGTGGCGGTGACCAACAACAACGGCCACGACCTGGACACTATAGAGGTTCTTTTCACCCTGACCCAGGACCAGAAGGTGATCTTCCAGGAGACGAAGCAGTACGATTCCCTGAAAAAACTGGGAACCGAGGGAAGGGACGTTGAGCGCCACAAATTCACGTTTGACGTACCCAAGAGCCTGAAAGACGGGGCAGAGCTGGTGCTTACCGCGGCGATCTCCGTAAACGGAGCATCCTTCAGCAGCGTAAGGACGGCGCTGATCGAAGGAGGAAATACCTACGAGTCTCCCTACTCGGGCACTGCGGTTGCCATCGCGGTGGTCTCGGCAGGCTCGCTGATACTGGTAGCGGCCACAGTGTCATTGGCGAGGATCAGAGCGTTTAATGCCAAGCAGAAAAAGCAGGAGAAAAAATGAAATACGTGTTTTTCGATCTTGACGGGACCGTTACGGAATCCGCGCCGGGGATCATCAATTCGGTAGTATATGCCATCGGCAAAATGAACGCCAAAATGCCTGAAAAAGACGTTTTGTACAAGTTCGTCGGGCCGCCCCTGTCCGAGTCCTTTGTCAAATACTGCGGCGTGGATCCCTCAAAAACCTCCGAGGCGATAACCTTTTACCGGGAGTACTACACGAAAAAGGGGATGATTGAGAACAGCGTCTATCCGGGCATCGGGGAGCTGACCGCCAAGCTCAAGGCGGAGGGCGTGAGGGTCGTTCTGGCCACGTCAAAGCCTCAGCTTTTCGCCGAGCAGATCCTCACTTATTTCGGCATAAGGGAAAACTTTGACGGGGTATTCGGCAATACCATGGGAGAGACTTATGCCGACAAAACGGCTCTCTTGAAGGACGTCTTTAAGAAGATGAATGTTCAGGCAGAGGACCTCGGCGGGTGCGTGATGGTGGGAGACAGAAGCAACGACGTCGAGGGAGCCCACGGAGCCGGGATCAGGGCCATTGGCGTGCTCTACGGGTACGGCGACAGAGCGGAACTCGAGGACGCGGGGGCGGACGTGATCGCGGAGACTGTGGAGGAATTGGCAAAGATACTTGCCGGCGGGCCTTTACAAGGAGCGGAAAAAGTAATATAATCCGACCCGGATAGTCGGGGGAGCTGCTTTTCGGCGGCTGAGATTGGCGTTTGGCCTAAACCCTTTGACCTGATGTGGACAATGCCACCGTAGGGAGATCTGCCGGAAAGAGTCTTTTATGACTTGTTTGTGGAAATGCTTGCGATGGCGGTCGGAAAAGAACCGCCTTTTCTTATGCCGGCAAAGTTAGCCGGTATAGCTGCTTGAAGGGACGGGCCTTGCGTTCAGGGGCTCTCCTATATTGTTACAAGAGGTGATTTTTGTGGAAAAAAGAGAATTCAGAATAGCGTTAAGCGGAATAATGATCGCG
>JAGCZO010000108.1 GCA_017959965.1 Clostridia bacterium | reverse complement strand
GACAGGTATCGGCTTTCCTCTTACAACACTGACCGGAGGTACCGTTTCATCAGGGAAAAAAGCGGTGAACAATGCCTTCAGAGGAGTATTGCCGAGAGTCACGATAAACTCCGGTTCAAGTATCTCCAGTTCTTTTTCAGAAATGCAGCGTCAACGTCACCGCAGTCCCAAACAAAGCCGGGAGTATAGATGCCCTTGGCTTTGAAATAGCGGAAAGAAGAGGCGTAGTAGTCCTTGTACAGTTCTTCAAGCTTATTGATTTTGATGAGGTCTCCCCGGAGGTTATCGATCATTTGTTTATGTACTTATCTGCATATGCCTTGACTTGTTTGAGATCGTAGTAAAAATCCGGCTTTTTGGAAGAGTCCCTTGTAAGAGCCGCAGGATGATAGGTGGAGGTGAAAAGGATCCCGCCCTTGTCAAACCATTGGCCTCTCATTGACGTTATGGTTTTGTTTTTATCAATGAGATTATTCGCAGCAACAGCGCCTAGGGCAACCACGATTTTCGGTTTAAGCAAACGGTATCGCTGACGGAGGAGCGGAAGACAGGCTTCGCATTCCTCAAGGGAAGGATTGCGGTTCTGCGGGGGCCTGCATTTTACTATATTTGCGATATAGTAGTCATCCCGGCTGAATTCCAGAGCCTCAAGAGCAAGGTCAAGAAGTCTGCCGGCCTGGCCTACGAAAGGCACGCCCTGCTTGTCTTCGTTTTCGCCGGGCCCTTCCCCTACGAACAGGATCCTGCCTGTGTTTCTGCTGCCCCTGCCGATCACAACGGTCAGTCTACCCTCACAGAGGCCGCAGGCTTTGCATTGGCGTGCGGTGTTTTCAAATTCTTCCCAGTTCATAAAAGCACCTCGGATAAAAAAGCTCCGCATGATACCCTAAACGGGATTTCAGCGGAGCATAAAAATATTATCTGATGGATCCAACGGTTCTCGGGTACAGGCAGATGTCCCTGATGTTTGACATGCCGGTGATGTACATGAGGATCCTTTCAAAGCCAAGGCCGAAGCCGCTGTGAGGAACGCTTCCGAATTTTCTCAGGTCGAGATAGTCCTTATAATCGTCAAGCTTCATTCCCCTTGCATTCATAGCCGCGATGAGTTTATCATAATCTGCCTCACGTTCGCTGCAGCCGATGATCTCGCCGACTCCGGGAACCAGCAGGTCAGTGGCGGCAACGGTCTTTCCGTCCGGATTCTGCTTCATATAGAAAGCCTTGATATCCTTGGGATAGTTGATGACGAACACAGGCTTTTTGAACACTTCCTCGGTGATATAGCGCTCGTGCTCTGTCTGAAGATCGCAGCCCCAGTCGCAGGGATAATTGAATTCTCTGTCTGCCTGCTTCAGTATCTCGATGGCCTTGGTATATTCAAGGATCTCAAAGCTGTGGGAAATGATCGTTCTGAGCTTGTCCACAAGGCCGGGTTCAAAATGCTTTTCAAAGAAGGCAAGCTCGTCGGGACATTTTGCAAGTACGTCGGAAATGATGGTCTTAATCATGTCCTCGGCGATATCGATGATATCGGGAAGCTCCGCAAAAGCGACCTCGGGCTCAATGTGCCAGAATTCCGCAAGATGTCTGGGGGTGTTGGAGTTCTCCGCTCTGAAGCTGGGGCCAAAGGTATAGATCTTGCCAAAGGCCATTGCCGCGACTTCTCCCTCCAGCTGGCCGGAAACAGAAAGACCCGCTTTTCTTCCGAAGAAATCATTGGCGTAATATTCCTCTTCGGTCTTGCAGCCGTGGTCGAAACCCTGAGTTGTCACTCTGAAAACTTCGCCTGCGCCCTCGGCGTCGCTGCCGGTGATGATGGGTGTGTTAACGTAGACGTAGCCTCTTGACTGGAAATAGTTGTGGATGGCGCTGGCAAGAACGGACCTTACCCTGAATACCGCGTTGAAGGTATTGGTCCTGACACGAAGGTGAGGCATGGTGCGGAGGAATTCAAGGGTATGTCTCTTTTTCTGAAGAGGATAGTCCGCGGGGCTTTCTCCCAGAACGGTTATGCCTGTTGCGTTGATCTCAACACCGTTGTTGGGATTTTCAACGATCTGTCCGATCACTTTGACGGAGCAGCCAAGCTTCATAGCGTTGTCGAAATCCGCAATGTTTTCTTTATCTATAACGACCTGAAGGTGCTTAAAAGAAGTACCGTCGTTGATCTCCAGGAAAGCTACGTTTTTGGAGTCTCTCGAGGTCCTGACCCAGCCGCAGACGGTGACAGTTTTGCCAATGTAAAAACTGTTTGAATATATCTCTCTGATATCGATATGCTTCATTGATTATGGTCCTTTCTGAAAACTCCGCAAAACCAGCTTATATTTACGGAGAGATCATTTTGTAAAAACGTGAGCCGGAGCGGCCGCGTTTGAATATTGATTTTAACACTTTTTAAAATATATTAAAAGCTTTTTTTGACTTCCGGTTTTGTGGCGGTACGTCATCATTATTGAATAAAGACAGTCATTTGTTTATAATCCGCATTGATTATAACACCTTATGAAAGCCGCGGTGGAGCTATGAACAATTATTCGAAAATTAGAGATCTATATATTCCCTCCAAAATGACAGAGGTCAGGATGGAAGGTATGTTTGACGACGCGATCCGCAGAGTGATCGACAGTCTCTTTCTTAAGCTGGATACCGACGCCCTTGTCAGCTGGTTCAAGGAAAGATCGGACCCCTTTGCCGCGGGAGAATTCTTCGGTAAAATACTGAGAGCCGCCGCCAACCTGTGCGCATACACAGGCGACAGCCGACTCAAAGAAATGATCGACGGGATGGTGCGTAAGATCCTGAAAACGAGAGACCCGGACGGCTGTATAAGCACGGTTAAGCGCGAGGCTCAACCGAATGGGACCAACGGCTCGGATCTTTGGGAAAGGAAATACGTACTTCTGGGCCTTTACGAGTATTTCGAGAATTTCGGTCCAAGCCTTGACAAGGAAAACGACGTCCTTGAGGCAATGATATCCCTGGCCGAATATACCGCGTTCCAGATCGGCGAAGGTCCCGGAAAAACAAAGATCACCGATACCGGCTGGGCCTTCTGCGGCATCGAATCCTCCTCCATACTTGAGCCGGTGATGAAGCTTTATCTTGTCTGCGGCAATAAAAATCTGTTTGAATTCGGAAAATACATAGTGGATTCGGGCGCATGTTCAAGGGAAAACATTTTCAAGGCCGCTCTTTCCGGAAAAAGTCCTTACAAGATCGGCTCAAACGGAAACCCGAAGGAAAGCATCGCCAAGGCTTACGAAATGATGAGCTGCTTTGAGGGTCTGCTGGAATATTACAGGGCAACCGGCAAGGCTTCCGCTCTTGAGGCGACAAAACATTTCATCGGCAGGATCCTTGAGGAAGAAATAACTTATCTCGGCTCGGGAGGCGCCGACGCGCCTTATAATCTCGGTCCGGGCAAAGGCGAACAGTGGAACAGAACATACTACGAACAGACTAATCCCGATATAGAGCTTGCCATGGAGACCTGCGTCACCGTCACATGTATCAAGCTTCTTTTCAAAGCATATCTTATCACGGGAGACGTTTCGTACGTTGACAAAATAGAGCTCTCTCTTTACAACGCCCTTATCGGCGCCCTTTCCCCTGACGGAGGTTATTTCGAATATTTTCCGAAATTTAACGGTACAAGAGGCTATTTCGACAATTTTTCCTATCTTGTCGGCAGCATGAAGCTTTCCTGCTGCACCGCCAACGGGCCCATGGGGCTTGCGGTAATACCAAAGCTTTCAGTAACAAGAGCCCCGGCAAAAAGGAATACCTATTGCCTGAATCTTTTCATACAGGAAACTTACAAGGATGAATGCGGCACCGAGTTTAAAGTGGAGACACAGTATCCTTACAACGGAGACGTATCGGTAAAAATACTGAAGACGCCTGCGGATGGTATAAGCCTTGCCTTCAGAATCCCATCCTTTGCCAAGAGTTATACGGCTTCGGAAACAGTAAAAGAAGATAAAGGTTACGCAATTATAGAAAAGATATTTTCCCCCGGAGACATTCTTCGCTTCTCTCTTAATTACGGACCGGAAGCTCATTATTCGCCTGTATCCGTGAATCCATTGGCGAAAAAGTCAGTGTTATACACCTACGGTCCGACAGTTTTGGCTCTTGACAGAAGCTTTGATCCAAAGCATTTTGACAAAACCTGCGGAAAACCCATAGAAAACTACCGGGTAAATAAAGGCTTTAAAGATATGATAAAAGATCCGTTTACAGTCACTGTGAACGGATCAAAGCTGATACCTTATTACGCCGCCGGAAGATCTTTTGACGAATTAACGGAATTCAAAACCTGGTTTAAGACGGATAAGGTGTGACGAAGCTGTCACTGTTTCTTTTTTCTGACGGAGAAGCCGAATTCGCCCAGCTTTCTGCCGACTGCAAAGTATTCCCCGTGAAGGTATGATATAAGTCCTGCCTTCCTGAGATCCGCCTTTCCGTTCTCGTCAACGAATTCCCCGTCCACCGTAACGCCGACGATCTCAGCCATAAACATATCGTGGGAGCCGAGGTGTTTTACCTCGGTGACTCTGCACTCAATGTTGACGGGACACTCCGCGATAACCGGGCAGTCCTCAAGCTTCTCAGCGGGAAGCTTGTTAAATCCGCATATTTTGAATTTGTCTCCTTTTGTGCCAGTCTTCATGCCGCAGAGATCCACTCTTCTTGTAAGATCAGATGACGGAAGATTGATAACGAACTCGCCCTTTTCAAGAAGCAGCCTATGGGAATATCTCTCAAGCCTAACGGATATATACGTCATTGGCGGTTTTGAATTTATAATACCGGTCCAGGCGACGGTGATAATATTCGACTTATCCATAGTTCCAAGGCTTACAAGAGCCGCAGGCAGCGGGCCGAGGAGAGTCCCCGGATTAAGACTGATCTTCTTTTTATTTTCCATATCAAAGCCCTCCCGGCAAAAATCGTCGAGAACATTTTACTCTATCGGAAAAACTATTTCAATTTATTGTATATCATCATCCAAACAGGCTCTTCTTTATCCAAATGAATTGTTTTTAATTACGCGTATAAGTATAATTGAAAGGAGGAGTGATAACTGACAATGAAAAAAATATTAAACGTGGCATTAAGATATTTAATAATAACTCTGGCGGCTCTGCTTCTTGCCCTGGCGACTTACATTCTGATCATCCCCAACGACTTCGCGCCGTCCGGGATAAGCGGTCTGTGTGTAATGGTGCAGTACCTGTTCGGCTTCTCCGTAGGCTACCTTAACATCATCATAAATCTTCCCCTCTGTCTGCTGGCATTCTTTATGGGCTACAGAAGATTCGCCATAAGATCCTACTATTTCTGCATAACCTATTCCGTACTGTACATAATACTTCAGAACATTGATCCCGTATTTCTTCAGTACAACGCCAATGGCCAGGATACGGTCCTTCCGGTACTTATCGCCGGTGTAACGTCGGGAATGGTCACTGTTATATGCTACGAAAATTTAGGTTCCCAATGCGGCACGGACGTTATATCAAAGATACTGTCGGAGAAGAAACCCGAATTCAATTTCTTCTGGGCAAGCTTTGTAATAAACAGTGCAGTCGCCGTAATATCGCTCTTCGTTTATTCTTACAAAGACGGAGTATTCAGTCTTGAAAACTTAAACTACAAACCTGTTGCCCTCTGCGTCATGTTCTGCCTTGCCGACTCGCTTATAGCAGACGTTATCTGGCGAAACGGCAGGGAAGCATCGGAATTTGTCATTATCACTCCGGAGCCCCAGAAGGTGATAGACGCGGTGATGGCAGTGACAAATCACACCGGCACACTTATCAACGGTACAGGTGTTTATTCCAAGGAAGAAAAAGCCGTGCTGATCTTTGTTGTCAATAAGTTCCAGGTGACCCCCATAAAGAGATTACTCAGGACCTTCCCTGATACTTTTTCATACGTGGGAACGGTAAATGAGACCATTGGCGATTTCAATACCGCCAAAGTTAAAAAAGAAGGAATCTTGAAAAAAATTGGAGATAAAAAGTAAGACAACAACCGAATATGAAGCGTCATACGATCGCCAAGGGCTTGACGTCGGAGAAAAAGGCGTTATTGACGGCATCATGAGAAATCTCAGAAACGAAAGACGCGCATGCATCGCGGTTTCGGTTATTATCTTGGCATGTATTGCGTCGCTCATCATTTATGTTTTCGTAACGATCTTTGTTTCAACGATCAGAGAAAACGGAAACGAATACGCTTCCTATGCATTAGGATCCGCATTGGCGTCGGTTCTTATCATTACTGTAATGTTCTGTTTCAAAGGCTTTCCGGACGCGATCTTTGGATTTGTTGCCGCGAAAAAGATCAAGAAATGTATCAGAAGTTCAGCAAAAGATCCTGCTTTTGTCAGAGATCACGCATTAGCCGTGAGGTGGATGGTTCTGTACGCGGTTTTTAATCAGATAGCCTTGATATTTTTTATCAGAAGTCACATATACGTAAAGAGAAACTCACACATTCTGGATAAGATTTCAGTTAAATTAAACAATCAGTGATATAATTTCTTGCGATCAAAATTTAACGGAGGTGCATGATGAAAACTTGCATGAAATGCGGATATGTAAATCCGGATGACGCTTCTTTTTGCGTTAACTGCGGCGAAAACGTAAATACTTTCGTATCCGGCGATAACAGTTATATCCCGGCAGGAGAAGGATCGGAGCTGACGGCCGATGAAGCCGCTGTGATCGATGGAATGAAAAGGAATCTCACAAGAGAGAAGAAAGCCTTCAAGATCGTTTCCATAATCGGGATCGCGGTGGGATCCTTTTTCACGGTGTCTCTTATCTTTTCGCTCATAATATTTGCTGTAGTAATCGCCGCGGCAAAGCCGGAAAGCACTTCAAACATT
>JAGCZO010000107.1 GCA_017959965.1 Clostridia bacterium | reverse complement strand
TGTTTTTGAGGTCAAAGCCAATGTTCAGACCCATCCGGAGTTCGGAGAGGCTCTGGAGGATGCGAAGCGGGCCGGCGTCAAGGTCATAGCCCTGCCCTGCAGAGTGGAGCCGGACAGGGTTTGGGCCGTTTGTGATGAGAACCTGTAAATTGAAACTGATTTGAGTATCTCTATTGTAAGCTTACAAAAATACTTGCGTTAATTTTTCATGGGGTGGCTAGTGGTACGCCGTTGCTGCGAGCGACGCCGATTCCGCCTTTCAAGAATAACAAACACGGTCCTCTTGAAAGGCTCCATTTGCATCACTCGCAACGCCTCGACCCTCTCGGGTTCTCGTCGCCGCGAACGTCGACGATTTCGTCTTCCAAGATACTATATCATTCTCTCCTTGAAAGACTTTATTTTCGCCGTTGCGGCTCCTCCTCCCCAAAAGTGCAAGCACTTTCGGGGACCCCTTTTAAGCCACCCCACAAAAATAACGGGACGAACATTTCTGTCCGTCCCGGTCTCTTTGTGGGGTGGCTAGTGGGACTCGAACCCACGGCCCCCAGGGCCACAACCTGGTACTCTAACCAACTGAGCTATAGCCACCACGGCTATGAGAGTATAACAAAAACGATTTGCTGTGTCAACGATTTTTTGAAGTGTGCTGACGTATTATATTGCCGCAAAAAACAAAAGGCTTGCGGTCAAGCCCTCTGAAAGTCTTTGTTTGAAATTAAAGATCGGTTTTTACTTGCGGACGTAGATGTCGCAGTTTTCCATTGTTCCGTAGTAGGTGTAGCCCGGAATGGACTCAAAACCGTCTGCCACGCGAAGGCCCACAAGCGAGTCGCCGGGATTCAGGGGCTTGTAAAGGAAAACCTTTTCCGAAACTTCCTCAACGTAAACGCCGGATTCGTACGTGCCCTCTTCAAGGACCTTGCCGATGCGGACGAAATTGGCGACGTCCGTCAGTTTGATCATTTCGGCGTCCTTGTAGTTCAGGCTTGTGCAATGGATGTGGTACTTATGGTGAACTATGTAGACATCTACCGGCGAAGAAAAATTTCTGTCCTCGGCCATCAGATATGACTGAAACGCGTTGCTGCCCGCGACCTCGGCCCTGGTCTTTTCGATAGCGTTGACGATGGGGTCAAAGGCGGTAAACAGAAGCACGCCGACGCCAATGGCGAGAAGGCCTATTATCAGAACGAATATCCATTTTTTGATCAGCGGCGTCATGCTTTTACTCCCGGCGGCAGTTATTCCTGCTGCAAATATCATTTAAAACGTGAACTCAGTGATTTATTTTGCTTTGTAAATGATAATACTATCGTCCCTGTATGTCAAGGAAAAGTGCGGGGAAGCCTCAACCGGGACATCCTTTATAAATCAAAAGCCCCGGAAGCAGTTCCGGGGGCAAATGTCTTTTATGATTTTTGTGATAAGAACTCAGTCAACCTCTGATGTCTTTGTCTCTTCAGCAGTTTCATCTGGAGCTTTAAGTTTCCCCAGTTTTCCGAAAAATTCGGCATGGGCCCTGGTGTACTCGGTGTTGAATTCCTCGTCACGGCCTGAATGAAGCTTTGAGATGTAATCGTGGGAGTTGATCTCAAGTTTCGTTTCGGTCCTGACGACTGTGGCAACGCCGATGTTTGAACAGACGTCGGAGATCCTTTCCAGATCAGACATGAGGTTGGAAAAGCCGGTGTCCATGTAAACGTTGCAGCGGCCCGCACGAAGCCTTGCCAAGTGGTTCTCCTTGAGAGCGTTGACCAGGTCGTCGACTACCTCCTCCAGAGGTTCGATGTGTTTGGCGGAGGTCTCGTCACGTTTTTCGAAGGCAGCTTGAGAGAGATCCAGGATCCTGTATATCGCGTCGGTAAGCACTGCGATTTCCTGCTTTGCGTCGTCCGAAAAGGCGGAGTTATTGTCGTGGAGCTCTGCCGCCACCTCTTTTATGTTCATGGCATGGTCGCTGAGACGTTCGAATTCCGTAACGACTTTGTAATACTCGTCAAGTATCCTGACGTGGAGATCGGAGGATATGTGGGGTGAAAGCTGGACAAGGTAGTTGGAGACCCGGTCGGCGATCTGGTCGACGCAGTCTTCCTCCTCCTCTATTTCCCGGGCGATGCCGGCGTCGAAGGTGTCAAGGAGTCCTATTGCCTTCTGAATATTGGTCTTTGACGCATTGAACATTGCCAGGAGAGCCTCGTAGCAGCTCTTGAAGGCAAGGGCCGGCGTTGCGAAGAAAACGGGGCTGAGAGCGTCCAGTTTGTCGTCGTATTTGCCTCTTTTTACCCTGTCGTCCTTCACGATCCTGCAAGCCAGCTTCACCATCAACCCTCCGAAGGGAAGGAGAATAAGAGCGCTGGCCACGTTGAATATCGAGTTCGTATTGGCAATAATACCTGCGTTAACGGTCATGTTCCAGAGCTGATCAAGAAGATGAGTGTAAAACGCGATAAGAACGCCGGCGATCACGAGAACCGTCTTCAGCAAGTTAAAAATAAGGTTTGTAACGGCAACCCTCTTGGCGTCGGCCTTCGTGCCGATGAAGCAGACAATGGCGGTGGTGACGCTGTCGCCAAGGTAAACGCCAACGATTATCGGCGTGATGGCGCTGAAGGACAGCGCCCCGGATTGGGACAGGGTCTGCAGAATACCGATGGTGGCAGATGAGCTTTGCAGTATGAAAGCAACACCCGCGCCTGCGGCGTAGCCAAGGAAAGGATTGTCGCCGAAGCTTGTGAATATCTGCTCAAAGAAGGATTTGTCTATGGAGGACACCACCAGCGACATGCTGTTGAGTCCGGAAAACAGAATGCCGAAGCCGATGAGGATCGCTCCGGTCTTGTCGGAATTTTTGAACTTCAGGAAGATGAAGAGTACAACGCCGATGACAAGCGCTATCGGGGCAAGCGCCGACGGTTTGAAAATACCCAGCCAGCTGGCAGAGCCTTCCGAATTGATGTCAATAAGTCTGATGATCTGGCCTGTGATGGTGGTGCCGACGTTGGCTCCGAAGATTATGCCCACGGACTGTCTGACCTTCAGCACGCCCGCTGCGACAAGACCTGCGGTTATGACTATCGTAGCGGTGGACGACTGTATAACGGCGGTCACAAGCAAGCCGAGAAGAAAAGCCTTGATCGGGTTGTTCGTAACTGTCTCAAGTACCTTCTTCAGAGCTCCGGAGGAACTCTCCTTTATCGTGTTGCTCATGAGCCTCATTCCGTAAAGGAACATGGCCAGGCCGCCCAGCAGCGATATTACCTTAAAAAAGATATCCATTGACTAAAAAAACGACAGCAGCGGTCATTCCGCGTGAGTCTTCCGGAAACATCCGGAAAACATCAGTATTTTTTGCGTAAAAAGCCGGCAGGGTCGATAAGACCGAGCCGGCAGGTTGATCATTTGAATTATTTAACTGTCACAGCTGTGATGTGAGGATGGGCTCCGTTGTACCAGTAGAGGAAGCCTTCGAGATCGATAACGTCGCCGATGTTAAGAGCCTCAACTGCCTTGTAAACGTCTGTGTCCTTGCCTCTGAGGTAAGACTCAACGGTGAAGGTGTAAGTATTGTCGCCGATAGCAACGTTGAAGTAAAGGTCATCGCCCTGCTCGCCGGAGTTGTTCCACTTGTAAAGGAAAGCGTGTTCTGTATCATCGCCTTCGACTTTGGAAGCGACAACAGTCATTCCTTTGAAGGATACCTTCTGGTTCATTTTCTTTATGAGATCGTCGGTGCCCAGGAGATTTGTAACGTCAACGGGATCCGCAATATAGCTGCCCTCTTCGAATTCGAAGGTCGCGTCAGCGATCTCGACCTCGCCGGACCACTCAGCCTTTGTTCCTGTAACTTTGATCTTTGTTCCGGGAACAAGCTTTGCTGCGTCAGCTTCGGAGCAAGCCATCTCATAAAGGAAATAAGCGCCGTCCTTATCCTGCGCATAGACAGTTATTTTGTTATCCCACCAGGACTGGTGATCCTGAACGTAAGCTTCGATCACAACTGCAGAGTCGATCGCAGCAGCCTCGTATTCGGCGTATGTCATAACGCCCTCGGATTTAGCGTTGATATCCGTTGTCGTGGTCGGTGTGCATGCGGCAACACCGATTATCATCAGTACTGCTATAAATAAAACAAAAAGTTTCTTCATTGTTTATTTACCTCCAAATCATATGTTAAGTATATGAGAAACGCGGTATGGCGCAGGCCATACCGCTGAAATTTTACTACATCAGAGTTTCTATTTCAAGTTTTTCTTGAGTGTTGCTGAAACTGAAAACCATGCGCCGATGCAGACCCAGGCCGCCGCAAGAATCACCAGCAGCGCCACGGACTCGCCGGGCATGTCGCCAAGGGATCTCTTTTCCAGTCGATGAAGCATTCTTATTTCGTCGTATATCTCGTCGATCCTGGCGTCGTCTACCGCGTTTCCCCTTCTTTCGTTCTTTACGGTAAACTCGATAAGGTCTCCCGCGGCGGTCCTCAGCGAGGTCGAACCGTTGAACACCGGCGTCACGAAGGAGTTTTCGATATTGGCAAGAAGAAGCTTGGCGGCGTCGATCTT
>JAGCZO010000006.1 GCA_017959965.1 Clostridia bacterium | reverse complement strand
TACTTTCTCAGCTCTGCGATCTCTTCTTCAGACTTTTTGAGAAGCTTTCTTGCGGTCTCTTCGGAGTCAAGCAGCTTATCCAGCCTTTCCCTTGCGTCAGCGCCGAAAGCAATGATATCATTAACAGTCTTGCCGTACTTCCGCTTCAGATCATATATAAGATCTATCCTCTGCTCGATCCGTCTGGCTTCCCCCTCATCAAAGGAATATTCATCCGTGTCATCCGAAAGTGTGTCTCTGACGTCCTCAAGGATATAGTATGCTTCCTTCAGCTTCGATGCCAATTCTCCGAATTCCGGCGAGAATTTTTCAATTGAGGAAAGCTTCGCGGCCGCATTGTCAAGCTCGGACATTGCCCCGCTTTGCTGATCATAACCGCCTGAGCCATCAAGCATCTCAAGCGCAAACGCCAAAGAATCGCGGATCTTTTCCGCGTTGTCTATAAGCTTTTGTTTTGCTTCAAGTTCATCGTCTTCCCCGGATCTCAAAGAAGCGCCTTCGATCTCGCCTACTTGAAACGTTAAAAGATCGATAAGCTGAGCCCTTTTCATCGGGTCAACGTTAAGCTCGTCAATTAATTCAAGAGTTTTTTTGTGCTCCGAAAGCTTTACCCTGTAAGCCGCGAGCGCATTTTCAAATCCCGGGCCCGCAAATGCGTCAAGATAATTAATGTGATTCTGAGCTGAAAGTAATGAATGGCTGTCGTGCTGGCCGTAGACGTCGACCAGGGCCTCACCGAGGCGTTTAAGAGCCGAGACCGTAACGATCCTGTCGTTGATCCTGCAGACGTTCCTGCTCTGGTCGGAAAAAGCTCTGTAAATGACAACAGTACCGTCTTCCTCCGGATCGATGCCAAGCTCCGAAAGAACTGCGGAGATCCTCGCATCCTGAGGATCCGTATTGAAAACGCCCGTGATCTCAGAGGAGGACGAGCCTCTTCTGATAATGTCCTTACTCATTTTATCGCCAAGGAGATAGCAGACCGAATCGATAATGATGGATTTTCCGGCGCCTGTTTCTCCCGAGATACAGTTCATGCCGGGAGCGAATTCAACCGTAAGGTCGTCGATAATGGCGGTATTTCTGATGGACAGAAAAGAGAGCATAGATCAGTCCTCCGTATTTCTGCTTTCGCCGAACAGCTTCCCCGCAACCGCCGAATAAAAGTTCGGCGGATCGATCCTTAAGATCTTCATCTTCTTCCCGGAGCTTTCACAGATGACCTCGTCACCGGGCTCAACCTTTTCGGCGATATGGCCGTCAATGATAAGCCTGACCTTTTTTGATTTCGAAACAGGTTTTACGGAGATACTGCTGTTCTGCCTGGCGACTATGGTCCTGCTGCCCATTTTCTGAGAGCATATCGGAGTGATAAGCAGAACGTCGTTTCCCGGTTCGATTATAGGGCCGCCCGCAGACAGTGAATAAGCTGTGGAGCCGGTCTGTGTGGCGACAATGATTCCGTCGCCGGTATAGGTGGCAACGTAGGAGCCGTTTATATGGACAGCCAGATGACAGGTATTTGCCTCAACGTCTCTTGTGACCACTGCGTCGTTAACGGCGAGTCCTATGAAACGTTTTTCATTTTCGCGAACGAGCGAAACGTCAAGGACGCTGCGTTCCTCCACGGTATAGTCGCCCCTGCATATCCTGTCAACGGTGGAATCTATGGAACCTTTATCGAATTCCGTAAGAAAACCGATAGTGCCCAGATTGAAGCCCAGAACAGGTATGTTATTGAGAAGCGCCCTACCCGCGACCCTCAGAAAGGTTCCGTCGCCGCCGATACTTATGATCACGTCGGAGCTTTCATATACTTCCCCGGAAATGTCGTTTTTACCGGCAATGAAAACAGTGACGCCCCTGGCTCGAAAAGCCTCCGCCAGCTTTGCATAGTAAGCGGCGGCATCCTGTTTTTTTTCGTTTATAACAATTCCGACGTTCATCTCAAAAACCTCCGGCGCAAGTAAAAAGATCATTCAGATAACAGCTTGATCATCCGCGCAATACCATCATACAATATCACCCGTTTTTATAAAAGACCGGGAAATACTATGTATCAGTAACCAAGCTGACCTGAAAGAGAATCGTCGTCCGTGATCCAGGACTCAACGTCAATGACCCTGTAATCATTTTCCGTATCTCTGATATAAACGGTCTTTATACCCGCGTTAATTATCATTCTCTTGCACATGGAGCAGCAGCAGGAATTGAATACATACTCTCCCGTGTCAGCCTCGCGCCCTGTAAGGTAGAGAGACGCGTCAAGCATGTCCCGTCTGGCGGCGGATATGATGGCATTGGCTTCTGCGTGAACGCTTCTGCAAAGCTCATAGCGCTGTCCTCTGGGAATATTCATCTGCTGTCTTATGCAGATGCCCAGATCCGTGCAGTTCTTCCGTCCTCTGGGGGCTCCAACGTAGCCGGTTGAGACCACCTCGTCGTTTTTGACGATAACGGCTCCGTAAAGCCTTCTTAAGCAGGTGCCTCTTTTCGAAACAACTTCCGCCAGGTCAAGATAATAATTGTTCTTATCGCGTCTGTCCATAATAATTCTCCGTATTAAAAAATCCGCAACTTTTCAAGATTTTACAAAGACAAAAGCTTAATGTCGGTTTTGCCGCCAATGATATGTATCACCGCATATTCGCCGTTTACAAGAGCTCCGGGATTCAGAGCGGTGACCCCGTGATATGAACTGAGCTTCTGAAGGTGGGTATGACCGTACAAAGCCATACCGCAGTTTTCCGTGTAAGCCTCTGAGCAAAGGTCCGACAGTGAGTGGTTGACGCCGAATCTGTGACCGTGAGTCATAAACATTCTGACGCCGCCGATAAGGGGAGCCTGGGACAAGGCATATTCGCCTTCATACTCGTGATCGCAGTTTCCGGTGACAAGATAAGTGTCAACGCCGTCCGGCATTTCATAATCGCGGAATTCAAGGAAACCCTTAAGTCCGTCGCCGAGGAAGCAAATGACGTCGGGACGTTCCTTTTCAAAGGCTTTTACGATCATCCTGTCGGAATAATGGGAATCAGATATAACAAGTACTTTCATCCGTCGTCAGTAAGCCGTGTCATGCTTTTGCCTGGAGGTCAAGAAGCTTTTCGTAGGCATCGTCCCAGGCAGCAGTATTCACAGGCTGGTAGGCTTCTATGGGGAAGGATTCCCTGATGACGTCTCTTGCCTGGTCGATGCCGGAGACCTCACCGAGAGCTATAAGCTGGCAGGAGAGGTTGCCGATGGCTGTCGCCTCGACCGGTCCCGCGTAAACGGGCCTTCCGATGGCATTGGCGGTGAACCTTGAGAGGATCTGATTCTTGATACCGCCGCCGACAATGTTAAGCGACGGGACCTTCTTTCCGGTGATCTCTTCAAGACCGATGATGCACTGTTTATATTTAAGCGCGAGGCTCTCTTCAACGACTCTGATGATCTCGCCCTTGGTCTGAGGAATTCTCTGGCCGGTGGCGGCGCAGTAGTTCTGGATCTTCTTAGGCATGTTGAAGGGATCAAAGAAATCGGGATGGTCAACGTCAATGACGGCTATAAACGGATCAGCCGCCTCAACTGCTGCATTCATTTCCGAATAAGAGATGGCTTCGCCCTTCTTCTCCCAGTCTCTCATGCACTCGTTGTTGATCCAGAGGCCCATGATGTTCTTAAGAAGTCTGACGTTGTTGTTATAGCCGCCCTCGTTGGTGTAGTTAAGAGAGCGGGTGACCTCAGAGATTATGGGCTTGTCAAGCTCCATGCCAAGCAGCGACCAGGTGCCTGAGCTCAGGAAGGCGGCGCCCTTTTCGGCATAAGGCACTGACATGACCGCGGCTCCGGTATCGTGCTCGGCAACGGCAATGACAGGGATTGCGCCTACGCCAAGCTCATTCTGAACGCTCTTGGTAAGGCCGCCCAGCTTGGTTCCCGCCGGAATAACGTCCGCAAGAATATCCGTGCGGATCCCAAGCTTTTTCAGCATGTCCCTCGCCCAGTCCTTTTTGTTGGGATCGTACATCTGGGACGTAGACGTGATGGTATATTCGCAGAATTTTTCGCCTGTCAGGAAATAATTGAAAAGATCAGGAACAAAAAGCAGCTTGTCGGCGATCTCCAGAGTCTGGTCATTGTCGTATTTCATTGCTAGAAGCTGGTATAGCGTGTTGAATTTCTGGAAGGCGATACCGGTAGTATTGTAGATCTCTTCGGCGGACAGCACCGAGCAGGCTTTCTCTATCATTCCGTCGGTCCTGGCGTCTCTGTAATGCACCGGGTTTCCAAGGAGCTTTCCCTGCTTTGAGATCAGGCCGAAGTCAACGCCCCAGGTGTCGACGCCGATGGAGGCGATGTCCTTGTCGCCGCCGTTGACGGTATTGATGATCCCCTTCTTCATCTCGTGGAAAAGTCTGAGAAAGTCCCAGGTGAACGTGTCGTTCATCATAACGGGATCGCTGTTAAAACGGTGGGTTTCTCTTAAGACCAGCTTTTCGCCGTTGAATTCTCCGAGAATAAATCTGCCGCTGCTTGCGCCGTAGTCAAATGCCAAAATCTTCATGTTCTTAAATCCTTTCAAATATTAACTGTTCAGAGTTGCCTGTTTCCTTATTTCTCCGCGCATTATCTTTCCGCTGGTTGTCTTGGGAAGCTCCTTGACAAATTCAACGATCCTGGGATACTTGTAGGGAGCTGTGACCTTTTTGACGTGGTTCTGGATCTCTTTTTTCAGGTCCTCGGAGGGCTCAAAGCCCTTGGCAAGAACGATAGTGGCTTTTACAACCTGACCTCTTACCGGGTCAGGAGCGGCTGTTACCGCGCATTCCAGTACCGACGGATGAGTCATGATAGCCGACTCGACTTCAAAAGGACCGATCCTGTAGCCGGAGCATTTTATAACGTCGTCGTTACGTCCCACGAACCAGATATATCCGTTGCTGTCGTACCAGGCGTTGTCTCCGGTGTGGTAGTTCCCGTCGCGCCAGAGCTTTTCATTGGCTTCCTCGTCGTCATAGTAGCCCACCGTAAGGCCCGTAGGCCTGTTCTCCTTTGCGCCAACGATGATGATCTCGCCCTCCTCGCCAATGTCGCAGGGAGTGCCGTCGTCCCTCATGATCCTGATGTTAAAGGAAGCGGCGGGCTTGCCGGTGGAGCCGGGAATAGGATCGGACCACTGGTAATTGGCCATAATGACCACGCTTTCGGTCTGACCGAAGCCTTCGTAGATCCTGTGGCCGGTGATCTTCTGCCAGGCTTCCATGACCGAGGGATTGAGGGGCTCGCCGGCCATTGAAAAATGCTGTACCGACGAAAGGTCAAATTCGGAGAGATCCTCCTTGATCATAAATCTGTACATAGTGGCGGGAGCGCAGAAGGTGGTCACCTTGTACTTTTCAATGATTCTCATAAGGTTTGCGGCAATGAACTTGTCCATGTCATAGCCCATAACGGCTGAGCCTGCGATCCACTGTCCGTAGATCTTCCCCCAGCTGAATTTTGCCCAGCCCGAATCCGCCACTGTCAGGTGCAGGCCGTTTTCCCTGACCTGCTGCCAGTATTTTGCGGTAAGGATATGGCCAAGGGGATAGCTTTGTACGTGCTGAACAAGCTTTGGCATTCCGGTGGTGCCTGAGGTGAAATACATGATCATGGGATCATTTGCCATCACCTTGTCGGGACCCTCCGGCCTTAAAAGAACGTCGCTTTGTTTCGCATAACCTTCCGTGAAGTCAAGCCAGCCATCCTTTTTTGCGCCTATTTTGGCTGTAAATCTCAGAGATGGACAATCCTCCCTGGATAGATCTATCTGTTCGATAACGTAAGGATCGTCGGCGCAAACGGCCATGTCTATGCCGATCTTGTTCACACGGTAGACGATGTCCTTTTTGGTAAGCTGAAAAGTGGCAGGGATGGCGATTATGCCCAGCTTGTGGCAGGCTGTTACCGTAAACCAGTACTCGTAGCGTCTTTTCAGGATCAGAAGAACGCTGTCGCCCTTCTTAAGGCCAAGGCTTTTGAAGTAATTGGCGATCTTGTTGCTTTGCTTTTTAACGTCGGTAAAGGTGAAGACCTCCGAGTTACCGTGGTCGTCGCACCAGACAAGAGCACGCTTTTCCGGCTCGGCTTCAGCCCAGCCGTCAACGATATCAAACCCGAAATTAAAATCATCGGGATAGTGCAGCTTATAGTTTTTCCTGAAATCTTCGTAAGAATCGAAATCAACTCTTTCTAGATATTTGTTCAGCATGTAATTCATATTCAAATAACTCCCAATCAGAGTAAAATAACGGTCAAAAATCTGGCTGCCTTGCCGCCGCAGGCGGATTGAGCGTGAGGCACTGTAGGATCAAAGTAGAAACAGTCTCCCTCTTCCAGGAAGAAGTCTGTATCACCGAAGGAGACCTTTATGGAGCCTTCAAGAACGAAATTGAATTCCTGGCCCGAATGGGACACCTTTGCGGGAGGATTGATCTCCGTTTCCGGTCCGACGGTAACTATCATCGGCTCGATCTTTCTGCCAATGAACTTATAGGCAATGCTCTCAAAGTCATAACCTTTGTATCTGTCAACGGCAATTCCGCGGCCTTTCCTGACAAGCGAGCAGTTGGTAAGCTTCGGCGAAACGCCTGTCAGTATCTCGGTCAGGTCCACTCCGAATTTAGATGCGAGAGCATAAAGGATACTGACCGGAAAGTCCACTTTGGCGTTTTCGTAGTCCATATATTGCTGCTCTGTAACGTCAAGGAACTCGGCCATTTCCTTTACGGAGAATCCGCAGATATCGCGGAGGTCCGCAATTCTTGAAGCAATTTCTTTTATACCCGTATTCTCATTCATTTGATCACCTCATAAGCAGGCGTATTAAAGCCTTGCCTCAGTATTGTATGATTTTAGCACTTATTGAAGGTTTGTTCAAAGCTTGATTTCGGCGCCCTCGAAGTCAAAGGTCGCGAAATAATCCGCGGGAGTTTCCGCACGTCTTATAAGCTTAAATGAGCCGTCCTCCTTCAGAAGGACCTCGGCGCATCGGAGCTTGCCGTTGTAATTATATCCCATTGCGTAGCCGTGGGCGCCGGCGTCATGGATGGCCACCAGGTCTCCGATATCTATTTCAGGAAGTTCCCTGTTGACCGCAAACTTGTCATTGTTTTCGCAAAGGCCCCCCGTAACGTCATATACCATTTCAGACGGTTCGTTTTCCTTTCCCAGCACCGTGATATGGTGATAGCTTCCGTACATGGCGGGTCTCATAAGATTCGCTGCGCAGGCGTCAAGACCGATATAGTGTCTGTAGATATCTTTTTTGTGGATCACTCTTGACACAAGCACCCCGTATGGACCTGTAATGTATCTGCCGAGCTCAGCCTTGACCTCGGGTGTCCGGAGGTTTTCCGTTTCGCACACAGTCCTGATCTTTTTGTCAACTGACGCAGCCACCTTATAGATATCCACCGGTCTGTCCTCCGGTTTATAAGGAATGCCGATGCCTCCTGAAAGATTAATGAAGGATATTTCGGTCTGAGTTCTTTTCTTAATCTCAACAGTCAGCTCAAGAAGGACCTCGGTAAGTTTTTCCCAGTATTTGTTGCCAAGCATATTGCTGGCAAGAAACGAATGAAGCCCGAAGGTCTTTACACCCTTAGCTTTCAGAATGGCGCATGCCTCCAGTATCTGGTCAAAGGTCATACCGTATTTTGCTTCGCCCGGAGCTCCCATGATGGCGCCTGAGATCTTGAAATCTCCCCCGGGATTGTATCTGAGGCAGATCTTTTCCGGGATCCCGCCGTTCTTCTCAAGAAAACCGATATGAGTGATATCGTCAAGGTTGATTATGGCTCCAAGCTTCCTCGCCAATACAAAGTCCTCTGCAGGTGTGACGTTGGAGGAAAACATTATATCGTCGCCTTTAAAGCCGCAGGCCTCCGCCATCATGAGCTCAGTGAGGCTTGAGCAATCCACTCCGCAGCCGTTCTGTTTGATCAAAGTAAGTATATACGGATTGGGGCAGGCCTTGACAGCGAAATACTCCTTGAAATTCAGAGCCGCAAAAGCTTTTTTAAGCTCGCCAATGGCGTTCGCAATCCCCTTTTCATCATAAACGTAAAAAGGCGTTCCGATCTTTTCCGCGATCTTCTCGGCGGTATTCTTATCAAAAAACAATGGTTTTTTATTATCAGCTGTCATTTTCACCATCCTCCACTATAAAACTGTCGATCTCCTCCCACAACTCGGGAATGCCTCTTTTCGATTCGGCCGAAACGGGAAATACCTTCTTATCATCAGGCATTTCCAGAGTTTTTTTAATAAGTTTGCAGGCGTCGTTGACCTGCGACCTTGAGATCTTATCGCATTTGGTCGCGACAACGATATAATTAAGCTCCGCGGCCTTTATCCAGTTCATCAGCATCCTGTCAGCTTCCGAGGGCTCGTGTCTTACGTCCACAAGAAGCATTACAAGATAAAGATGAGGCCTTACGCTGAGATAATTCTCAATCACTTTGCCCCAGAGATCCATTTCCGATTTCGAGACCTTGGCGTAGCCATAGCCGGGAAGATCCACAAAATGTATCTCGTTGTTAACGTTATAGTAGTTTATCAGTCTTGTCATGCCCTGCCTTGAGCCGGATCTTGCCAGATTCTTTCTGTTCAGCAAAGCGTTGATAAGCGACGATTTGCCCACGTTGGAGCGCCCCGCAAAAGCGATCTCAAGAAGATCGGATTCAGGCAGATCGGAGCTTTTTATGCAGGATTTCACAAAGCTTGAATTTTTAACGATCATTATCCTCTCCGATCCCGAGCACAGCCTCTCTGACCATATTAAGAGCGGTATTTGATACTCTGCGTCTGATATGCTCTCTGCTGCCTCTTATAAGGCATTCCTTCACGGCTGTTTTTCCTCTGAAATAAAGGCCTACGTACACAAGCCCTGCGGGTTTGTTTTCAAGAGTTCCCGGACCCGCGTTGCCGGTCGTGGACACGCCTATATCAGATCCGCAGAGAACGGCGGTCCTTTCGGCCATTGCCAAGGCGGTCTGTTCGCTTACGACCCCGTATTTGTTAATCAGCTCCGGATCGACGCCAAGAATATTTATCTTCGCCTCGTTGCTGTAAACCACCACAGAGGACCTGATAACGTTGGAGGCCCCCGGAACAGACGTAATAAGCTCCGAGATCATCCCTCCGGTGCAGGACTCTGCGGAGGCAACTGACAGCTTATGCTTTTCGCAAAGTCTTACGACGGTCTCCTGAAGGCTCTGTCCGTTTTCCCCGGCAAGATTTTTGCCGAACCTTTCCCTGATCACCTCAGCGTCCTTTTCAATGAGCGCGGACGCGGTATCGGAAGTCCCGCAGGCCGAAACCCTTACGGTTACTATACCCTCTTTCACGTAAGTCGCAGCTGTGGGGTTTGTCCTTCCGGAGATGATGTCGGACAATCTGCTCTCCACCTCGGATTCAGGAACTCCTATTATGTCGAAAAACTTTGACTTAAGAACTTCTTCGGCGTCTTTTTCGAGTACAGGAAGCACCTCGTCTTCGAACATTGGCTTCAGTTCGGAAGGAGGACCGGGAAGAAGAACAACGATCTTAGAAATACCGTTGACCGACTTATTAATCATGCATCCGGGCGCTGTGCCGCATTTGTTTTTAAGGATAGCGGCGCCTTCAGGGAAATAAGCCTGGGACATATTTGAAGAGGACATCTTCCTTCCGGATCTTGCAAAATAGTTTTCCAGATCCTTAACGGTCTCCTCGTCGATAACAAGCTTCAGGCCAAGCGCTTCCGCCACAGTATTCTTTGTCAGATCGTCTTCAGTGGGGCCAAGGCCGCCTGTAAGGACCACAAGATCAGACCTTTCCAGAGCCTTTTTAAAGCACTGAGCAAGCCGGTCCTTATTGTCTCCGACGACCGTATGATAATATACGCCGAAGCCCGCACCGGGAAGCAGCGCGGAAATGAACTGGGCGTCCGTATTGGCCACCTGTCCCATAAGCAATTCGGTTCCTACAGAAATGATCTCAGCTTTTTTCATAAGCACCTCTTTGCCAATGATATTATTTCTTAGCAATGGGAAAACCCGAAGGCTCTTCTTCGTTCATAAAAAGATATATCGCGTCGTCCGTGTCCACGGAGCCGCTGCCGTCAAAGTCCTGAAGATAGCAGACCGGGAAATAGTCGGGATTCAGAATAGCTTTAAGCATATAGTCCGCGTCGTCCCCGTTGACTTTTCCGTTGCAGTCAACGTCGCCGGGGATACTGACACGGTATTCCAGCTCGCCCATTTTGAACACCGAACCGGTAGTCAGTGTCTCTCTGTCTCCGAAGGCTGAGCCGTCCGCTTTAGTGACTTTTCCACCGAGAGCAGAAACAAGGGTCTCGGGAAGATCTCCCTCCGAAACGCCGAATATAAGCCTTTTTCCGGTATCTTCGTCAAGAGAGTATTCGATGTTTTTGGCAAAGGATCTCAGCTCTTTAGGCTGTATATACTCAGCCGGTATCTCAAAGGATACGGACTCAACGTTGTGAGACTCATCGGCTGTGCCTCCCGTGGGAGGATAGTTTCTTATGATAAGATCGAGAGTCCCGCCCTTATCATACATACCGTAGATACAGTTTTCGGTCTTACCGTCATAAATGTAAAGCGATCTGAAAAGACCCGTCACCGTATCGTAAAGCATGACCCGTTTGGCGGTGGTAAAGAAAATATTGGTTCCGGAAAAAGTTATGCCGCCGAAATAGCCGGACCAGTGAGCACCGTTGTCGGTCATGTAGTGATCCGAGAAGGAGAAAAGGGTCTCGTAAGAGAACAGGTCGGGAGACCTTCTGAAGTCGATCTTATTTCCGTTGGCGGCAAGAAAATACCAGTAGCCGTTGACGAAAACGAATGTGGTGTCCGTGTCGTACCAGCAGGCTTTTTCCTGCACGTACTTATCAACGGCTGAATTGTCCTCTGGATATAAAACGGAAGACCAGTCCATTGTCTCACTCATATGGACCAGCTTAAAATCGGTGTCGATGCCGAGGTGAGTATCCGATCTCAGCAGGTAGTCGTGAACGCAGTTACCGAAAACGTCAAGGTTGGACCAGGTGAAATCAACGTTGTACCATTCGCCGCCTAACTTAACACGGTTCCATATATGATTTACGGAAGGAGCGATTATCACGTCGTTCTCAATGCCAAGCATATTTAAAACCCCTGTTGCGAAAAGTGTGAACGCCTGGCAAACACCCTTGCCTTGCGACACAAGCCCGTAGGCGTCGCTGACGACCAGTTCATGATCGTAGACAAAATGATTTGCAATATAATCGTAAAGGTAAAGGATCTTGGCTTCCGGAGGCCAGTCGCCGTGAATACCTTTCACGCAGTCATCGAGCGCATTTTTATAAAGAAGAATGGCTTTAAGAGCATCGTCATGACTGAATGCAGGAGAAAATCTAACGGAGGTAACTGTTGATTTACTGCGGGTGAAGGAATAGTTTCTGGCCACCAAAAAAGTGAGAGGCTCGTAATTGTAAAGAGCAAGCATGTAGGACATAAACCTGTCTTTGTCAAGGGCGTGATCGGAGATACTGATCTCGTTATTTCCGACTGTTATGGCGTCGGAAATATCGCCGAAAAAGCTAAGAGCGGCTTCGGGATCGTCAACAGTCGTATCGATGGCAAAAACGACGGAATAAAAAAACAGAAGTGAAGACAGGATCAGGACAGGAAGAGTAAACAATTTGAAAAAGCGTATTATTCTTTTCAAATCATCACCTCCCGTAAGCCGGATAATATGCGATCTGCCGCGCCTTCGGATCATGCCGTGGCATCTTTTTCACATACATTTTTATTATATATTCGCCCAATATAAGTGTCAAGGTGATTGACAACGGGCAGCAGGATTCAATATAATCACTCAGAGAAATCAAGGGCTGTCTGCGGGCCGAAACTCCGCAAACGCTTTAAAAACTCGTTGACGCGGAGTATCAAAATGCTTCTGAAACTGATGACTTCAAACGTTTGGGCCGACGTATTCGGAAATCCGGTGCATCCAAGGGACAAGCTTCTTTGTGAGCTCGTCAGGGATGAAAAGCCGGACGTTTTGTTTCTTCAGGAAATGCATCCGAACTGGCACAAAAGCGACTTTAAGCCCTGTCTGTCCGCCCTTGGCTATACTGAATCGATTCCCGATCTTCACGGAAACGATCTTAACTACACTCCTGTCTTTTACAGGAAAGATCGCTTTTTAGAAATCGAAAACGAATTCGTTCTATACGGCGGGCCCAACGACTATTCGTCAAAGTCCGTTTCCTTTTCGCTTCTCAAAGACAAAGCCTCGGAAACCGTATTCGGAGTTTCTTCGACCCACCTGTACTTTTCGCAGGATGAAAAAGGAGACAGTGCCCGCATTTCCAACACCTTGGAGCTTTCCGCCCTTTTCGCCAAATATCGGAACGCTAAAGCGATCTTCTGCGGAGGCGACTTTAATTGTGACGTTCACTCGGAGCCTTTCCGGATACTGAACTCAAGCGGTATAAGATGCTGTTCCCTTGAAAATTGCGATAAAAAGCATTTCATAAGGACTCACCACGAAAATCCCGTATACGACAGTCAGTCGTACACATACGTTCCCGCAGATCCTTCCATTGAAGGCAATGATTTCTCCATCGATCATATCGTTTTCAAGGGCAATGCAAAGATACTGTCGTACGACGTTATATGCAATGAAAAAGCCTGCATGATAAGCGACCACTGTCCCGTGGTCGTGACTGCGGAAATATACTGAAAATCGTTTAAAAGCTCTTTAAAAGGAGGACATTATGCTCAATATTGAAAGAATTAACCTGACCGAAGACGGCCGTGTATCCCTCACCCCCTACATCCTTGACAAAAGTCCCGAGATGCCTCTGTCTGTAAACAGACCCGCTGTGGTTGTGATCCCCGGCGGCGGATACCAGGCCCTTTCCGACAGAGAAGGCGAACCCATTGCAATGGCTTTTGCCGCCCAGGGGTTCAACACCTTTGTTCTGCGTTATTCAGTTGGACAGTACGCCTCTTTTCCGAATCCGCTGACGGATCTCATGAAGGCAATGAAGATGATCCGCGAAAGGAACGAGGAGTGGAACACCGACATAAACAAGATCGCGATAGTCGGATTCAGTGCCGGCGGGCATCTTGTCGCCTCATTAGGAGTATACTGGAACGATGAGAAGATACTGGCAAAGGCGGGAGTTACAGCCGAAGAAGCCAAACCGAATGCGCTTATCCTCTGCTACCCTGTTATAACCTCAGGACCGAGAAGAGAACCGGGAACCATCGCCACTGCGGCACAGGGTCACGATGAACCTGATATCAAAGATATACTCTCGCTTGAAAAGCACGTCGGGAAGCACACTCCGCCCTGCTACATTGCTCACACGTTTTATGATCCCGTTGTGCCTGTTGAAAGCTCTCTTTTGTTCGCAAGCGCTCTGGCTGCAAACGACGTTCCTTTCGAGCTTCATATCACACAGGACGGCGTCCACGGACTTGCCCTCGGTGATCACGTCACCTCCATCGGACCCCTTCTTCACAACAGCGCCTTTGCGGAGTGGGTCAAGGGTTCGGGCGAATGGATGAAGAAGCTGTTCGAATTCAAATGTCTTCCCGACTACGATTACGAAACGGCTCTCAGAAGACCCAGAACCTTCGATCTGATATAATAATTAAGTTTTCAACAAAGCAGGACCCGCCTGACGGAAAATTCACAACAGGCGGGTCTTTCATATATTCTCACAGGAGCTATGATATTTTTAGTGATTCCAGGACCTCTGGAAGGTGCATGGCGTTGATGAGAAGTATCCAGCACAGACCGTAATAGGTCACGACGGCTATGAGGTCGTTCATTGACGTGATCAGGGGACCTGAAGCCACGGCAGGGTCGATCTTAAGCTTCTTGAAGATAAGAGGTACAAGAGTGCCGATTCCGCTTGCAATGAACATTGCCGTTATCAAGGCGATCCCCGCGCAACCGGACACGCCGAAAGCCGCACTCCAGGGAAGGCCCTTAAGGAGTCTGAGGTAAAGACCGAGCGCGCCGAAGGAAAGGGAGCCTATTATAAGTCCGTTCATCAGACCAATCCTGATCTCCTTGAAGAAAAGCTTCATCTTTTTCTTGAAATCAAGATTTTCGTCAGTCAGCACCCTGATGGTGACAGCCAGGGACTGGGTACCGGAGTTGCCGGCCATGTCAAGTATCAGCGACTGGAAGGCCATTACTATGGACAGCTGAGAGACCACCAAGCCCTCAAACACACCCACGACAGAGGATATGACAAGTCCGAGCCCCAAAAGTACGAAGAGCCAGGGGAGCCTTTTGCCGAGGCTTGTCCATATAGATTCGTTTAAATCAACCTCTGAAGTCAAGCCGGCGAACTTAACGTAGTCTTCAGTGAGCTCGTCTCCGATGACTTCCACAATGCTTTGCGATGTGATGACGCCAAGGATCCTGTTGCTGTTGTCAAGGACCGGAATGGAGTTCTCCGAATAATCTCTCAGGCGTTCGATACACTCGTCAATGCTCTCCGTACCGTAAACGTACGGGAATGACGTGATTATAATGTCGTCGAGAGGCGTTCCGTTTCTGGCAATGATCAGTTCCTTCAGATCGATAGCGCCGCAGAATATACCATTCTCGTCCACCACGAATATGGTGGAGATGTTGTCGTTCTTTTCGGCCTGCTCAACCAGTTCGCTCATGGCTTCCTTGACGGAAAGCTTGTCATTGATGACAATAAAATTGGTCGACATCTTGCTGCCGATCTCGTCCTCGTCGAAGGATGCGATAAGAGCGATGTCTTCCTTTTTTTCGTCGTCCAGGAGTTCGATCATCAGGATCCTTCTGTCCCGCTGGATCTCCCTCAGGATCTCAACGGCAACGTCCGTATCCATAAGCGAAAGGATCTTGGCGGCCTTCGTAAGATCCATTTCCGACAGATAAACGCTGACGGCGTCTGATTCGGCATACTCGAAAACAGCCGAAAGCATGTCGGTGTCAAGGATCCTGTAAAGCTTCCTTCTTTCGGCGACAGAGAGTTCTTCTAAAACCTCGGCAATATCGTTTTCGTGGTAGGATTCAAGCTTGTCTTTGATCGCCCTCGGAGTGTAATTACCCCTGATTATGTCAATGATCTCCTTGGCGTAATCTGGTTTTACAAGCTCCAGCTCTTCCTCATCGGTCTCCGGCTCTTCATCGCCGTCCTGTTCGAGCATATTGGCAAGATGCGCATTTTCCTCAGATCCCTCTGCCTGCGCTCTTAAATTTTTGGTTTTGATATCTTCAACTGACTGCTGCAAAAAAACCACCCCCTGCATAAATAAAACGTAAAATAAAATTACGGGGATAGTAAAAGCAACCGAAATATCCGCTTACGGGAAATACCGATGTGACTGCCGAAAAGCCTTAAAATCTGAAAAATACGGAAATGAAAGGCTTTGTCGATCTAATGGTATTTGCGCATAAATGGTCATCGCTGCTTTTACCGATACTTCGTCCGGAACTGTCGCATTCTTCCACTTCGACTCACCTTGCCTTTCATTTAAAGATTCAAACTCAATATAAAACTTTTTTTATAAAAATTCAAGAGATTTTCTGAATATTTTTAGCATCGGCCCAGCGACGTTAAACGTTCTTTTGAAAGGTGCCTGCGGTCCTCAGTTTTCAAAGAAAAGATCGGGGCATTCATTGCCGGAAAGATATTCGGAAATATAGCCGCAGAGCCAGTTGTAGTAGGTGCTTCCGTTGGCGCCGTCCTGGGGTTCGATATCTCTGCTGTATTCCTCATTAAAATCGTCGGTAAATACGTAGCCTACTCCGTCAATATAATAAAGCTGAGCGCACCATTCGTTCCACCATGTGACGGTGATGATCTTGGGATGTACCGAAAAGGCGTTTTTCCATTGCTGATTGAAGAACCTTCCGCCCTGCCGTCCGTGAGCCGTCGGCATAGACATGTAAGTTTCCTGAGTCGCCACGTCAACGCACATGTGAACAGGATCGCCGTTTTTGTCATAGGCTACGGTCTTCATATTGTCGATCTCAAGGTACGACCACTGGTTTTCCGAGGCCGTCCCCTGCAGCCCGTACATGCCCCTAACAGTCCATTTTTCGTAGGTCTCATCGCTGTTCATTTCCCATTTCATGATAAATGGCTTGCCGTTCCAGTAAACAAAGCAGTCCTTCCACTTTTCCACCGAAAGGAAATATTCGTCGATATACGGAAACATGGAGCCGCTTCCCATCCAGAATACAACGTAAGGAGTTCCCTTGCCCTCAGCCCTCATCTGCATAATGGTGTCAAGGAGCGGAGTAACCGAGGATCCGATATAAGACTCCCAGGGCGCGGTTCCCGGCGCGTAAGCCGGAGCTGTTGCGTAAGTAAGATCCAGAATTATAAAATCAACGCCTGCGTTGTAAAGCAGAGTCATATTGTTTCTTATAGCAGAAACGTCGGAGCTTCTGTAATAGCCCTGCGCAGGCCTTCCCCAGTAATGAAACTTAGTGAGGGCGTTGCTTGTTTCGCCCGTGGTCTTGTTTACAAAGCCTGATTCCGAAGTAAAATCGTAAGTTTTAAGAAGCTCTGTTACATCTGAAATATTCTTTATCGGACCTGTGCCGGAACCGTTGATGGCGTTATGCCATACGCTGTAGCAAATACTTATTAGGTCCTTCTTTTCCGTAATATCAAGTCCAAGGGAAAAGTCGTCCTTCGCCCTTGCTTCGACGTCGTAGTCCACGTTTGTAACTCCTTTCGAAAATCCGTATACGGTCATGTTTTCGATCCCGATGATCGCAAGATGAGAAAATATCTGAAAATAAGGACCCTTCAGTATTTCCGGGTCGTATTTCCCGCTGCCGGCAACTGTTCCTTCAGCGTCCAGAAGCTCATATTTATTATCATCGCGGAAAACGAGTCTCAGTACTTCTTCACTGTTTATTAAAAGTTTTACGTACTCCCTCCCGACGTTAATGATATCAACATGGATCCTGCCCTTAAGAGCGTCGCCGCCAAGCTTTATGCTTGCATTGCCCTGGGGCCAGTTCCATTTGCCTGACTCGTCACAGTATATTGTTACCGTACCTGAAAGGTCATTCAGAGACAGATACAGTCCGCCGGAATTATTGTCGGCGATGGAAGTAAGGGACTCTTTGAAAAGGCCGATAAAGGGAGCCGACCAGACGGCTTTCCCGTCGGAGGAAATCTCGCAGTCAAAGGATATCTGAACGCCAAAGTAATCATCTGTAAAGCATTCCGCCTTCGGAGCCCAGGTGGTCCAGCCGTGAGCTGTTTCGCCTTCGGCATAAGCCGGTATATAAAGATTACCGCCGCTTACGGAGCAGCTGTCGGGAGAATATTCAACCGCCTCCCCGCCGCAGGTCTTATCGTCAGAGCTGAAATCAGCGCTGAATATCACCTCGACCCCTTTGTCATTTTCCGAAACCAGGGTCCCCAAAGCATCCGAAGGAAAAGCATCCGAGACGGTTTCATTTTTGATCAACGTGTAATCGACGATACCCTCGTTGAACCTGCCTTTGTTCTCGTTGACCCCTGTGAAAACGGAATCGCCGCTGAATTTTGTGCTGTTTGAAATGCAGGAAGACAAAACAAGACAACCTGATACGAAAAGTAAAAGAATACAGGCAAAGCGCTTAACAAAAGTCATTTTCTCACATCCGTTATTTTACTTGCGGGAAGCGGTCCTGTGTTGATTTTAATAAAGAGCATTGCCAATGTCAATAACGCAAACATACCGGTCCGGCGGATAAAGTACTTGCAAATATCCTTTACGATATTATATAATGACCGGGCGTCTTGGGCATAACCCTTCCGTTTTCAAAAAGCTTTGCCGATGTGGCGGAATTGGCAGACGCACCGCACTCAAAATGCGGCGAGAAATCGTACCGGTTCGAGTCCGGTCATCGGCACCAAAATGCGCGGCGTTTCAGAGAGCCGCGCGTTTTCTGTTAATATTCGGTTACGATTCCGATTTTGCATTTACGGTTTGGTCTTCGTCAGTCACGCGCTCAGCCCGCACCGTGATATATTCGTCATTACTTTTTGAATAGGGGTTCTTGTTGGGCCGCGGAGTGTGTATATCCGTGGGAACTCTTGCAATAAGTCTAAGAACAAGGGTCAGAATGAGAGCATGTAAAAACCAGATGCCGAGAACGATAAAAGAGACCCAGATCGGAATAACCGGGAAAATAAAATGCAGAATAAACAGCAGCAGCGCGAGTATGCCCCATTGATACCTGAATATGAAATTGATCAGCAGACTTAACCAGAAGCCTTTGTCAGGGGACGCCCTTCTCATAAATGTTTCTCCCGGGACCATGATTCGTAATGATTATATTATTAAAAGCTCGTCAAGACAATATGCAAGACCATATTACATAGGAATTCTCGTTCTTGATTTTATTTGAATAATAAAACGCATGAATATATAATACGAATTGCCGACAGGCTAAGCGACCGACATAATCAAGGAGTTAACATGAAGATACAGTTTTTAGGCACAGGCGCCGCCGACTGGAAAGGCGTGCCTCCGGAATTTCCCGGTTACAGATATTTCTCCTCCGTTTTGATCGACGGAGTTCTTCTCATAGATCCGGGTCCGGAAGTTTTCTTATCCGCGAACAGATACGGAGTCGATATTTCAAAGGTTGAGTGGATAATAAACACCCACACCCACGGAGACCATTACAACGAGGAGACTGTAAAAAAGCTGGAAGCTGCCGGCGCAGAATTCGTACATTTTGAAAGAAACGATCAAAGGCTCATCGGCAATTACAGAATAACCTCTGTCGCCGCAAACCATTCCACCTGCGAGGACGCAAAGCATTTTCTTATCGACGACGGTTCGAAAAAGCTATATTACGCTCTTGACGGCAGCTGGCTCATGTATAACGAATACGTTCTTCTGCAGCAAGGCGCCGATATGATAGTTCTTGACGCTACCATAGGAGACATCAAGGGCGATTACCGGATATTCGAACACAATAACCTGAACATGGTACGTGAGCTAAAATACAGTCTTTCGCAGTATATAAACAGATTCGTTATAAGCCACATGGCGCTTACACTCCATGAGCCCCACGAAAAGCTTGCGGAAAAAATGCTTCTTGAAAATATTGAGACAGCTTATGACGGCTTAACACTTGAAATATGATTTCATGATCGGATCAAATGACAGTTCTGAAAACGGAAAAGCTGAATATCGCATGCTCTGATCTCGGACCCATAAGCTCTCTTCCTTCACTGAGAAGCAATATGAGGGATTCGTATACCGCGCCAGATAATTTCGTTCTCGATGAGAGCGACGGTCTTTTTGTATGGTACGGCGAATACCCTGGAGCTTTTCCCTACAGAATGCAGGACAATTACGACCGTTCTGAAGATATAAGGGAGCTTGACGCGTGTGTGCTTGAGAACGATCATTTGAGAGCCGTGTTTCTTCCCGGTCTCGGTGCCAAGCTTTTTTCTCTTTACGACAAAGACAATAACAAGGATCTCCTCTTCGTCAACAACGTCATAAGGCCATGCAACCTTGCGGCAAGAAACGCCTGGACCTCAGGCGGTATCGAATGGAATTTCGGATTCCGGGGTCACCACCCCTACACCTGCGACAAGGTCAGCGCCGCCGAAACAGCCCTCCCCGACGGAACACAGGTACTGAGACTTTATTGGTTCGAAAGGGCAAGATGCTGCGTCGTTCAGATGGACGCCTTCATTCCGGAGGATTCGAGGGTACTTTACGTCAGAACGAGGATCACAAATCCCACCAAAGCAGTTGTTCCCGTCTACTGGTGGACCAACATTGCCGTGGAAAGGAAGGAAGGCGACAGAGTGATAGTACCTGCCAATGGGTATTTCACAGCCGAAGGAAGCAAGGTCATAAAAAGAAAGATAGATCTGAATACCCCTTTCGACCAAACTTATCCATGCCGCGGCATCATTGCCAAGGATTATTTCTGGACCACGAAGGATACGGACGACCACTATATCGCACAGCTTGACAAAGACGGATACGGTTTGTTTGAAGCCTCCACTTCTCTTCTTAAGGGAAGAAAGCTATTTATCTGGGGCGATTCCGAAGGCGGAAGAAAATGGCAGAGATATCTTACCGCCAAGGGCAGCCCGGGCTCATATGACGAAATACAGTGCGGAATTGCCCATACACAGTACGAATGTATCCCGATGCCGCCTCATACGACTTGGGAATGGCTCGAATGCCTCGGTCCCATGCAGGCGAATAACACGAAGCTTTTCGGGGATTACCAAGCCGCTCAGACTGAGGTCAAAAATATCATTGCAGATAACATAGGCTTTGATCATCTTGAGAAGCTGCTTCAGGATACGCATAAAACCGCGGTTTCGCCGTCAAAGAAGATCCTTTACAGAGGCGATGCCTTCGGAGCCCTTGAACAAAAACGGCGCGAGCTTTCAGGCATAGAAACCGGGCTTATGAACAGCCAGCTTGATCTCGGGCCTGCTGAAGACCCTGAGACCTTAGACTGGCTTGAGCTGCTGGAAAACGGCACGATGGGAGAGCATGATCCCGAGGACGTTCCCCCTTCGTATATGTACCAGACAGAATGGCTTTATCTTCTTAAGAGAGCCGTTGAAAACAAAGACTCTGAAAACTGGTATACGTTCTATCAGCTTGGCACTTATTTATTTTACGACGGTAATTTTGATGAAGCTGAAAAATGCTTCATAAAGTCTGTCGGTCTTTCGGAAAACGCCTGGTCGTATTACTGTCTCGCCCTTCTTTCGGAAGAGCTTCGTGATCCCGCCAAAGCAGCCGGGTATATAGAGGCGGCTTATCGCCTGAAGCCCAAAGATCTGTCTCTAGGCAAGGAGTACGTCAGGATCCTTCAGTCAAGCGGACACCATGAGCGGCTGATCGAAGTGTTCGACAGTCTTCCTCAAAAGGTCAGGACAAACAACAGATGCCGCCTTAATCTTGCCATTTCCTGCGCAAGATCCGGTCACGTGAAAGAGGCTGAAGACATTTTATATTCCGAAAAGGAAGGATATCTTCTTGTGCCGGACATCCGGGAGGGAGAGGAATCGATGACAATGCTCTGGTACGAGATCCAAAAAGCCAAAGGTATTTCCCGGGAGGATGCGGGTGATCCCCCTTCCGAAATAGATTTCCGGATGCAGGCCAGGAAAAACGAGCGCTGAGACGGGAGTGAGCATCGGATGGATTTTATAACTAACGCTGTCAGCGAAATGTTTTCATCGCCAACAGTAACCGTCGGAACGGTCCTGAGCCTTCTCGGCATGGTTTTCACGGTCATGTCATTTCAGGCCAAGAACAAAAAAGCTCTGATCATTATTCAAACGATTGGCTCCACATTTTTCTTCATATCGTATTTTTTCCTTGGCGGGGTATTCGGAGGAATAATCAATTCTTTTTATCTTTTAAGAAACTTCATTTTTCTTAAGATCGATTCGGACAAAGAGCCGCTGAAAGCACGAGTCGTATGTCTTCTTCTCTGCACAGCATATTTCGCATCCTATGCGGTATACACTTTCATCGTCAGGCCGGAATTGATCACCTGCATGCTGAACCTTCTGCCTGTAGGCGCTTCCATCGGCGGAACGATAGCCCTTACGGAGACAAAGCCTGTTAAAATCAGAATATGGAAAATACCGGATTCCATATGCTGGATATCGTACAACACCGCGATCCTGTCTCTGGGAGGAATCTTATGCGAAATATTCAACATTACGTCAAATACGATCAGTATAATCAGGTTCAGGGACAAAAAGAGAAAAGCCGGTGAACCAGAAAGTCATCAGCTCGCAGAATAAAAAAAAGTATGAAAAGGGATCCCCGGTACGGTCATACGGAGATCCTTTATTTCATATAACTCGAAAAACGATACTACCGGATCAGCAAACAGTTACTTTTTTGATCCTGTAAAAACCGTCTTCCGTAAGAAGCTCATTTTTAAGCGCGAGCTTCACCGGTCTGTCATTCTCAAAAAGCCCAATACAAAAATCGTAATCGCCTCCCGGAATATCACGGAGGTCAAGATTCAAAGAAAAGACCTTGGCGTCGGAAGGCTCGATGCTGCTTACGTCCCCGCCAAGAGGAACGACGATGGATTTTTCACTGTTCTTCATGCATGCTCTTAACTCATAAGGCCAGTATGATCTTGCCCATCCTTTATTCTCGATCTTAAGAGAAAAAACGTTGTGGGAGCTTGGGGAGAACGCATCAGGAACGATAGCGTAAGGTACGAAGAACCAGTAGCCAAGTCGGTTCGCGCAGTATTCGGTAAGATAGTATTCACTGTCAAGCCATTTGTCGGGATAGCCGTGGAAGCCCGCAAACGTGGCGCGGGAGTTCTTAAGCGCCTCAATGATCGTGAAGCCGTCCCTGAAATAACAGTCAAGATCGGGTCTTACGTAGGTATAGTGGGCAAATTCAATAACAGTGGGCGCGTTTTTAGATGTTTTTTCAAACGCCCAGGCAGCGCGCATGGTGTCATAGCCCATGTCTGTAGCATAGCCGTCGCAGCAGATGGAATCGTCCTGAAGGCCAAGACCTCTGTCAACGCAGTACGCAAGCATTTCGTCCATTTCCTTCTGACCGTGTGACATTCTTCCCGCAATATGATCGTCATTGGCGATAACGTATTTATCCGGGAAATATTTCAGATGAAGCTCAAAATGCTTCTTGATTACATCCACGGGGTAAATGACTCCGTCGCCCTCAACGGTATGACCTTCTCCCCAGGTGCCGTAGGTTCCCACGTCTATCAGCTCCACTCTGGGATCGTTGTTGTATTTTGCTCCGAGCACTTTGAAGAATTCCTCAAGTCTTTCGAAGAAATATGGATCGGCATAATCCGGATGTATCCTTCCGTTGGCAAGCCTGAAGCAGTTGGCGCCCTCCTGAAAAACGTACTCGGGCGTGGCATAAGGTATGAAGGGATACGTTTCGTAACAGACAACTCTGAGAGAAAATGTAAAGCCGAGTTTTCCCCACTTGTCCATAATACCGTCAAGATAGGAAAAATCGTATACGCCTTTTGCTTTTTCCACGTCGCTCCAGTCAAATCTGAGGTAAAGATGATTCAGTCCCGGGAAACGGACGGTATACTTGTCATCAAGCTCCCGGTCTCTGTAAATGGGCGAGCCGCAGCCGTTATCGATATAATGCCAGAACCAGCCCTTGTGAGGGTTTTTGAGAACGGTCTTATCGTCGGCAAAGGGTCTCAGATCAACAAGGTTTCTCGCCGGATCAAGACTATCAAACAGGCCTCTTTGAGTCTGATCCTCCATGGGTCTTTCGTTTGGTATTTCATTCGGGAAACTCATAATTAACGCTCCTTTCAAACATATGGATCGATTATTCGTATCAGTTATGTATATCAGTCGGTTACTTCCACAGTGACGGCAAAGCTCTTTTCCCCTTTTATCGTTACCTTGACCTCGGTCTTTCCGGCGGACAGAGGAGTGATTATCCCTCTTGAGGAAACAAATATTACAGAGCTGTCAGCAACCTCAAACGTAACCGGATAAGCTTTGGCGTCAAGCATTATATTATCGTTAAAAGCCTCAGCCCAGGTGTGATCGGAAAATACCACCTTTCCTCTTATCTGGTACTTATGCGTATCGCTTTTGCTTACGGCAAAGCTGTCCTGTACGGGGTCGAAGCTTACGATATCTTTTTTGTAGTCTCCGGGAAGAGTATCGCCCGAAGGATATACCCTTACCTTGAAGAAGTTTCTTAACCCTTCATATTCCAGATAAACGTAGGTCTCGCCCACCTTGCCTGTGAGATAAAGCGAGTTGCCCTCGAGCCTTATCAAAGACGTATCGTAGCCGTAGAATTTTACATTGCTGTAGTCTTCGACACCGTAAACGTTGAGGTTTGAATCGAACCAGATAACCGGTACAGTCTCTCCGGAATAGTACTGTATGAAATTGTAGATCCTGTTTCCTGTTGAAACTGCAATCGGCTTCGGATCCTCAGGCGCCTTGGAAAAATAGCCCGTACAAAACTCGCCTATCTCGGAATCGTCTTTTTCTTCTATATCACCCTTGTAAAG
>JAGCZO010000106.1 GCA_017959965.1 Clostridia bacterium | reverse complement strand
GTTGTTCTCGTTGATCTCGTCAGCCATCTCGCCAATTTTCTCCTAAGTTTTAAGCTCCCGGAAGCCGATAATATCTGAAATTCTCTTCCGGATCTCCCGCCCCGGAGCAGTTCTTGAGACCGCCTGAAAAACGGCCTTTCGCATCCCGGGAAAATACAACTTTATTATATCATTTCCGGGCCTCATTGTCGAGTTTTTTTATCGTTTTTTTGCCCGTTTCCGGCGGTTTTCCGCCTCTTTAAAAACGGTCCTTCAAAGCATCGCCAACACGATTTTCCGTACTGTGATTTTTCTTGCAAATAAAGGCGATTTTGAAGGTTTAGGAAAAGTGTCTTTTCCCTTCGGCTTAACCGATCCCGACGCCGGCCTTCGGAGGCGCCGGAGCGGTGATCCGGCCCGTGCCCCGAAAGACCCTTCGGAACACGAAAAAGAAGCCGGTCCGGCACCAGACCGGAGAGGCTTCGCATTGGCGTTTTTATCAGTTTTGCGGCCTTATTTTTTTGACAGTTTTCTTGTGGCGGCGCCGAACGTAAACCCGATCACCCCGGCGGCAAGGTACAGCAGAATATAAAGTAGCTTTTCCGCCGACCAGCTTGCGCATATCAGGTGGGCCGCTATTATCTCCGCGACGCCGATGACGATCTCAGATGCGGGATGCTTGCCGGTACAGCCCGGCACCGCAAAAACCGTAAAGGAGGCCAGCGGCAGAAACAAGCCCACGGAAAACGGGGCGAAATTGTCCCGTGTTATCGCGTAGCAAAGCAGGAGCACGGCCGCGATTATCAGCGCGTCCCGCAAAGCTGTTTTCAGCCAGTTCAGTATCTTTGTGAAGATATTGGAATCCAAGATCTGCGCCTCCGTGGCTTTCCTCCGTCGGCGCCGGAGCGAGGTACGCATCCGGCATCATTGGCGTGGCGTTCAAAAAAGCCGCGAAGCTTTTTCGGAGTCCGCGGCCTTTGCCGGCAATGTCATTGCCGCATTCTTATTGTTATATCAGAAGTCTATGTCAAAATAGGATGATGCTCTTGCATCCTCGCCGGGTGTGTAGGAGAAGATGTCGTTGAGGTCAGCGCCGCCGATGTCAAGCTGAGGTGCGGCAGCGGGCTTCTCTTCGGTCTTTGTTGTCTCCACAGCGTTCTTGAGTGTGACGTTGGAGGGAACAGCGATCAGAACGGCGTTGGGGGATTCCACCGAAATGATTTCGGAGAAGTCTGCGTCGCAGCCCTTGCAGCAGCCGCAAAGGAAGTCGCTGAAACGGATCCTGGTGTTCTTGTCCGGGATCTCACTGAGGTTGCAGATCACGACTATGCCCTTCTTGAGGAGCGAGCCTGCAGCGGTTGCTTCAGATATTTCCGTAGGTCTTAAAACCTGAACTGTTGTATTATCCATTGTCATTCCTCCGTATTTTGATGTACGCTGTCCTGTGTATCCGGACGCTGCAGACGAGCCGCCGGAAGCTCCGTTGGTGTTGAAGCCGACAACTGCTTTTGCTCTGACCGTGACTGAATCGTCACCGGCCGCGGCAGTTCTCACGTCCCGTGCCGGCGCGGAAGTCTCATATCTCGTGATAGGAGTCGATCCGAAAGTCGCCGGAGCTCTCGATCCGCTGTATGAATAGTTGATCTCGGGTGATGACTCGCTGTCAGTGACCTTATCTCCTGCTGCGGACGCGGCGACTGTGGACGTCGAAGGTCTTACGGGAGCAGTCGCGGGTTCGCCGAAGACCACCGAACTGGCGGGCATCTCAACGGTCTCGGTCCTTCTTCTGCCGAAAGAAGTATTTCCGGCAAGAGAGAAGGCAACGCTGGAATTGTCGTCATATCCTCTGGAGCCTGTGTAGTCGTTGCTGTAGGCATACAGACGGCGGCTTGAGAAGCCGAAAGATTCCTTCTTTTTCTCTTCAAGCCTGTCTCCGGGAGTATTGACTTTTTCCGCGGTGATCTCCTCGCTGCCGGTCTCGGCAGGTTCTGACTTTTCTGACATAAAAACAGCGGGTGCTTCTTTTACAGGCTCCTCTGTCTCGAATACCTCATCGTCGCCGTACAGGTCCTCCTCCTGCACGGGACGGAATAAGTCAAGCACAAAATCCTTGACCTTCGAAACAACGCCTTTTACCCCCGCGTTTGAATCGGTTGATGATGCCATCAGATATTCCCCCTAATCTTTTGTAAACTCAGCATTTTTCTTATGTAAATGTCACAGCGGAAAGCCCGCCGCAACGTCAGACAAAAATACATTGTATATTTTAGTATATTTATACACCCTTTGCAATACCCCAAAAACAAAAAAGATGCGAAAATCGCACCTGTTTTTGCAATAAATCCCGTCTTTAGGAATACCCGTCTTTAGGAATAGCACGATAAAAGTTTAGGAGTTACAATTTCCACTTAAATTCAATTTTTCCCTAAAAATAGTTTCAAATTTTGTCAAAAAAAGTGTTGACAATGTCTTTCTGTTGTGATAGAATATATAGTGCTATCGTGTTATTCTTTTGGAGGTGTAAAAATGGCATATTTTTTAAAGAAAACAATGACCAAAAAGGGACTCTATCTTCAGATATACAAAAGCTTCTACGACCCGTCAAAGAAGTACGGCGCTCATAAATCTTTTAAGCCGATCGGATATGTTGATGATCTGATAACTGCCGGTATTGCCGATCCTGTTGCAGCTGCTCAGGAAGAAGTTGACAAACTTAATCTCGAATATGAATTGACAAAGCAGGCAAATAAAGTGAAAGAAATTTCTTCAGTTTCACCGATTCGCCGCTACGGATATTTTCCGCTTCAGATCATTTTGGATGGTCTGAACATAAAGGGAGTCCTTGATATTTTTCAAACAACAAGAGATTTCCGGTTCAACGTTTACGATCTTCTGTCTTCCCTTGTGTATGCGAGATGTGTCAATCCATGCTCAAAGAGTAAAACATTCCACGATGTTCTCCCCTCTCTTTACGACGTCAATAAATCCTCATATGATCAGATATTGGATGCATGTGAGTTTTTGGGCGAAAACTATGAGAGGATCATAAATCTTCTCACTTCCCGGGTAGCCGATAAGTATGGAGTCAACACTGATAACACATATTTTGACTGTACTAACTTCTACTTTGAAATTGACAGAGAAGACGATTTCAGAAGAAAGGGTCCCTCTAAAGAGAAAAGGACAGACCCTATCGTAGGTCTCGGTTTGCTTCTCGATTCGAATCAAATACCGATTGCAATGAAACTGTATCCGGGAAACATGTCTGAAAAACCCGTCCTGAATTCAGTCATATCATCACTCAAAAACGGAAATCAAATCACCGGCAAGACTATCAGAGTTGCAGATAAAGGTTTAAACTGTGCGGCCAATATCCATGATGCAATAGCCTCAAAAGATGGATATTTGTTCTCAAAATCCGTAAAATCCCTTTCTGATGACGATAAGCAGTGGGTACTTAACAATCACATTCCAAGAACAGAAGTCAGAAACCGTGACGGTTCGGTCGCATATACATATATGTCAGATATTTCAGACTATGAGTACAGATATTATGATGCCGAGGGAAAACTTCAAAAGTTTACAGCCAGGGAAAAGAGGATAGTAACATACAATCCAAAGCTTCATGAAAAGAAGGTTTATGAGATCAACCGCATGGCGGAAAAGGCACGTACGGCATCCGTTTCAAAAGCAAAACGGTCCGAATATGGAGAAGCGGGGAAATACATCAATTTTCTTAGCATACAGGAAGGAGAGATCACCGGCGATGATATCGCGGTAACAGTCAATGAAAAAGCCATAGAAGAAGATATCTCTCTTGCAGGTTACAATATGCTCGTAACATCAGAGACTGCTTTAAAAGATGAAGAGATCTACAACATATATCACAACCTTTGGCGCATAGAGGAGTCCTTCAAGGTAATGAAATCCGACCTTGATGCAAGACCGGTCTTTCTTCAAAAAGAGAACTCGATCAAAGGACATTTTCTGATCTGCTATATTGCAGTTCTCTTGCTCAGGCTGTTCCAGTTTAAAGTCTTGGGAAACCGTTTTTCGACCGAAGATATCGTTGGATTCCTGGAAGGATTCAATTTGGTTGAGTTGGGAAACGGTCGATATATTAATATTTCAATGCTGACAAATTTCATCGAACAGTTTGCTGACAGTTTTGTTCTTCCACTCAAAAATATGGAGTTTAAGAAGCAGGATCTTGATAAATTCAGGCAGCGGAAACTGATAGAAAAATAGATTCCACAGCCATGAGAGCGGGGCAGAAATTGAACTCTTCCCCGCTCTCAATGTACTGATTTAGCACTATTATTTACCTTGAACTCCTAAAGTCTGGATTTATACACCCTTTGCATTACCCCAAAAACAAAAAAATGCGAAAATTGCACCTGTTTTTGCAATAAATCTCTGTTTGTGATCCGTGTCCGCGTCAAGCCTTCCGAAAGCGGGTCAGGCAAAAACAGCCGTGCCTATTCTGACCATCGTCGCACCCTCAAGAACCGCCTCGTAATAGTCGCCGCTCATGCCCATCGACAACTCGCCCATCGGCGCGTTGGGAAGCTTCATGGACCTGATCCTTTCTCCCAGTTCCCGGGCCCCGGAGAATATCCTTCTGAGCTCCTTTTCAGGAGCCCCGGCGGGCGCCATTGTCATTATGCCGCAAAGTTCAACGTTTTTCACGGCGGCAAACGCTTCAAGAAAACTGTCTGTCATCGCCAATGGAAGGCCCGTCTTGCTCTCCTCGCCGGAGATATTGACCTCCAGTAAACCCCGGACGGTGAAGCCTCTGCCCCCGGCGTATTTTCCCAGCGCCTCGGCAAGCTCTATTCTGTCGACGGAGTGGATCAGCTCCACCTTGCCGGCGCAGTATTTGATCTTATTTGTCTGAAGCTGGCCGATAAGATGCCAGCGGATCTCTCCCGAAAGGTCCGAAAGCTTCTCCTGCTTGTCTCTCAGAAGCTGGGCCCGGTTCTCGGCAAACTCCCTCTGACCGCACCTCACAGCCTCCCGCACCTCGTTCTCCCCAACGGTTTTTGACACGCAGATCAGCCTTACAGAGCCTTCCGCCCTGCCGGCCTCAAACTCCGCCTTATTGATATTGGCGTTTATTCTTTTTAAGTTTTCGCTGATATTTCCCATAGCTCCGACCTCAGTCGCCCGGTAAATGATTTAAGATATCTGCTGCCCGTCATGCACCTTCTCGGCGTTCACGACGTAGCAGGTCCCGGCGGTAATAGTAGCTATCTTGGATTGAGGCACAGCCGTGCCGTCCTTGTAGTAGATCTCCGCGTCGTCATAGGGCGAGGAGGTGATGATGGCCTTTTCGGAATCCCAGGCCTTGATGCCGACGTACATAAACTGCACGTAGCCGGCTTTGACCACGGCAAGCCTTGCGGTCTTGTAGTTCTTGTCCCAGTCCGAGAGCGCTGTCAGAGGCACGCAGTAGCCGCTGGATTTGCTCACGTCGTAGGTCACTTCAATGTTTTTTGACTTCAGGCTGCTCTTAAGACCGCGCATGGTGCTGATGACAGTGTAGTCTGCCCCGTAGTCGGCCTCATCCACCCGGCCCGCAGCCTGATAGGCAAGGTCTCCGCTTTTAACGGTCACAATGCCCTTCAGCGAGCTGACCTGCTTGTTGATCTTAAGGATGACGTAATAGCTCTGGTCCAGGATGATCCTGCAGACCTTTTCGTTTTCGGAAACGTTTTCGTTCAGCTTTGAGCTGATACCCGCGTTGTCCAGCAGCGAGAGTGAGGAAAGTCTCAGGGACCCGTCATTGTCCTTCAGGCTCTTGAAGAGCTCGTTTTCCACGTTTTCAGAGTCGCTTATATAGAAGCTCACGATGCCGGCATTTTGGGATCTTACCGGGACCATCTTTTCGTTTACTATCTTCTCAAGCTCCTCTTTTTCGCGTTTAAGCGTCAGTATACTGTCGCTTCCGTTTTCGGCTTCCATGAGAAGCGCGTTCCTCTCCGCGATCAGAGAATTGACGGTGTTTTCAACGTCGCCGCACCGGGAAATATTTCCCGTCAAAGCCATCTCCGTCAGCTTCGCCCTTTCCTCGTCAAGCCGCCCGTTTATCGTTGCCAGCTTGACCTCCGTCTCCGACAATGTCGTGTCGCTGACGATGCTTACAAGGGCAAGTATTTTGGCGTTGATCTGCCTGAGCTTGGAAAGAACGCTGCGGTTCTCTTCCTTTACGATATAGCCAACGGTACCCCCTGCCTCGATCCTGTCTCCCTCGGAAACGGCGGACATGAATATACCCGAGGCGGGGCTGAACAGCGCTTCAGAGCTTCTTGCAAAATAAGCAGTGGCGGCGCCTTCCTCGGTGACCTCGCCGAGAGTCACGTAGCCAAGCTTGAAGGTGCCGAAATCAAGGCTGTTCACGATAGAGATGCCGATGATCAGCACTATCGCCGCGGCAACTGCCGCCGCAAGCACGTATTTCCAGGCGCTGCCTGAACTTTTGCGCTTCTTTTTCTTTTTGGCTGCCCCGTTCTTCCCGTCCCGAGCGGGTTCCTTCGTCTTTTCCTTTTTGGCTTTTTTCTCTTTATTTACCGGCTTTGCGGGGGTCTTTTCTCCACGGTCGCCGCCGCGGCCGGATCCCGTTTTATCTGAATAAGAGGCGTCTCCGTAGAGCAGTGCCGGAGCAGGTCTGAGAACGTTTTCGTTGTCCTCCGGGATATCCTCGTCCTCGTCCTCCAGATAACGGCTGTCCTCTTCGTACGCTTCGTCGTAGGGTACGGCGTCCTCTTCCGGGATATCCTCTCCGCTGCCCGCGTATATGCCCGCGTTTCTCCTGGGCTCTCCGGACCTTTGGCGTTCCAGCTCCGCAAGCTTCGCTCTCTCCGCGGCGGCCTCCTTCCGGAGCTTCTTTTCTTCTTCCTGTTCTCTCAGAATGGCAGACATGACAAGAGCCGGGTCGTCGTTGTAGAGGGCCCGCTTATAATCCGGAACCTTGTTTTTCCGGATCCATTCCTCATATTCTTTCCTGCTGATATCATCCATTGATCTCACCTAATCCGCTTTATCCGCTGAAAAAGCCTTTTTCACGGCGCATCGAAATACTCATTACCATTCCCACGGAAATATAATTGGCAAGCATGGCGCTTCCGCCCTGGCTCATAAAAGGCAGCGCCAGTCCCGTGATGGGAAGCAGCCCGAGATTCATAGCGATATTCTGAACGATGACAACGAAAAAGCTGGCGAATATACCCGCCGCCACGCACCGTCCGAAATAGTCCTGGGAGCGTATCGATACCGAGAGCATGCGCAGAAGTATGACGCCAAAGAGAATTATGACGGCGACGGCAATTATAAACCCGCCTTCCTCGCACACCACGGAATAGATCATATCCGTAAGCTTTACCAGGATCTTGTTGCTCCGGTTCATCGTCCCCTCGCCAAGTCCCTGGCCGTAAACACCTCCGTTGCCGATGGCGGTGAGAGACCGCCGCAGCTGAAGGGTATAGTCGTAATAAAGCTCGTTTGACGGATCGAGAAAGCCAAGCAGCCTCGTCCGCCTGGTGCCGTTCATGTAGAATTTCCAGATGAACGGGACTCCTATTGCCCCGGCGGCCAGAGCGCCGAAAAGGTCGCGCAGCTTTATCTCTCCCACGAAAATTACAACCATGAAGGTGATAATGTACGTGATGGCCATTCCCAGGTCCTTCTGGAGGAACACCAGCGCCAATGGTATGCCGAAGCCGAGGATGATGTGGAGCGCGTATTTGACGGTCATTCCCTCGCGTTTGACCTTTTCCAGGTAGACCGCTTCGTATATTACCATTGCCAGCTTCATGAGCTCTGAGGGCTGGTAGGTCGTTATGCCGATATTGAGCCAGCTTCTGCTTCCGCCGCTGTCAATGCCGATGCCGGGGACAAACACCGCCAGCATGAGCAAGAGGTTCACGATGTAAAAGGGTATGTAGACCTTTTTGAAATTGCGGTAATCGAAGAACGTGAATGCGATGCAGAGCATTATGCCTATCGTAAGACCTATGATCTGTACCAGCATCTGGCGCTGTCCGTGGTCCACGTATTTGTCGTACTGGGCGCTGCTGAGGTAGATCATTCCAAGGGCGGTGACCGCAAGGACCGCGGAAAGCAGAAGATAGTCGAACTTTCTGAAGTAATCGACTCTCTCGCTGTGATCGATTGAAACGTTGCTCAGATTGCTCAAAGTACTGTCTCTCCCTCTCCGCCCCGCGGCATTTGCCGCAGCTTGTGCCCGGTCGTTTTATGATCCCGGCCTGTCTTTAAACCTCTTCCGGCTTGACTGGATCCGGCTCCGCAGCTTCTTCGGTTTCTGTCGGTTCTTCCGGTTCCGTGGAAACTTCCGGTTCTTCGGGTTCTTCCGGTTCGTCTTCCTCTTCCGTGCCGTTCTCTTCGGACCCGCCTTCTTCGTCCAGAGTCATCGCCTCCACGACCTCCGCAAAGGACGACTTTTCGCCCTCTTCGGCAGGCTCCTCAACTTCTTTCTTTTTCTTGGCGTCCAAAAGCTTCGCCGCTTCGTTTTTCCTGAATTCGGAGACGACGCCGGCAAGAGGCTTTCCGCGAAGTCTCGCGTCGATAAACAGAGCGATTCCTATGACGACCAAAGCCACCGAGAGCCACTGGGATACCCTTATTCCGAAGTCGCCGATGTGGACCATAAGACTGTCGGTCCTGAGGCCTTCGACGATCGCTCTTTCCGTTCCGTAGATCATCAGATACAAAGCGGTGGCCTCGCCAATGTTCTTCTGCAGTTTTTTGCGGTAAATTGCGATAAAGACAAAGCCCGCAAGGCACCAGAGCGATTCGTAAAGAAACGTGGGGTGAACTAAAACGTCATTGCCCACCTCGCCGGCGATAAGGTTTCCGGTCATGCCGAAAACGGAGGTCGTATTGGCTCCGTAAGCCTCCTGGTTTACGAAATTGCCCCAACGGCCTATGCCCTGGCCCAGTATAACGTAGGGCAGCACGAAATCCATAAGGTGGATGAAGCTTTTTTTCTTGATCTTTGTGGCCACAAGAGCCATTATTGCAATGGCGATGACCCCGCCGTATATCGCGAGTCCGCCGTTCCAGATGGCGAAGATCTCGCCGGGATGCGCCTTGTAATAGTCAAGGCTGAACAGTACGTAATATGCCCTGGCGCCGATTATTGCCGAGGGTATGCCGAACAGAATGTAGTCAAAGAGATCGTCCTTGGATATCCCGTATGAGGAGGTCCTCCTCATACCGAGAATTATGCAGAGCACCATGGCAAGGCAGATTATCAAACCATACCAGCGGATGGAAAAAGGCCCTATTTTTACACCAACAGACACGTTGTTAAACAAGATCCCCAGGTTCGGAAAGGAGACAGAGTTATCCGGCTCTATCAGCTTTATAAAGGGCTCCGATTCCTGCGCGAGCAGTGCGGCAAATTCATACATGATAAAACTCCTCCGGACGCCGTTAAAAGGCGTTCCGCCGCTTTAAGCGGTCTTACGGAATCATCGCCATCAGCACTTTCAGACATTTAAGCGATGCGATGTAGTCGGCACTCAGATAATCCTCGCCGAAGATACCGGTGGTCCTGGCAAAACCGCCTGCGTATTTGCCGTTGATGAAGGCCCAGGCGGTGGTGTTGTCCCGTTTGAACAGCTCCACCTTGAAAACGTCTCCGTCTCTCTCAGTGTAGGTCACCGAGACCACACGTTCTCCAAGAGCGTCTCCCGACGGCTCGGTAAGTTCGATATCTTTAATGATAAGATTGGCGTAAAGCGCCAGAAGCACCCTGTTGAAGGCCTCGTAGGGGTTAACCGTCATCAGGTCGTTGGACAAGTCTCCGTCACGATTCAGGGCAAGCTCCTCTTCCGTGGGAACGTTGTATTTATTAGTCGAGGCCACAACGGTGTATTCGTCGTCGTCCACAGCCTCCCTGCCGTCAAAGAAGCGGGTGACCTCCTCTTTTTCGACTTCGTTGCCCTGCTTGTCGGTCTCCGTGACCGTCTCGTAGGTGTAGGACATAGTGTGCTGTTCGCCGGCTATGTCTATCTCCACCTTTCTCAGCAGGTCCGAATCCTCCATGTACAGGTACTTGTCGATGTAATCCAGAACGTTGATCCCTCTGTATACATTGGCGGTAGGCACCGTGTAGACCTCGTATTTCCCGTCGCGGCCGTCGTCGATGAGGCAGTAGTAGCATTCGTCTGTCTCGTTTCTGTTGCCGATTTTCATAACATAGGTAACAGTGTCGCCGTGTGTATCCGTCATGTAGAGGTGGTATTCGATCTCTGCGGGGGCAAGCCCGTACTTGGCAAAATCCGCCTCCGTGACGTCCGAGGCAGCGATGGAGTCAAGGGGCACGTCCTTCAGGTCGCTTACGAGGTTGTTCACGTTGTTGTCCTCGGATTTTCTCTCCAGGGGATATCTTACACGCCAAAGTCCCACGACCTTGCCCTGGTCTTCCGTTGCCTTTTCGTCAACGCCAACGCAGGAAAGGTCCAGCGCCTTGTTTCCTTTTTCGTAAACGACCAGCCTCTGAGGCACGTCCGTTGAAAGGAACGTGAAGGCCTTCATCTGTATCACCGACTGCTTCCTGAAAAGCATCCTGTCGGCGGAGGTGACGTTGAGCTTGTAAACGTTCTTCGAGCCGTCGTCCAGGTAAACGTACCTGTAGCTTCTGAGGTGGTCGTAATTGCCAATGTAAACTGTTTTCTCTACGCCTTCGTCGCTTCTGAATTTAACGTACTGAGACGACTTTCCGTTCTCGTCAAAGCCGTACTCGGTGAGCTTTTCCACTTCGCTTATGAGGATGCCCGAACTTGACGAGATGATAGAAGAGACAAGAGAAGTGACGGTGCTTGAATAAGCTTCGACGGTGTCGTCGGAGGTGCATTTCCAGACCGTCGTCGTTTTGCCTTCCTTTTCCTCGACGCTTCTCTCGACTGTCAGCACCGTGTCATTGGCGCAGGACTCGATCAAAGAGACCTTGTCATAGGAAAAATCCAAGAGCTTGACGTACTGCGAAACGCCGGGATCCGGAGTCTTCTCCGCGTCGCCTCCGGGGCTCTGCTTGTTTGTTATCAAAAGCACGGCAACTACGCCGCCGATCAGAGCCAGCAGGACCGCAAACGCAATGACCGTAACAAGATAACGCTTCATTTGTGCCTCCTGCGCAGCCAGACTATGAGTCCGCAAATGAGTATGATCAGCGGAATGACGATCATTACTATTGTCGCGAGCACCTTCATCTCGGTCTCGGTAACGACTACCGCGCTCTTCACGCCGTTGTTGTACTCTTTGGCTTCAATAGAGTCGGCAACGTTGGATTTTGTCTCAAGATCCATCCACTTCATGCTTGTTGTGATGACCGTGCGGGCGGACTCGCTTCCGAAATAGGTGAGGAAGTAATCCATGAACGATCCGCTGGAGCCGAATACCACGATCTTTGAAGTCTTGGTTCCCTCATAGTATTTTCCGCTTGCGGCGACCACCGAAACGCCGGGCCGCGAGTTGTTTTCGTTTTCCACCGATTCGGCAGACGCGCTGGAGGTGGTGGAAATGATGGCCTCCGTCTCGGAGGTGCTTTGGCTATTGTCAAGTTCAAAAGACCTGGTGTTCATCAGGTAGATCTGAGTTCTTGAGAGCTTTTCGAGAGATCCCGCGGATGAGGTGTTGGCCTTGAAGATAGAGTCCCCGCCGGTTCCGCTGACAGCCATGTCTCCCGTCTCCTTCACCACGGTCTTCTCAAGCTTTATTCCGTAGTGTCCCAGGACCTCGCCGAAGTTGGGAAGATCCGCGTAAATGATGCTGCCGTCGCTCGTATTCTTTATGTCCATGAAGAAGAACGCGCAGTGGCCTTTTTTGAGCCAGCGGTCAAGCTTGTCAAGGGCCTCGCCCGAAAGGTCCTGAGTGGGTCCCATAAAGAGCATGCAGACTCCGTCTTCCGGGATCTCCTCAGTCCTTAAGTTGATCTCAGCAATATCGTAGCCGCTGTCGCTTATATAGGTCATCAGGGACGAATAGGACGACTTCTTGGCCTCGCCGAAGCCTGTGGAATAGTATATGACCGGTGTCTCGCCTGTGGCCTTGATTATGGCAGAGGTGAACTTCGTCTCCGCCTGTATGCCGACGGTGATCTCGTACTGATAGAAATAATCGTAGGTCTGCGTCACCTTCGAATAGATCTCCGATGAGGTGACGTGTCTGACGTTTTTATCGCATTTTACGATAAAATCGTTCTTGGCATAGTCCTTTGAGGCAGACTCTCCAACGGTATTCAGGAGGAATGAGGGGTTCCTGTCCAGGTCGATATACTGAACGGAAACTCTCGGGTACTTGTCGTACAGATCAAGTATCGCCACCTGCTCGGCCCGTTTTCCGGGGCCCGTCTCAGCCTCGCCTTCAACTCTGTCGAAGAGCGCGTAGATCGTGACGTCCTTGTTAAGTTCGCTGAGCGTTTTCTTAGTGGTGTCGGTCAGCGTGAATATGCCTCCCGTTGTATTGTCTATGTTGGGGATGAACTGGGCAAGAAGGTTCACCAGAACGAACACCGCGACGGCGATGGCGGCGAAAACGATAAGGTTCGTTTTCTTGGCAAGTATCCTTCCGGTCAGCATTTTTTTCTGAGCACCTGTCTCTTTATTCACGGAAGCGGAACCTTTGGTTTCTGTCTTTTTACTCATCAGTTCCACCTCTTTCTTTCAATATTTGTGATCGTTATGAACAGCATCATAACGGTGAACGTCAGGTAGAAGATCAGCGACGAGAAGTTGAACAGTCCCGAGGAGAAATCCGTATACCTTGACGAGAGGGAGAGCCACACGAGTATGGTTCCGAGAACGCCCTTTACGGTCTCGCCAATGGTCTCGATAAACGTGATGCCGATGAGCAGTATCACGCCGAGCACCGCCGCGATGGGCTGGCTGTCAGTGACGGAGGAAGCAAAGGCTCCCACCGAGAGGTAGGCAAGTCCGAGAAGGAAAAATGCTATATATCCGCCCACGGTCATCGCCAGCGGGAAAACGCCTTCACTGTTCACGTGGAACATCATGATCAGCGGGCAGATAATCGTTTCCGCCACCATGCAGGAGAAAACCACCACGGAGGCCAGGTATTTGCCCACCACTATCTGCCACGTCGGCACCGGTGAAGTCATGAGAAGCACTTCGGTCCCGTTCTTCCTGTCCTCGGAAAAGAGTTTCATGGTGATGACGGGGATGAAGAAGATGAGGAACGTCGTCAATGAGCCCAGAGTCATGGTGAACTCGATGCTTCCGTTGTACAGGTTTACGTTCCAGAAGTACAGTCCCGTAAGCACGCCGAAAAAGGCAATGATGCAGTACGCGACAGGCGATTTGAAATAGCTTTGAAGCTCTCTTTTAAAAACAGCGTCCATGCTCTGTCACACCCCCCTGTGCGCGTCGTTCGTGATAATGCTCACAAACTCTTCCTCAAGGCTCTTCTCTACGGTCCTCATTTCAAGTATCGCCACTCCGGCTTCGGCGGCTTTGAAGAAAACTTCTCTGCTTCCGTCAGAACCGGATTCCGTCACCAGCCTGTACACAACGGAGCCTTTTTCCGTCCTTCCGAAGCTGAACTGCTTGATCCCTCCGCAGGCTCCGAGGATCTTCTCTGCGGCTGCTTTGTCGTTTGTGTCAAACGTTACCACGTATCTCTTCTCGCCCGCAACGGCGGAGGTAAAATCGGAAAGCGAACCTGCCTTGGCGACGGTGCCGTTGTTTATGATGACAACGTCGCTGCAGACGGCAGTGACCTCCTGCAGAATGTGGGTACTGAGGATTATCGTATGGTTTCTTCCGAGATTGCTGATGATCTTTCTGAACTCCACCACCTGTCCCGGGTCAAGTCCAACTGTGGGCTCGTCCAGGATCAGTATCGGCGGGTCGCCGACGAGAGCCTGGGCAAAGCCGACTCTTTGGCGGTATCCCTTGGAAAGGTTTCTGACGAGCCTTCCTTTGACGTCGCCGATCTTGACGATGTACATGATATCGTCAAGCATATTGCGTCTCTTGGCCGACGGCACCCTCTTAAGGTCGCAGATAAAATTCAGGTATTCTTTAACGGTCATCTCCCCGTAAAGAGGAGGCTGCTCCGGAAGATAACCTATCTTCTTTCTGGCCTCTATCGACTTTTCCACGGCGTTTATCCCGTCGACAAACACGTCTCCGGAGGTGGGAGCGATGTAACCTGTTATAATGTTCATCGCGGTGCTTTTCCCGGCTCCGTTTGGTCCGAGAAAACCGAGTATGGCGCCCGTTCTTACATCAAACGAAACGTTCTTCAGAGCCGCCACGCTGCCGTAATTCTTTACAAGATTGCGGATCTCTATCATTAAAATAACTCCTTGTCTCTGTTTTGCAGGTCTCCGCCGTCACCTCCGGGGAGCCTGTGAGACGAACAAACTGCCGCGGGAGGTCCTGCGGTGCTTCTCTATAGAAGTTCCGTTTGCGCTTTCAAAAGCAGGCTCAGTCAAGCGCGGTGTACCATGCATGGTCGCCGAACGGATCTATCGTGTAACCTTTTATGACGTTGAACTCCACCTTGTACTTTTTATCGGCAAAATCGCGGCCGACGGCAAGGTATTCGTTCAGTTTGCCCGGAGTGATGGTATGGAAAACGCTCTTCTTGAGAACGTCCATGGTCTTGAGTACGTTGTTCACGTTGAGGTTCTCTTTGGTCACGATCTGCGAAGCCACCTCGGCAATGAAGTTCGCCTGGTTGATCTTTCGCCAGTTGTCGGAGCCCGTCTGTGTGTCGTGTCCCGAAGAGTCAAGCCTTTTCCTGTAGCGCACGTAGAAGAGAGCCTCTTTGGCGGTGAGCTTATTCCGGCCTTCTTTGATGGCCAGCTCGCCCTTGTCGGTGTACATATTTTCCGGAGAGGTAACGTAAACTCCGCCGATAACGTCAATGATATCCATGAAGCCGTTGAAATCAACGTAAATATAATCGTCGATCTCGCAGCCGGGCAGCAGCAGAGAAAGGATCGCGCAGAAAAAGTCGATCCCGGGATTTCCGAACTTTCCGCCAACGTACTTGACAACGTGATTGCCGATGTAGACCGCGGCGTTGAGCTTATGTATTCCGACTGAGTTATAAACCTTTTTCGCCTTGAGAGCTTCCTTCGTCGCCTCTGAATAAGGGACGTAGGTATCTCTGGGCACGGAAATGATCTTGATGACCTTGTCGGCGGTGTTTATGTTCAGGATGAATATTGAGTCGCAGAGATTGTCTTTGGGATTAAAGCCAAGGAGAAGAACGTTTTTCGTTCCCTTTTCGAATACGACCTGTGAGGCATGGACGTAATCCGTGGCCTTTCCGATCTCATAGGTCATTTCCTCGCCCTGGTAAGGAGTCGCAGTGGGCTCTAAGGTCGGAGTCGGCTCGGGAGTGGGCGTGGGTGTCGCATCGGGGTCGGGTGTATCTGTAGGTTCGGGCGTCGCAGTGGGAGTAGCGTTCGGATCCGGCGTCGCTGTTGGTTCCGGCGTGTTCGTGGGGTCCGGTGTCGGCGTCGCGGTGCTGTCAGGCGCATTGGAGGAGGTAGGCTTCGGATTGAAATAGGGGTCGTTGTAGTCTATAAGATCCCCGTGTTCGATTTCCGTTTTGTCCTCCGTTCCGGTGTCGACCGCGGGGTTGTAAAGCACGTTCAGAACCGGCAGCATCAGATTAAAGTAAACGGCTGAAAAGAGTATAAAAATAAAGGCGACTATGGACGTCACTAATATGGACGTCTTTATCTTTCCCTTGCGGACAGACTTTGCCTCATTGTTTGTGTTATTATTCCCGTTTGTTTTCTCTTGTGCCTTCATTATCAGTTCCCCTGCCGATGCCTTATCGCGGCAACGCAGCTTCCTTTTTCGCATCCGCCGGGGGTTTTAAACTACCAAGGCAGTATGCGCAGATTATCATTTGTAATTTTACGCCAATGTGTTTAACAAAAGCTTAAACCCCGCGCGCTCATAACGCCCGCGCACGGGCACACGCAATTATTATAATATTTTTAGATTGCGGCGTCAATAAACCATAATACCGCGCCAGCACCCATTCACTGCGCCGCAGGCGCCACTGCGCGAAGCGCATCATTTTTCACTGCGGCTTTGCCTCATCACTGCGCCGCAGGCGCCACTGCGCGGAGCGCATCATTCTTCACCGCGGCTTTGCCTCATCACTGCGCCGCAGGCGCATCATTCTCCACTGTGGCTTTGCCGCCACTGCGCGGAGCGCATCATTCTTCACCGCGGCTTTGCCTCATCACTGCGCCGCAGGCGCATCATTCTCCACTGTGGCTTTGCCGCCACTGCGCGGAGCGCATCATTTTTCATTTCT
>JAGCZO010000105.1 GCA_017959965.1 Clostridia bacterium | reverse complement strand
TTTTGCTCTGATCTGGCTTGTATGCAGAGTCGTTATTTGGGTCAGGCAGCGGCGAATCGATTGGAAGCGGGAAGCTGTCCTTTTGCTGATGTACGTGAATCTGGCGGTCATTATTCGGTTTGTTTTCTTTCCAATGTCACGCTTAAACGGAAAGGTACAGCCGCTCAGGTTTGATCCTTCGAAAATTTTTCCTTTCAAGCTCAACCTGATCCCTTTCGTGCATCTGTTGGAGTATGACAGCAAAAAAGATCTGCTTCTCAACGTAATCGGGAATACGGCGATGTTTATTCCAAGCGGTATCGTTCTTCCGATCATCTATAAAAACCTGAATACTTTCCGGAAGGTAATCGGCGCCGGCGCGCTGATCTCGTTCTGTATAGAGATCCTCCAGCTTCCCTTCTTTGAAAGAGCTACGGACATTGACGATCTGCTCCTGAATACATTCGGCGTTGCGATCGGCTGCCTGATCTATAAGCTCGTAGATAAATCGGTCAAGAGAAATAGGCGTGGACAAAGATGATGTGAAGAGAAACCAAAATTGATCGAACTCCGGAGTTGTCGAAAGAATCAGAAAACCGGCGCAGGCTGACTGACAGCCTGCGCCGAAATAAATCTATCCGTTGTGTGCGTTGTCATACCAGGCCCGGATCTCCGGCGGGAGCTTGTCCGGCAGCATGGCCCGGATCAGTTCCTCGCCGCCGTCCCGGATCGCCGTCTCATAGTACCAGCACTTGAATTTCAGCATATCGAGGGTCTTCTGCAGATGCGACAACTCCTCCTCGACAACCTGCCGCCGGGCTTCAAACAGGCGCTTGCGGTCGGGATAGGTAGCAGGGCCTTCCGTACACCAGGCCATGAATTGTTTGATATCCTTGATCTCCAGGCCGGAACGTTTCAGACACTCAATGACCCGCAGCGCTTCCAGCTCACGCTCGCTGAATCTGCGGATGCCGGATTGCCGTTCCAGACCCGGGAACAATCCCTCCTTGTCATAATAGCGCAGCGTTGAGATCGGCAAACCGAACATCTCCGAAACCTGTCCGATCGTATACACAAAAAACACCTCCGATTTGCAAAAAATATCTTGACCTAAAGTTAGGTTTAGGTATTATACTGGTATTGTAACACAAAACCGGGACAAAATCAAGCATGAAAAACGGAGGAAAAACGATATGGATCACGCAGAGAAATTGAATCTGACACAGGAATGGGACAAGACCTTCCCGAAAAGCGACAAGGTGGAGCACAGCAAGGTGACCTTCGTCAACCACTTCGGCATTACGCTCGCAGCAGATATGTATGCACCGAAAAAAGCAGAAGGCATGCTGCCCGCTATTGCCGTCAGCGGACCCTTCGGTGCGTGTAAGGAGCAGTCCTCCGGTCTGTACGCGCAGACGATGGCGGAGCGCGGCTTCCTGACCATCGCCTTCGATCCCTCCTTCACCGGCGAGTCGGGCGGTTATCCCCGCGCGATGCACGCTCCGGATATTGACGTGGAGGATTTTCAGGCGGCGGTCGATTTCCTGTCCGTGCAGGAAAACGTCGATCCCGAGCGGATCGGCATCATCGGTATCTGCGGCTGGGGCGGCATGGCCCTGCAGACTGCCTGCATCGACACCCGGATCAAGGCAACCGTGACCTCCACCATGTACGATATGTCCCGCGTGGCAGGCAACGGCTACTTTGACGCCGCTGACAACGAGGAAGCCCGCCATCAGACGCGTCAGGCCATCAACGCCCAGCGGACGAAGGATTATGTAAGCGGCGAGTACGCCCGTCAAGGCGGCGTGGTCGATCCGCTGCCAGAGGATGCGCCGTATTTCGTCAAGGATTACTACGACTATTACAAGACGCCTCGCGGCTATCATCCCCGCTCTCTGAACTCCAACGACGGCTGGACCGTGAACACCCAGACCTCCCTGATGAACATGCGGCTGTTTACCTACGCCAAGGAGATCCGCAGTGCCGTGTTGATGATTCACGGCGACAAGGCACATTCCTGCTATATGAGCCGCGACGCCTATGCCGATATGGTGAAGGACAGCCAGTACGCCGACAACAAGGAGCTCCTGATCATCCCCGGCGCCTCCCACACCGATCTTTACGACGGCGGCGGCAAGGACGCGATCCCCTTTGATAAAATCGAGGCGTTTATGAAGGACAATCTGTAATAAAACAAAGTCTCAGGAGGGTATCCCAATGAAGCGGATATGTGCAATGATTCTTGCGCTGGTGCTGACACTTTGC
>JAGCZO010000104.1 GCA_017959965.1 Clostridia bacterium | reverse complement strand
GCGCCTGATGTCGTCCTTACGGTAGATGATGAGCTGCATCATGGTGGACAGCTCATATGCAACCAGTTTACATTCCTGCTCGGAGCGCCTGCCGGCAAAGTGTTCTGAGACATACTTGAAGCTGAAGGATTCTTCGCTCAGGTCCCTTTTGAAAAGGACCAGGGGAGTCGTTGCCTTGGTGAACTTGTAATTCTTGACGAGACATTTTGCCACAACGAAATGGATCTGTTTGAGAAATTCCTTTGGCGGGAGTTTCTTCTTCATGATCTTTTCCACGTTGGCTTCATCCAGAAAACTCAGATACAGGTTATGGAACGCTGCATAGATGAGTTCCTCTCTCGAACCGAAGCAGTAATTTATCATTGACGGCTTCGTATCAGCGGCGGAAGCGATCTCGCGGGATGTGACTTGAAACGGGTCGTCGGCCTTTTCCATCAGTTCCACTGTTGCCTTGATAAGTTTCTCTTTTGTTATATTCAGTTTCTCGTCTTTATTCATTGCCGGCTCTCCTTATTGAACGTGTTCAATATCAAGATAACACTTGAAGATATTTTTTTCAATATCGTGTTTGAGAAACACTGATACTTGCTATTTTATTTTCACGTATTATAATAAGGACGCGTTTTCGAGAAGAAAAGGCCAAGCAGTTCGGGTCCGATATCCTGCTTGTAAAACCTAAAACCAAAGGAGCTTTATATTATGAACGCTGTTAAGCGAATCTACGAGGATTACAAGATCCTTCTTCGTAGTGTGCCTTCCATGGTCACTACCATGTTTGTATTATCCGTTGTTTGCATGAATCTTTTGGCGAGCAAGGAACTTTACCGTTCCGAGTTTTTCTGCCTGAACTGCGGACTCGCGCTGTCCTGGATATCATTCCTTTGCATGGACTGCATCTGCAAGAGATTCGGCCCTAAGGCTGCGACCAAGATCTCGGTCCTCGCCATGGCCATAAACGTCGGATGTGTTATCGTCTTTAAACTACTGAGCATGGCGCCTGGAAGATGGGCAGCTTACTATTCTTCGGCAGACGCTGCTACAGGTGAGGCAATCTCCGCAGGTATCGACAGTACATTCGGAGGCGCATGGTATGTTGTCGTCGGTTCTTGCACGGCAATGTTCCTTTCCACCATCGTCAACTCAACTCTTAATCACTTCATCGGCAAGAAAGCCGACAAGGGCGGTTACGGCGGATTTGCCACGAGAAGCCTTATCTCCACATGCGTTGCGCAGTGGGTCGACAACTTCGTTTTCTCCGCCATGGTATCTCACGTATTCTTCGGCTGGAACTGGACACAGGTCCTTATCTGTTCCACAACTTCCATGTTCATCGAACTTCTTCTCGAGGCCGTTTTCTCGCCTATGGGCTACAGAATCTCCAAGAAGTGGGAGAAAGAGAACGTCGGCCACAAGTATCTCGAGAAAATGGCAAGCGCTGCTTAAGAAAGGCAATCTATGAAACTTGAATATCTTTCAGGTGTGAAACTCGGTAACCTCGTCAGAAATGGCGAGGTTTCTGCGTCTGAAGTGATCACTTATTTCGCTCAAAGGATCGAGCAGAGGAACCCGAGCATCAACGCCTTCACATACACCAAATTCGACGACGCCCTTAACGAGGCCGGGATCATCGACAGGAAGATCAAAGACGGCGAAGACCCGGGACCTTTGTGCGGCGTCCCTGTCGCCTTAAAAGACTTTCTCCCTTCGAAAAAGGGTTGGACAAATTCCCACGGCGGAGTTAAGTCCCTCATCCGCGAAGACGCTGAAGATTCCATGTTCTACCAGGCTGCCCGCAAAGCAGGAGCCATCGCGATCGGCAAGACCAACGCGCCTGCCTTCGCCTTCAGGGGAACAACTGACAACAGGCTCTACGGTCCTACCTCAACTCCGTTCAAG
>JAGCZO010000103.1 GCA_017959965.1 Clostridia bacterium | reverse complement strand
CTTAAGCGAACCGCCGGCCTTGTGCCGGCGGTTCTTTTTTGCCCCTGCCGCCTCCCGCCGCAACGTCCGGGGCCCTTTCACCGCCGTGGCCGGGAGGGGCATAGTGTAAAATTTTTGTAGGAGAAAAAAGAAAAGGGAGCACCCCTTTGTGGTATGATTACTTTGCTAAACAGTATCACAAAACCATCTGGAGGAGTGTCCCTATGCAAAGTATTATAGACATTATCATTGAGAATCTCAAGCAGGAAATCGAGCGGTTTTTCAGTCAAAACCCAAGCATTGAAGACATAGAGGAGTTTTCCTGGTCAAGACTAAAGCAAGTGGCTGTTAAGCTGGCCGAAGCGTATGCCGAGGAGATCGACACTGCATTGTACAATGACCATGCCGGTCGCAAGGCTGCCGGGCTGGCCGTAGAGCGCAAGGCAAACCGGCGTACGATACTGACGGACATCGGGGAAATCACCTATAAGCGCACGTACTACGCAAAAAGTGACGGATCTTTTAGTTTTCCCGTAGATCAGGTCTTGGGTGTCGACGCCAACCAGCGGGTTAGCGATCGTGTCCTGCTGAAACTGACCGGTGAAGCAAAGGAAGGGTCTTATTCGAAAGCCAGCAAGATCGTTGCCGGGGGAAATCTCTCACGGCAGACGGTCATGAATGCCGTACGGCGATGTCAGGCGGCGGAAAGAAAGGCGTCTGAACCGCGTCACGTCCCGGTGCTTCATATCGATGCCGATGAGGATCACGTGAGCCTGCAGAACGGCAGGACGCAGATCGTACCATTGGTGACCGTATATGAAGGAGTCGAAAAGATCGGTGAAGGAAAAAGACCGCGTCATCGGTGCATCAATGCCTTTCATTACAGCGCCTGCAAAACGGGGGAAGAATTCTGGGATGATGTCCATGAGCAGATCATTTCCCGCTATGACCTGAAGGGGACACATATATACCTTCATGGAGACGGGGCTGCATGGATCAAACAGGGAATGGACTACTTGCCGGACAGCACGTTCGTTCTTGACAGCTATCATAAGAACAAGGCGAAGAAGATGGTGTTTGCCGGATGCGGGAGCAATGAGGCACGAGCCGAAAAAGGACGCATTGTCAATGCTCTGCGCGACGGCAATGCAAGCGCATTGATCGAAGCCGGAAATCATTTGATGAAGCTGCATCCCGAACAGCGGAAACGCATAGAGGAAGGGATGGGCTATTTATGCCAGAACCTCGATGCCATTGCTGTCCGGTATCGGGACCCGGAGGCTCGGAACGGCGGCGCCACGGAACCACATGTCAGCCACGTTTTATCCGGGCGACTCAGCAGTCGACCGATGGGATGGAGCATGAAAACGCTGGAACATCTGGTTCCGATCCTGGCGTCAGAAACCTTTGAACTGATTCCGCGAGCGCAACGAGAGGATCTGCCGGAATGCCTGAGCAAGGCGGCGAAGACGGCAACTGAAACAATGAAACGGAAGAACAGGCCGTTTCTGGTTGATCCGGATCATTGTGTAACACCTGAGGTCATTAACGTCGGGCGGGTTACTCAGTTATACAGGACAATGAAAGGATTAGGCAGGTAATCTTACCAAAACTCCTACAACAACTTGACACCGACCATTTGCTGAAATCGCCTTGCTTTTTCGGAAGGAATCGCCTATAATGAGAATACAGATAATAATCCGCTATTTGGTAGTATAATTTTTCATCAGGAGGTACACGCCCATGGTTTCATTAATTGTCGGCGAAAAAGGCAAAGGAAAGACGAAATATCTTTTGGACATGGCCAATGAAGCGGTGAAAACCGCCGCCGGAAACATTGTTTATATTGACAAAAACGGTAAGCACATGTATGAGCTGAACAATAAGGTGCGGCTCATTGACGCGTCCCGGTACCCCTTAAAGAGCGGCGATGAATTCATCGGATTCATCTGCGGGATCGCTTCTCAGGATCACGATCTGGAGAGAATTTTCCTCGACAGTTTCTTGAAAAACGCGAAACTCGTTGACAACAGCGAGGGGATCCGTGAATACATTGCGCAGTTGGAGACCATCAGCAAACTCTGCAAGGTCGATTTCATCCTCAGCGTTTCTAAGAACAAGGAAGACCTGGATCCTGCGCTTT
>JAGCZO010000102.1 GCA_017959965.1 Clostridia bacterium | reverse complement strand
CCTTTTTGAACCATGGGCGGAGCTTGGATCTGGCCTCGGGGCTCTTGACGATCTTGAGCCAGTCGCGGCTGGGGCCTCTGTTGGGGGCGTTGTGGTGATGATATCCACCTTGTCGCCGGTTTGGAGAGTGTAGCTGAGTGGCTTCAGCTCGCCGTTGACCTTGGCGCCGACCATGCGGTTTCCGATGTCGCTGTGGATGCAGTACGCAAAGTCGATGGGCGTGGAGCCCTGAGGCAGCACCTTAACGTCGCCCTTCGGCGTGTACACGAAGACCTCGTCAGTATATAGGTTCATCTTGAAGGCTTCCATAAACTCGTCCGGCGAGTCCATGTCCTTCTGGCTTTCGTAAAGAGTCCTGACCCAGTCGTAATTCTCCGCTTCCTCCGGGGAAAGATCGTTCTTTGAACCCTCCTTGTACCTCCAGTGGGCGGCAATGCCCATCTCTGCCATGGCGTGCATCTCATGCGTCCTGATCTGAACTTCAAAAGGCGTGCCGTCCTTGGCCATGACGGTGGTGTGAATGGATCTGTAGCCGTTGGGCTTGGGCCTTGAAATGTAGTCCTTGAACCTGTCGTCAACGATATTGAACATGTGGTGAATGATACCCAGCACCGTGTAGCATTGGGCCTCGGTGTCCACGATGATCCTTATGGCAAGCAGATCGAATATCTGGTCAAGGCGCTTCTGGCGGTTCTCCATCTTGCGTTTGATGCTGTATATGTGCTTGGGTCTTCCGTCGATGTCCGCGTTGTGAATACCGCTTTCGTCAAGAGCCTTTCTTACAAGAACGATAATGTTCTCGATGAAGGCCTCCCGGTTGGTCCGCGTCATGCTCAGCTGCTGTTCGATCTCCTCATAGCCAATGGGATCAAGGTACTTGAAGGAAAGATCCTCCAGCTCCCATTTGATCTTGCTCATACCGAAGCGGTGGGCAAGGGGTGCGTATATTTCGAGAGTTTCCCGAGCCTTCTTCATTTGCTGGTCCGTGTTCATATACTGAAGCGTGCGCATGTTGTGAAGACGGTCCACGAGCTTGATAACGACGACCCGGGGATCCTCCGCTATATGCATCACCATTTTTCTCAGGTTCTCCGCCTGCTGCTCCTCTTTGGTAATTCCGCCGATCTTTTTCAGCTTCGTAACGCCGTCAACAAGAGCCGCAATGGTGGAGCCGAATTCGGCCTGCACGTCGTCAATGGTAAGAGAGGTGTCCTCCACAACGTCGTGGAGCATTCCCGCGGCAATACAGTCCGGCGCCGCGTGCATCTCCGCAAGGATCAAAGCCACCTCGATGGGATGGTCAATAAAAGGCTCCCCCGACTTGCGCTTCTGTCCGCTGTGCATTGTATTGGCAACCTCGTAGGCGTGCATGATCTTGTTAACGTTTGCCTTGGGGTAGTTTTTCTTCGCTATCTGCATTATTTTGCGGACTTTGGCAAGATTCTCTTCCTCGATCATTTCCTCGGAGGAAAGAGCTTTGGCTTCGTTTTTTTCCGCAGTCAGAGCTTCGGCGTTATCGGACGCCGGAGCAACGTTTTCGTCAGTATTTAGTTTATTGTTTTCTTCGTTGTAATCAGTCATTTTTCGTACCTATCGCATTATACGTTCTTGAATTCGAAAGATCTTTTTTCCCTCCGATCTCCGCAAATCTGTAGGATCCCTCCGGATCCTTTTCCAGAAGTCCCAGTTCGGTAAAGACGTCTATGGCGTATTTAAGCTTAAACCAGGTGAAAAGCGAGGCGGTCCTGCCCCCCTTCTTCATCGCATTCAGCTTAAGGTTCGCAACGTCATAACCGGAAAAGGATTTTCCCAGCTCCTTAAGAGCGCTGAATACCGCGAACAGGTCCTCTCTGGTCATATGAAATGCATTGAAAAGCCCGGAATCCATTCGCTTGACCGCTTCACCGTATGTCCCGGCAATTGAATTTACCGGAGCCTTCTCGCCCTCTATAATGTCAATAACGTTAAGCTGCGGCTTTCTTGAGCCCATGTATTCGTTGACGGAAAGCGTATATACCACCGCCAAAGGAAACGAATTCCTGATCATGCTGAAGCTGTTCACTTCCTTGAAATTCACGCCTTCGGCATAGCCGTTCTTAAATTTAAAGGTGAATCTGAGCACGTTGCCGGAGGTTCCCTTGGTGACGTTCATATAGTCAATGTCGCCTGTGATGTATACCGGCTGAGGATTGCCGGCGCCGAAGGGCTCGAGCTTATTCTGATCTGCGGCGTTCTCAAGAGTGATGCATTCGGGAGGCAGATAGATAAGCGCCTTTTTCAGGTTTACCGCCGGGAGAGCAAGATAATAAGGACGCGAAAAGGCGTCCACCCGGTCGCAAAGCTCCTTCAGATTCTTCTTCGCCACACTGAAGCCGGAGGCATTGGCGTGGCCGCCGAAGCGCACAAGAATATCCGCGCAAGAGGAGATCGCCTTGAAGCTTTCTATTTCGGGAATGCCCCTTACCGAGGCCTTGTATATGATCTCTCCGTTTTCGTCCGGCGGGCAGTTGGTGAGGACGCAGACGCATTTGTTCAGTTTTTCGCAGAGGAAGCCCGCGAAATTGCCGAGAAGGCCCTCCTCCCAGTTCTCGCCCTTCACAAAAACGAAGCCCGAAGAAGGGTCGTTGATTATATATTTGGCGGGATCCGCGTTAAAATCCGCGCTCATTTTTGCCACAAGACCTGAGCTTGTGTCCTTAAGACTCTGAAGTTTTTCGTAAATAAGCCTTGCGTCTTTCTCGTTTTCCGCAGTCAGAAGCTCCACCGCAAGGGATGCTTTTCCCATACGTCCCGCAGAGTTGATCAAGGGAGCTATATAAAATGAAACAAACTCGGAGGTCAGCTTTTTGGCGTTTTTCGCGGCCATTTTATCGGAGAGCAGCACGTTAAGACCAGGGAACATAGTATCGTCCGCAGGCTCAAGTCCAAGTCTTACGACAGATCTGTTCTCATCGGTAAGGTCCATGACGTCGGCGACAGTGGCAATGGCCGCCAAAGGAAGATAGTTTTCCACACCTTCGAGACCGACCGAAAGCGATATCGCCTCGCAGAGCTTGTATGCCACAACGCAGCCGCAGATACTGTTAAAGGGATAAGCCGAGTCCTCCCTCATGGGATCGCAGTTGGCAACGCTGTTCGGCAGCTCCCTCGTGATCTCATGGTGGTCCGTAACTATAACGTCAATGCCCAGGCTATTGCAGTGATCGATCTCGTTATTGGCGGAAATACCGTTGTCGACGGTGATGATAAGAGTCACGTTTTTGGCCGCAAACTCCTCCGCAGCCTTCACAGAAAGACCGTAGCCTTCCGTTCTTTCAGGAATGCGCCAGATGACCTCGCAGCCGAGGCCTTTTTTCAGAAAATCATAAAGAAGCGCGCAAGAGCATATACCGTCGCAGTCATAGTCCCCGAAAATGCCGATGGTCTCGCCTCTGTCCGCGGCGTCAAGTATTCTGTCCACCGCGGCATTCATATCAGGCAGGAGAAAGCAGTCGTGGAGTTTATGGAGGCCAACGTCAAGAAACCCCTGGGGGTCGTCGGGACAGATGGCCTTTACCGCCGCGTCAACGGCGTCAAAAGCCCCGGTGCCGGTGTCTGCGGCAGCGGTACCTTCATATTTTTTTGCAACGGTCCACATGTCCTTAAACATAACTGTCCTTATCTCCCGTGAGCTAAAGCAAAAGCTCCCGACGTTTGCCATCTTTACCGATCAAGGTCAAAAGCACGCTTTTTCAGTAAAAAAGCACAGAGAAATTATATCAAAAAAAGCGGTTTTAATCAATTTGAATGAAACGCGGCTTATGATCTCCGAAGGATTTCAATACACCGCAGGTTTAAGAAAAAACAGGAAAAGACCTGAAAATGATCCCAGGTCTTCTCAAACTGTCATACGAAATCGAAATCAATACTTGCGCTTTCTGGCAGCTTCAGCTTTCTTCTTACGCTTTACGCTCGGTTTCTCGTAATGTTCTCTTTTTCTGCTCTCGGCAAGAACACCGGAACGAACAGTCTCTTTCTTAAATCTCTTCAAGAGGCTCTCGTCGGACTCGTTTTCTCTGCGTCTGATAACTGACATTCTATTCCCCTCCCTCCGGTGATAACTATCTATCGGAGCGGTCCCTGTTCGGGAATCGCACTAAGTGTGTGTTCAGCAAACACGTGATGCATTATAACAAATCCAAAAAAACGCGTCAACTGTTTTTTATCAGAAAAGCCAAAGAAAACATACGCTCTTAAGCAGAGAATCATGCAGTTTATGAAAGATCATTTTGCATGTCAATACCATTGGCAAAACATACCGTAAGCAGTTTCCCGGCCACGGAGCATTGGCGGTAAAGGTATTTTTTCTTGATTTTTTGTATAAAAAGATATTATAATGAGACTCGGGCAAAAAAGCCCTTTTCTATTTCACAAATCGGAGGTAATTTTATGTCCGGACATTCAAAATGGGCCAATATTAAGAGAAAAAAAGGCGCTGCTGACGCCGCAAGAGCGAAGGTGTTCACACGCATAGGCAAAGAGATCCAGATCGCCGTCAGAGACGGAGGCCCCAATCCCGATAACAACAGTAAACTGAAGGACGTTATCGCAAAAGCCAAGGCAAACAACATGCCCAACGACAACATCCAGCGCTCCATTAAAAAAGCGGCGGGTGAAGGCGGCGGCGAGAATATTGAAGAGATCAGGTACGAAGGCTACGGCCCCGGCGGAGTTGCCATCATGGTGGACGTTGTTACGGACAACCGCAACAGGACCGCATCAGAGGTCAGGCACGTATTCGACAAACACGGCGGAAACCTCGGAAACAACGGCTGCGTCGCGTTTATGTTTGACCGCAAAGGCGTTATTCTCATAGAGAACGACGGTGACATCGACGAAGAGACTCTTATGATGGACGTGCTTGAGGCAGGCGGCGAGGACTTCAATCCCACCGAGGAGGTCTTTGAGATCACCACGGATCCCGCAAGCTTTTCGGCTGTGAGCGAAGCGCTCGAAGCCAAAGGCTACGTTCTTGCAGAGGCCGAGATCAAGATGGTCCCTCAGACCACTACTCACCTTGAGGATGAAAAGCAGATCGAACAGATAGGAAAACTTCTGGACGGTCTCGATGAGAACGACGACGTCATCGACGTTTTCCACAGCTGGGATGAGGAAGAATAATACGACGGTAACGGGCGTTTTTGAAGATGAATTCGCCGCATCAAAAGCAAGCATAAAGATCGGCTGACATTTATTCGATGAATTTGACTTACAAAAGAGACCGCTCATTCCGGGTAGTCTCTTTTAATGTCTGAACCGCTACTCAAAATTGGACCGGGGACGTTTTTGATGCTCGAAAACCCGTTTTTTGTTGTACAGAATGGATCGTATCCTCGTCATCCGGATCGCTTTTCTGTTATGAGATATTTCTGTCAAACATCTCCTTGTTTATACGGAGAAGGCATTGGCTCACAGTACAATCCGTATTTTGCTGCAAGAGCTTTCACAGTTATATCGCTTTGCATCGTCCCAACATATAAATAGTAATCGTATCCGAAGTGAATATAAAAGCCATGCCTTTTTAGTTTCAACCAACACTTGTTCCTAAGTACAGCCCGCACGGTCTTGCGCAGCGATTCACGATTTTCAATCTGCTCCGGAACAGTAACTTTTGAATTATTCTCGTAATCGCATACCTTAAGAGGTTTTTCTCCACAAATAATCCACAATTCTTCGCAAAAAGAAAGATAATTATTCTCGGTTCGCAGGTATTCGCTTTTTAACAGTACTTTTCCTGAAAATGGTTTTCCAATGTCCGAATAATCAGTCCATTCGTCGATTGTATAAAACCCGTTCAGGTCTCTGTTATTCGGATCATATTTTGATATACGGTATCTGTTCATTGTTTAATTTCTATCAATTCAGCCTTAAAAAACAACTGGTTGAAACTGTCCGTATATTCCCACGGATAACTGAACAGATTCAGCAGGTAGTTTGCCGGAGGCTTTACAAAGCAATGATCCGTCAACAACGTCACCGATAACAATTGCTCTTTTGTGAAACGGTCGGGGAGCAAACCGATACCGGTCAGCAATCTTTCCTTTTCTCCTATTGCCAATGAGAGCCATGCGTTTGTGACCATCATATCAGAAACTTCGCAAGAATTATTAAGTCTGCTTAAGAAATCCGGATCGTTGTTTAATTCTGCTTGGATTTGAGTTTCTGTCTCATCTGAAACAGATTTCAGACTTGCTGCGTCGGTGAATTCAACCCGAATCTGCTTTTTCATTTTTGGCGTGAACGCTTTCCGCATTATTGCCCAATATCCGATCAGATCACCTTTTTTCCAAGATATCTCTTCTCCGGTATAATTATCAAAAGCAATTTTGGGTTTCAAGTCAATCAGCTGCCAATATCCGGCACGG
>JAGCZO010000101.1 GCA_017959965.1 Clostridia bacterium | reverse complement strand
TGGGGCGACACCGCTTGCGAAAACAGTCCGCAGGACTGTTTTTGCTTCTCTAACCCGACGAGCTACCAAACTGCTCTACTCCGCTATATGAAAATGATTTAGCGACCTCCGGGTTTTTCTTGCGCCCGGTAGCCGTCGCATAGTCGCCCGCGCCGCGCGTCGTGTCGTGCGTCCCGTGCTCCTTGCTTTGGGCGACACCGCTTGCGAAAACAGTCCACAGGACTGTTTTTGCTTCGCTAACCCGACGAGCGCCGAACGGCTCTGCTCCGCGACGCCGTTTTTGCGTCAGCCCTATTATTATATACAATCCCGGCGGGAAAATCAACCCTTTTTGTGCGGAAAACCGTTTTTTGTGAAAATCTACCGAAAGGGAAGCGCCGGCAAGAGCCGTTTTGTTCTTCTTTTCGGCGAAAATGCTCAAAACCCCGCCCGGTCGGGCGGGGTTATGCCGCGGGACGGCTGCCGTGAGTGCCGGGGGCGTTTGTCGGCGGAGAAGGCTAACGTGTAATTCATCAGGAAGTAATACAAAAAGAATAAAAAGGGAAAGGGGAGAGTAATCCTCCCGACTGGACTTCGGGGCAACGGTGTATAGGGCTCCGTGCGAGTTTTTTTGAAATCAAGAATTGGAATAAAAAAACAGCAAAAAAATAACAATGTTCAGTAGCGTCCGCAGGAGCACGAATAAAAAAACATTGCCCAAACCCTTGACAACGGGAGCCGAATTCGTTATAATTAACTACGATTTTTTAGGCGATGATGGGACGAGTAACTGGAAGAAATGTTTCAGAGAGCCGCAGTTGCTGTGATTGCGGTACAGGAATTCAAGCGAAAAACATCCCGGAGTCGATGGAAGAAAGTACGTGTTCAACAGCACGTATGACTAGAACCATCCGTGTTCCGATACGACAGTTCGGCAAAGAGGATTGTGCGTATGCATAATCGAATTTGGGTGGTACCACGAAAGCAACCTTTCGTCCCAAAACACCGGGACGAAAGGTTTTTTGTCTTTTTTTGAGTTCAACCAAGGCATCGAATATGCTTCCGTTGAAATGAAGTGTGTATAAGGAGAACAACGATGGTTATTGATAAAAATGCGGTCGAGTACGTGGCGGGCTTGTCAAGACTTAAAGTAACCGAAAGCGAGGTCGTCTCAACGTGTGATGAATTGAGCACCATGCTTGATTACGTGGATGAAATTAACTCGACCATTGACACCGACTATATTGACTCTTTCGTTGAAAAACAATCAAACGTTATGAGAGCGGATGTGGTTTCGAGTTCAATGGATCGCTCGGAACTGTTGTCCAATGCGCCGAAACGCACGGAGGATACTCCAATAGTTCCTATTGCTGTACGGTGAGGTAATTGCATGATAATTGAAAACATGACTGCTGTCGAAATAGGAAAACAAATAAAAAGCAGAAAACTTTCGGCTATCGAAGTCGCGGATATGCTATGCAGAAAGTATATGGCGGAAGACAAAAGTCTAAACGCCTATATCTCCTTTGACGCTGAAAGGATAATGCAAGCGGCACGAATAGCGCAAGAAAGGATTGATCGGAACGGTGCGCGTTCGATTTTGGATGGAGTTCCGATTGGGATTAAAGACAATATTTGCACACGCGGAGAATTAACTACCTGTGCATCAAAGATTCTTACCGGATTTGTTCCCCCGTATGATGCAACGGTAATCGACAAAATCCGCAATGCCGGTTTGATCGTAGCCGGCAAACTGAATATGGATGAATTTGCGATGGGCTCAACGTCCGAAACGTCGTACTATGGCGCAGTTAAAAACCCTTGGAACGTTGAAAACGTTCCGGGCGGTTCTTCCGGCGGAGCCGCCGCCGCTGTTGCTGCAGGAGAGGCGTTATGCGCACTTGGATCAGATACGGGCGGAAGCATACGGCAGCCTGCTTCATATTGCGGAGTTACCGGCTTTAAACCTTCTTACGGTTTTGTGTCGAGATACGGATTGATAGCCTATGCATCCTCGCTTGATCAAATAGGTCCTATTGCCAAGGATGCTCTGGATTGTGCGGCGATTATGGATGTGATTTCCGGGAAGGATATAATGGATTCCACATCCGTTGATTGTGCGCGCGAATCGTTCTACGAATCCATGAACGGCGATATAAGCGGCAAAACCATCGGCGTTCCCGTAGAGTGTTTTGATTCCGGTGTAGAGAGCGACGTCAAACAAAGCGTTGAAGATGCAATTCAAGTGTTCGTTAAATTAGGCGCTAAAGCAAAAAGCATATCGCTGCCGTTTATTAAATACTCCGTTCCGACTTACTATGTAATCGCAACCGCAGAGGCGTCTTCCAACTTGTCCCGATTTGACGGTGTAAAGTATGGCTTTAGATCAGACCTCGATGAAACCCTCGATGACCTGATTATCAATTCGAGAAGCGAAGGGTTTGGAAGGGAGGTTAGAAAGAGAATACTGCTTGGGACGTTTGTGCTCTCGTCCGGCTTCTATGATGCATATTATAAGAAAGCGTTAAAGATGAAGCAACTGGTGGTGGAGGGTTTTGACAGAGCCTTTCAAGAATGTGACGTAGTCGTTTGCCCCACTTCACCGATGACGGCGCCGAAACTCGGGCGCTCTTTGAGTGATGCAATGAAAATGTATTTGTCTGATATTTTTACAGTCTCTGTTAACTTGGCAGGGCTCCCCGGGTTATCTATTCCTTGCGGATTCGATAAAAACGGAATGCCGATCGGGGCGCAAATAATCGGTGCGAACGGAAATGACAGAAGCGTTCTTAATATGGGGGTTGCGTTCCAAAAAGCCACGGACTATCACCTGAAGAGACCGGGAGGTTCAAAATGAACAGAGATTGGGAAACTGTTATCGGGCTTGAAGTTCACGTTGAATTGGCCACGAAGTCAAAGATTTTTTGCTCTTGCTCGACCGATTACACCCAAGATCCCAATACGCACTGCTGCCCGATATGTATGGGGCTCCCGGGGACACTGCCGGTATTGAACGAACAAGTTCTCGACTATGCTGTCATGGCCGGTCTTGTTTTGAACTGCAAAATAGAAAGAAATACAAGGTTTGACAGGAAAAACTATTTCTATCCGGATTTGCCAAAAGCGTATCAGATCTCTCAACTATACAGACCTATCGGTCATGACGGATATGTTGAGATAAAAGTATCTGACAGAATAAAGCGTATCAGAATTCGGGAAATGCACATGGAGGAAGATGCCGGGAAACTTGTTCATTCGGCTATTCGCAACGAAACTTATCCTGACTATAACCGTTGCGGGGTTCCGCTTCTGGAAATTGTCTCGGAACCGGATTTCAGAGATTCAAAAGAGGTTTCCGTATTTCTCGAAAAGATCAGAATGCTTTTTTCTTACTTGGGAATTGTTGACTTCAGAACGCAGGAAGGATCTATGCGAGCAGACGTAAACCTCTCTACCAGAAGAGTCGGATCCGAACGCCTTGGAACAAGGACGGAAATGAAAAACATCAATTCGATTGCCGCCATTGTGAGAGCAATTGAGGGCGAATCCACCAGACAGATCGATTTGCTGAACAGCGGAAGACCTGTATTACAGGAAACTCGGCACTGGAACGATGAGAAGCGCGTGGGTTATGCGATGAGGAGCAAGGAAAACGCTCAAGACTATAGGTATTTCCCTGATCCCGATCTTCCTCCTGTGATTATCTCCGATAAAAGAATAAAAGCGGCTATTGATTCTCTTCCCGAGTTTATGGACGCAAAAGAAAAGAGGTTTGTTTCAGAATATTGCTTGTCTGAGTATGAGGCAGCAATTCTTTCTTCTGAAAGAAAATATGCCGACCTGTTTGAGGCTACCATATCGGAGGGCATTTCTCCCAAGGTTGCCGCAAACTGGTTTATCGAGTATATCTATAAAATAATTCGGGAAGAAAAAACAGATAACGGCGATACTATTATTTCTGCTTCGGAACTTGCCTGTCTGATTGATTATGTTGAAAGTAAAAAAGTGAATCGAAAAGACGGACTATTGATTCTTCGCCAGATGATAAACGGAAAAGGGCCCGACGACGTCGAACGATACATTGTTGAGAAGAAACTGATTGTATCAAGCAACGTCGAAGAATTAGAACGCATAATTGACCAAGTACTTGTTGACAATAAAGAAGCGGTATCTGACTATTGCCGGGGGAAAGAGAAGGCTATCGGGTTTTTAGTGGGGCAGGTAATGGGGAAGACCAAGGGAAAATTCAGCCCTTCAACCGTCAAAGATTTACTGCTTCAAAAACTGGGGCGCAAGTAGTCATTATGCTTACGAAAGAATCCGATTGAATGGTTTCCTCTGCAAAGAATTCTACCGCGCCGCAAGAAGTATTGTCCCAAAAACCGGCGGCAAAAAACCAAAGGTTGTGCGAAAGCGGTGGGAAAAGACCGAGGGAACCTCTTGACATTCCGATCGTAAACCTGTATAATATTTGTCGATAATTTATTCCTCGGTAGCTCAATGGTAGAGCATCCGGCTGTTAACCGGAGGGTTATAGGTTCGAGTCCTATCCGGGGAGCCACTTACCTCAAACAGGATTAAGTGGATGAGAAAGACTCCGCTTTTAAAAACTCGATAGGGAATATGCATCGTGACTGGAAGTGCATTCGAGTGAGTAGTAAGCGTGGGAACACTTTTTCGTAGAATAAATTATCAGATCCAAGAAAGTGGGCGTATTGATATAGTATGCCAATTTGGGTGGCACCGCGGGTAATAATACTCGTCCCAAGAATCGATGAGGTTTCTTGGGGCGAGTTTTGTTTTTGTTGAGATAATAATCCGAATAATTAAGGGAGGAATTTTTATGTACAGAACGCACTTTTGCAACGATATTCGTGAGAAGGATATCGGCTCCAAAGTCCAACTTGCAGGCTGGGTGGATACGATCCGCGATCATGGTGGCGTCATCTTCGTGGATCTGAGAGACTATACCGGTATTACCCAGACCGTCGTTCACGACGAGGAGATCCTGAAGAACGTTAACAGAGAGTGTGTCATCTCCGTTACCGGTACAGTTGCCGAAAGGGATCCCGAGACCGTCAACGAAAAGTTGGACACCGGCAAAGTGGAATTGATTGTGGAGTCCCTAACGCTTCTCGGCAAGTGCCGTAATATGTTGCCTTTTGATATTGAGGATTCCAGAGTCACCCGCGAAGACGTGCGTCTCAAGTACAGATACCTCGATCTCAGAAGCAAACGCCTTCACTCCAATATAGTCCTTAGATCAAATATCATCCGTAAGATGAGAGAATGCATGGAAGCGCAGGGATTTCTGGAGATACAAACTCCAATCCTTACAGCATCGTCTCCGGAAGGAGCAAGAGATTTTCTGGTTCCCAGTAGAAAACACAAGGGGAAATTTTACGCTCTTCCTCAAGCGCCTCAGCAGTTTAAGCAACTTCTTATGGTGTCAGGGTTTGACAAATATTTTCAAATTGCTCCTTGCTTCAGGGATGAAGACGCACGTCAGGATAGAAGCCCGGGAGAATTCTACCAACTTGATTTTGAGATGTCGTTTGCTACCCAAGAGGAAGTGCTTGAGGTTTGTGAAAACGTAATATATGACGTTTTCAAGACTTTTTCCGAAAAAAGAGTCAGCAACAAGCCTTTCCGCAGAATCACGTTTGCAGACGCTATGATGACGTACGGAACCGACAAGCCCGACCTCCGCAATCCTCTCAAGATTATCGACCTCACCGAGTTCTTCTCCAAGGTGGACTTCCCGCTATTTAAGGGCAAACCCGTGAGAGGTATCGTGGCAAACTGCGACGGTCAGAGCCGCAAGTTCTTTGAAGATTCGTTAAAGTTTGCTTTATCTATCGGAATGAAGGGCCTTGGCTACCTGACGCTCTCCGACGGTGAGTTTAAAGGTCCTATCGCAAAGTTCCTTGCACCCGAGCAGAAGGCTGAGATCACCGCGCTTTCCGGCATTAAGGAAAAGGAGACCTTGTTCTTCATCTGTGATTCCAAGGCAATCGTCAACCGTGAGGCCGGTCAGATCAGGACGTGGCTTGGGGAGAATCTGAACATCATCGACCGTGATTCCTTCGAATTCTGCTTCGTGGTAGATTTCCCCATGTTTGAAATTGATGAAAGCACCGGGAATACGGTGTTCACCCACAACCCTTTCTCTATGCCCCAAGGAGGTCTTGAGGCCCTTACGACGAAGGAACCCACAGAGATACTGGCGTATCAGTACGACCTTGTTTGCAACGGCATAGAACTGGCCTCCGGCGCAGTCAGAAACCACGATATTGACGTCATGCGCAAGGCATTTGAGATCGCAGGATATTCGAACGAGGAACTGAAAACCCGGTTCTCTGCGCTGTATACGGCGTTCCAATACGGTGCGCCTCCCCATGCGGGCATGGCCCCCGGCGTTGACAGAATAGTCATGCTCCTTGCTGACGAGGAATCAATCAGGGACGTTATCGCCTTCCCGCTTAACGGCAATGCTCAAGATCTGCTTTTAGGCGCTCCCAGCGAAGTCACCGAGCAGCAGTTGCTTGAGGCAAACATCAGCATAAGAGAATAAGAGAGAGGTGCCGTCAAGTGACAACTGATATTCTTACTGCTCTTGAAAGCCTGAACGAATTAAGGCTCACGGACACGGAAACGGCAAAGGCCATGGAAGTCTTCGGCTATATGGAAAAAGAAGTTGCGGAACTTCAGGGGCTGGATACCGAAAAAACGGAGGTCATGGTTCACTGTATGCCCATGACGAATGTGTTCAGAGAGGACGTTCGAGTGCAACCCTTTACAAGAGAAGAACTCCTCGACGGCGCACCGGAGCGTAACGAGGATAGTTGGGTAGTCCCGAGGCTGGTAAAGTGACGAGGTGACGGCATGGATTATTTTGTGACTGAAATCGATCGCTCGGGCACCATTGCGGTTGACGATACGATACTTGTTAAGGGCTTTGAGACGAAAGCAGGATCCCATATTCTGGACGGTTTTAAGCCCCTGTTCAGCGCCGACGCCGTGGATCGACTCGAGAACGCAGGATACGTGATATACGGCAAGACCAACACCGGCGAATTCGGTCTTGATCTCGCAGGTGAAACGTCATACCACGGCGTCTGCAAAAAAGATGACGGCACCATTTCAACAGCCGCAGCGGAAGCCGTTGCCGCCGGGGTTGTAAAACAGGCGCTTTGTGTGGATGTAAACGGCGCTCCGAGACGAGGTGCGGCGCTGACCGGCGTGGATTATATCAAGCCCACCTACGGCACCGTTTCCAGATACGGCGTCATCCCAACCGCCTGCTCCGGCGAGCAGATCGGAGTATGCGCCAAACGTGCCGAAGAGATCGGGGAAGTGCTTTCCGTGATAAGCGGTCACGATCCCAAGGACGGAACCAGTCTGCCTGCGGAAAAGTACTGTTACGTAACCGACAAGGTCATAAGCGGCATGAGATTTGCCGCAGTACAGGAACTTTATGATACGGCGGAGGACGACGTAAAGGCGAGGCTTGACGCTTATATTGAAAAACTCAAAAAAGCGGGTGCGGCGGTTGAGTTTATCTCCCTGCCCGATCTAAAGGCTTACGCTACGGCATGGCAGATTATGCTGTCTGCGGAGACGTGCAACAACGTTTCCAGATATGAGGGCGTGAAATTCGGTTACCGCACCCCCGAGTATAAGGACATCGACGAACTGTACGTTAAGTCCCGCACCGAGGGCATGGGCTTTAATGCCAAGATGAACGTTCTCTACGGTTCTGACGTGCTTTCCAAAAACAAATACGTGATCTGTTACGACAAATCCCTTCGTATCCGCAGGCTGGCATCGGAAAAGATGAAGGACGTATTCGGCAGGTACGAGGCCGTGCTTTGCCCGGCCATCAGTGCCGCTTCCCTCGGTGAGTACGACCTTCTGGAGACGTTTGAGCGTACGAAGAAGGAACTTGTTTTTACCGCCGTTCCCAACCTCATCGGTATTCCCGCCATGGTGACGGAGGGCGTCCAGTTATGGGCTCCTGCCTTTGGGGAGAGCGTTCTTCTCAGCATAGCATCAACGGTGGAAAGGATGGCTGAATGATGAAATACGAAGTAGTTATAGGCCTTGAAACTCACGTTGAACTTTCGACCAAGTCCAAATTATTCTGTTCCTGCGGCGGTCATTCTGAGGCGGATCAGCCCAACGACTGCGTTTGCCCCGCCTGCTGCGGTATGCCTGGTATGCTCCCGGTCACCAACAAGTACGCTGTGGAACTTGCGGTGAGAGCGGGCCTCATGCTGAACTGCAACATCAACCGCTATGCCACCTTTGATAAAAAGAGTTATTACTATCCCGACCTGCCCTGCTCATACCAGATCACCCAGTGGTTCCATCCTATATGCACCGAAGGGTACGTTGACGTGCCTTCAAAGGGTGGAACAAGACGTATCGGCATCAAGCAGATCCATATTGAGGAGGATGCCGGAAAACTGGTTCACGACGACTGGGCAGACGTGACCTATGTGGACTTCAATCGCACCAGTGTGCCCCTTATTGAGATCGTATCCAAGCCTGACTTTCGCAGCGCCGAGGAAGTGCTGAACTATCTTGACAAGTTGAAATCCATGTTTCGCTTTGGCGGAATCTCCGAGTGCGAAGAGGGCGCCATGCGCTGTGACGTGAACATCTCCATCCGTCCCGAAGGGGTTGAGGAATTGGGTGTTCGCAGTGAGATCAAGAACATGAGTTCCCTCACTGCCATCGAGAGGGCTATCAAGTTTGAGACTGCCCGCCATATCGACGCGCTGGAAAGGCACACCGAGACACTTGTTCAGGAGACGAGACGGTGGGACGACATAAAAAACCGTACCTTTGCAATGCGCAACAAGGAGACCGCCGCCGACTACAGATACTTTCCCGATCCCAACCTTATGCCTATTGTGGTGGACGACGAGTGGCTGTCTCGTATTAAAGCAAACACGCCCGCTTCTATTGAGGAGAAGAAGGCAGAGTACGCTGAAATGGGGCTTTCTCCCCAGGACACTGACTCATTCGTTTCCGAACGGAAACTCTGCGACCTGTTCGACGCCGTTGTGAAGGCAGGCTGCAAGTCCACGGACGCCGCCGCATGGATACTCACCGACTGCGCAGGTATCCTGAGACGGGGTGGCAAGATCCTCGGCGAACTGGATATCACCCCGGAAAACCTATCCTATATCATAAAGATGGTGGACGGTGGAACAATTAATCGCAGTGTGGGGAAAACGGTTCTTTCTGCGGTTATAGAAAAAGGTGTCTCTCCCGAGGAGTTTATTAAAGAGCAGGGGCTGGATTCCGAAGTGGACGGTTCCACAATCCTTGAGACGGTGAAAAAAGTAGTTGCTGACAACCCTAAGGCGGTAAGTGATTATCTGGGCGGCAAGGAAAAAGCACTCCAAGCGTTGTTCGGACTCTGTATGAAGGATCTTCACGGCAAGGGCGATCCCTCCTCCATCAGAGAGTTTTTAACGCAGGAAGTCGAAAAACTGAGATAAACGACGATGTAACGGTTTCGTTACGTCCGCGCACTATTCTTCCAATCCCCATACCTACTCTAAACTTTATCGATTAACACAGCGCCTTGCTATGGTTGCGCTACGTATTCAAATACGTTTGCGTCGGCTATAGAAAGGAACCGTGTTCTTGTGCATAATTCTACACAGGATTGCCCATTTTTGAGGAGATTAGATTGATGAAAAGAATACTTCTGGTTCTTTGCGGAGGAACGATCTGTACCGCTGCGACCGCAACGCAAAACGGGGCGATTCGCTCCATATCCGCTGATGCAGCGACTTGGCTGTCGGCATATTATTTCAAATCCGGTTCAAAATACAAAAACGAAGTCGAGTTTGAGACCAGTAAGAACTTCGGGATTCTCAGCGAGAACATGACCATAGAAAAATGGAATAGTTTGATCCGCTTTTTTAGCGAAAAAAGAGGCACGTTCAAAGACTATGAAGGTATGATAGTCGCTCACGGTACAGACACGCTTGCATATTCTTCCGCTCTCTTCTCACTGGTGTTGAGAAACGTTGGAATCCCCGTGTTCTTCGTTTCCAGTAATGAGCCTCTCAACCTTTCAAACGGTGATATTAATCCGAATGCCAACGGTAATATCAATTTCCGGAAGGCTGTGGAGTGTATATGTATGGGGATAAAGCCCAATGTATATGTTGTATATAAGAATCCCTCGTCAGGAAAGGTGTTTCTCCACCTTGGTTCCAGGTTGACACAGTGTAGGAATTACTCTGAAGACTTTTTTAGTGAAGGGTGCATAGATATTACTTCTCTATCGGGTGCCGAAGAGTGTGCGGCGCTGTTCAAAGATTGCTGTGTAGATCGTTCGGAGGAAGCATCGTTAAGTCGGTGTCCCGTATTGAACAATTGCGTTCTTAAAATTGAGCCTTATGTAGGACTCAACTATCGGGCATTTGATTATACTCAGTTCAGGGCAGTATTGCACGGCACCTATCACTCCGGTACCGTATGCACTGAAAAAACAAAAGAGGATCCCCGTTACGGCACCCAGTCCATTCTGCACTTAATCGATGCATGTGACGAAAAAACGGATGTGTTCCTTTCCCCCGCAAAGAATTCGGGAGAGATTTATGATTCTGTCGACATTTTCTCAAATCATCGGCATACAGGAGTCCACTTCCTCTATGGGTGTACTAACGAGATGACCTACGTGAAACTTTTGCTTGCCTATTCATTGGGTGTTAGTGACGTCGATTCATTTATGAAAACAGAGTTCAATAGTGAAATAGCGTATTCTTGACGTGCGAATTCGATCGGTCGGAATTTGTTTGCGTTACCGGATCGCCGGCATCGATTACCCTGCGGTGCTATGGGGAGAATTACGCGGTCACGATGGCGATCACGAAGGAAAAGAAAGCCAAGGGAAGCGCCGGCAAGAGCCGTTTTGTTCTTCTTTTCGGCGAAAATGCTCAAAACCCCGCCCGGTCGGGCGGGGTTTTGCCGCGGGACGGTTGCCGTGAGTGCCGGGGCGTTTGTCCGGTCAAAGGAAAAGGGAGCCGCGGCGGCTCCCTTTTTCGTTTGGTTTTGCTGACGTCAGTAGGATTTTTCAAACATATAATTGATCCCGTTCTCCCAGAGATAGTCCGCCTCTTCGCCGGACATCTTGTGGTTGGCTTCAAACACGATGACCATGATCTCTACGTCGCTTGTTGGGTTAACGTATTTGCCCTCGTAAAACTCGAGGTTGTCCGCCGTTTTGAAGATGATTCTGGAGACGCCCGTAGCGATCCGGGAGCCGGTAAAAGAATTCGTTTCCCTTTCATAGTAGATATACGCGTTATGGTCGCTCTTGACTTGGATATAACTGAACCCTCTCAACTTGCACATCCGGAGCGCTTTATAGGACGCGAGCGTCGGGGCGTCGGTCGCCGGCGCGGTACTCGCGGGGGCGGCGGTCGGGGCTGCCGTCGTTTGCTCCGGCCGGTCGTCGTCGGTCGGGGAGCAGGCGCAGAGCGCGCACAAAACGAACGTGCAAGCGAGCAGGGCAGAGAGAACTTTTGCGAAATGCTTCATATCGGATCCTCTTTTCGATTTGCCGCCTTTTCGGCGGCGTCGGTATGTATAATTATACTACAAAAACCGAAAACCGTCAACCCGTCGAAAAACGCCTCGCATTCGCCGTTTTGCGCGTCTTTCGTTTTTCCGATGTATAAGCGTTGCATTTTTTGTCGGGTTGCGGTATAATGGATAAGGATCCCGTACGGGATCGGACCGC
>JAGCZO010000100.1 GCA_017959965.1 Clostridia bacterium | reverse complement strand
GGAGAGGGTCAGCCCTCCTCCCGAATTTCTGTAGTAGTCGCCGTCCTTCATGACCTCTTCCATGACTTCAGCGACGGTAACGTCCCTGCCGATTATTTTTTTCTTCCCTGCGACCACCATCTCCTGGATATCGTATTCCTGTGACTCGGGGTTGCAGCACCATCTGCACCTCAGGACGCAGCCCTTAAGGAACACTATGGTCCTTATTCCGGGTCCGTCATGTATCGAGTACCTCTGGATGTCGAATATCCTTCCGGTCTGCCGCATGTAGTCTTTTTCCATAAGTCGATCTTTCTGTGAGGGTCTTGCTTCCGCATACATGGCTTCAGGGCTCATCAGCGGGGTCTCATCGTGTCATGTCTTTAAGGCGCTTGCCAATGGCGTCAGAATGTGTTTGCCTGCGTTGTCCTGGAGATGATGTCGTCCTGGAGCGACCTGGAGAGCGTTGTGAACAGCGCGCTGTATCCGGCGACTCTCACGACCAGCGTCTTATACTTATCCGGGTTTTTCTGGGCGTCAAGCAGCGTCTCGCGGCTTACAACGTTGAACTGCACGTGCATACCCTTGCGGGCAAAGTAGGTGCGGAGGTAGGTCACGAAGTTGTCGATGCCCTTGGCTCCCACGAGAGCGGAGGGGTGGAACTTCTGGTTGTAAAGGGTCCCGTTGGACGCGATCATGTGGTCGATCTTCGCAGTGGAGTTCGCCGCGGCGGTGGGGCCGAGCTTGTCTCTTCCCTGTGCGGGGCCGATACCGTCCGCGATAGGCTGACCCGAAAGTCTTCCGTCCGGAGTTGCGCCTGCCTGTTTTCCGAGAGGAACGTTGGCGGATACCGGATAAAGGCCCGCCTGGAATATGCCGCCTCTGGGGTTCTTAAAGGTCTCAAGAGGCTTGGTGTAGGTGTAAGCCACGTCTCTTGCGAAATAGTCCACCTCGTCAATGTCGTTTCCGTACTTCGGAAGCGCTTCGATGTCCTCCAGCATCTGCTCGTAGAATCTGATCCTGTCGGGAGACAGCTTCTTCGAGGCAACGACGCTCTCGTAAACAGTCTTGACCACTTCGGGAGTGATCGGGCGTCCGTCCACCTTAAGGTTCGCGCAAACGGCCTTCACCATATGCTCGGCGTCGAGAGCCGTGAGCCCTTTTCCGAAATTGTCGGCAAGAGCCTGCTTGAAGTCCGCCAACGTGTATTTCTTCTGCTCGAACACCAGCTTCTTGATGGCAAAGAGTCCGTCGGCCACATTGGCAATGCCAAAGCCCTGAGGACCGGAGAAATTGTAGATCGCTCCGCCCTCTTCAACGCAGAGGCCTTTTTCGAAGCAGCCGTCAACGAGGCACGACTCGAAGGGAAGCGGGCTTCTCTGGGCGTGGGCGTAGTCGATGGCGTTGATCGCGTTCACCATGAGAGCGATGGCCGTGGTCATCTGCTTTTTGTAAGCATCGTAGAGCTCGTCGAATGTGGTCATCTTAAGAACGTCGCCGGACTCGACAGTGACGAGTTCCCCGTCCTCGTAGCCGTTGGTGAAGGTGAGTTCGAGAGGACGGAGCATGTTGAAGAATGCGGCGTCGTGCCAGCCGTCCGTCTTTCCGGGGACCTGAGGCTCAACGCAGCCGATAATGTTATATTCACGCGCCTCCTCAAGAGGAATTCCTCTGTTCATGAGGGCGGGTATTATTACTTCATCATTATAATAAGCGGGGAGACCGATGCCCGTGCGGGTGAGTTCCACTGCCTTTACCATGATCTCGTGGGGAGTTCCGTTCCAGACTCTGATGGAGAGGGAAGGCATCGGAAGACCGGTATGCATGGAAGCCTCGATGCACATTGAGGAAAGGTCGTTGGTGACGTCCCGTCCGTTTTTGTCCTGGCCGCTTACGATCAGGTTCTGGAAAAGGCTGTATCCCGCGAAGCCTTCCGCGGAGGCGGCGTCGCGGCACTTGTTAAGATCGTTCAGCTTTATCCAGATGCAGTCGAGAAGCTCCTGTGCGCTTTCTCTGGTGACAACGCCCGCGTCCAGATCCTTCTTATAGTAAGGATACATGTACTGGTCAAATCTTCCGGGGGAGATTGAGTGTCCGCTGGATTCGATCTGAAGGAGCTGCTGAACGAACCAGAAGGACTGGCAGGCCTCGTAGAAGGATCTCGCGGGTTTCTCGGGAACGTTGCGGCACACCTCTGCGATCTTAAGGAGCTCGCTCCTTCTTTCGCCGGAGCTTCTCTTAGCCATGTCTTCGGCAAGATCCGCATACCTGTGAGCGTAATTAATGACCGCCTTGCAGCTTCTTATAACTGCCTCGCAGAAAATCCTGCGCTTGCAGGCGTCCTCTTTTCCGACGCAAAGCTCTTCGATGTCTTTTTCAGCCCTGGCGATAATGCCCTGAAGGCCCAGGCCCAGGACTTCCCAGTATTTGACCGTGATGTGGCCTATTCCATTATAGAAATAGTTTCCGGGTGTGAAAAGATTATGATTGATGGCCCTCAGCGCTCTGGGATCCATGTAAGCGGTGGCCAGCTCGCTGGTGGTCTTGTTCTTCCAGTATTTATCGGCTTCCTTAAGCCTCTTTTTCGTGTCGTCCTTAATGTTGAAGGGGTCGGCAAGTCTGGTGGCGACTGTATCGAATTCCGCCTCGAGCCACTCGTAGGAGAACTCCGGATAAGTCTGGCAGCCTCTCATCTGAAGAGTAGTGGAGCCGACAATGAGCTCGTCGTCCCTGATAATTATCGGGATACCGGCGAGTATATGCTCGAAGGCCCGGGATTTTCTCTCGACCTCAGGCATGTTCTCCGTGCTCTTGTAAGACTCGGTAAGAAGCTCTGCTCTCGCGGCTTCTATCTCGGGCTTTGCGTTGTAAAAAGCATTCAGGAGTCTTTCTATTCTCTGTGTCCTTTTGATCGGGCTCGTGTCAAAACTCATTTAATTAACCTCCGGTCGCAAAAGGCATCTGATATGCCAATATTCTGATCCGCCTGCATGACCTTTTTCTGCTCTTTGTCGGTCGCCCGGCCCGCTGCAGATCTTTAATTTAAACAATTATAACCGTAATTACCCGCGGCGCAGACTTCGCCCATTACGGAGACTACATATAGTATAACACATGATCCGGCCCTCTTCAACCGTATTTTGAGGTTTTTTGTTGAATTTGACATTTTTTAAGGCGTTTTTATGTTGTTTTATGTTGACTTCACATCAAACAGACACAAAAACAACAACATAAACCCACTTTTGTTCGTTTTTGAGAAAATCAGACAAAACACAAAACGGAAAAACCTCACACAACCGGTTGTGTGCGGCTCTTCCGTTCAAATCAGGACGTTTTTCCCGAAACAGTTTAGATTATAACGCTTTCGATGCCCAGCATTGCATTGGCATTGGCGATGCTCTCGGAATGGTCTCCGTATACCATTGCCCAGTGCCTGCCCTCATAGTTCTCGGCAAGCTTTTTGACGCCGCCGGGGACGTCTATGACAACCTGAGTCCTGCAGGAAGGGAATGCGGTGTTCCTGATGAGGTTTCCGCGGACGATGACCATCCTGTCCAACTTGTCGTGGGAGATGCCGGTAACTGTTACGGGGCCCGGCTGCTTCATGATCTGAAGGCCGCAGGGAAGGGTCCTCATCTCAAAGTAGGCGTAGGCGTTGAATTCGTCGGTCTCGTCGTTTTCGTAGCTGCGGCGGGTGGGCGACGTGCAGTGGGACACGAAGAGTTTGTTGTCCATGGGGAAGAGGTACGGGTTCAGCATGAACGAGGGATTGCCCGAGGCGTAGGAGGTGATGAGCATATCCATAAGAGTCGTGGCATCCGCTTCGCAGGCGGCTATGACGCCCTCGTCGTTAAGCTGCGACAGAGCGAAGCACGAAGTGGTGTGGCAGGAGGTGTGCACCGTCGACTCAAGGCAGTTAACGGTAAATGCGTTGACGCCGTAGTCCTTTATGAGCTTCCGGTACACTCTGTGGGCCTTTTCACAGTCCGCCGCGGAATACTCCTTGGGGATCCTGTCGTTCTTCGCAAGCTTTCTGATGAGCTCGGGATCGCCCTCCCCGAAGGCTTCATATTCCTTAAGGAAACTGTCCTTGCCCATGTGGAACCACTTGATCCCGAATTTTGCCTGGATGAGCCTGATGATCTCGTAGCCCCAGTTGAAGCTGTGATAAGGCTCGTACATGGCCTCGCCGATGCAGAGCACTTTTGTGTTGTTGATACGGTAGCGCACCAGCAGCGCTTTGGCGATATCCGTGAAATTCTTCTCGCTCTCCGCAAGGAAAACGTCCGGCTCGATCCCCATATACCCGTCGATCTTCCGCACGTCCCTCATGAAATAGGGATAGAAAACGTTTCCGTAGGACCAGATCTCGTCAAACGGCGCGGTGTAGATAATGATAGGCTTGTTTTTGGAATGCAGAACGGCGAACACCTTGTCAATGGCGTTAAAAGGCATCAGCACGTAAGCGTCGGCCTCCGCAACGTCAATTGCATCGCTCTCCGACTCCGCTTCGCAGGCAAACGTATCGATCCCCGCGGGAAGCAGATCCTCTATGATCTTCGCGTATTTTTTCTTAAAGCCGTCATCAGTGACGAAATTCAGCTTCTCGGGATCGCTCAGGTCGCAGTCCTTTACTTTTTTCTCTTCGGCTGAAGGCGTGTATATCCTGCCGACAAATACAATACCGATCTTCATATTTTTCATAAAAGCACTCCTCTCGACGGTCTGCACGCTTTGTGCGGCCGGTCTGCCTGTATTATCCTTCCCTGCACCGCCAATGACAATGGGCGATCGTCGCTTTCTTTTGGGGTATTCTGCTCTAACTGTTCCGATCCCACCGCCAAAACCAATGTTTTTGTTGATTTCTTTGGCTATTCAAGGGTATAATCGGGCCGGCGGCGGTATTTTTGGCGTTGTGCATAAGTCAATGTTCCGATCGCCCATATCAAGACCCGGAGGCGGCGGTATGAGCAGATACTATTACGAGGGAGACACGATCGTCCTCTCTCAGCGCGACGAAATAATCCTCGAAAAATGCCTTGTGACGGAAAGCGTCAGGCTTCATAAACACGATTTTATTGAGATCGCGTACGTAGATTCCGGCGAAGGGACCCACGAGATAGCGGGCGGGGAAGTCACCCCTATCGCCAAGGGAGACCTGGTGATGTTCAATTCCGGCGTTGCCCACAGCTACAGAGTCACGGCCCCGTCAAGGCTCGTGATATACAACTGCAACTTCGATCCCTCAGTGCTGGACTCATCCGTAAGCAGAGGCGACGATTTCATCGGGATCGTTTACGATTATCTTTTCGAGGCTTCGGCCAGCCGGGGAAGCGACACAAAGCCCTATATCCTGCTGCGCAACGCGGAAGCCGCCGCCGGAATCATAAAGGAGATGTACGCCGAATACTCGGCCAGGCGGAATGGCTTTTCAAAGATCAACGCCGCCAACCTCATCCGCCTTCTGGTGACGGTCTTCAGGCTCAAACGGGGCGCCGCGGAGAGCAGCGCGGGGGCCTACAAGGCCGCCATTGCCGAGAGCGCGGTGAGGTACATCGGCGAGTTCTGCGCGGACAGGATCTCCTGCGAGACCCTCGCGGCAAGGGCCTTCGTCAGCACAGGCTATTTTCACAAGGTCTTTAAGGAAGTCACGGGGGTGACTCCGGTAGCATATATCCAAAGCGTCAGGCTTGAAAAAGCGGCAGGCATGCTTCGCGAGGGAAGTTATTCTGTCAGGGATGCCGCGGAGGCTGTCGGCTACGCGGATCTTAAGTTCTTTTACGGAATCTTTGAGAAGGAGTTCGGACTGACTCCGGGAGCCTACAGAAAAAAATACGGAGAAATCGCCGGAGAGGACGAATAAGCAGCCTGTTCCGGCGTTTCAATCACTTATCCGCACCAAAAAAGCCGGAAGACCTTTACATCTCCCGGCGAGCTTTTTTGCTTGGGTATCTTTTACGGGCGTCCGTCACCCTTTGAGCACCAGCTCTTCGATGGTCCTGGCGGCGTCCTTTGTCACGAAATCCGCCTTTTCTTCAAAATCCGCAGGACTTCCCTCCACTGCATAGGAGCAGCCCGCGGCCTCCAGCATAGTGAAGTCATTTTCCCCGTCGCCGAAGGCCAAAACGTCCCCGCGGTCGATCATGAATTTCTCCATTACGATGTTAAGGGCAAAGCCCTTGTCGGTGCCCGAGGATACGAATTCGCACCAGCGGTCTTTGCGGTAGACGCACTGCATGTAGTCGCGCCAGTCGGCAAACAGATACTCGAAATCTGCGGGACTGTCGGAGTAAACTGATATCTTGTAAACAGCGGAAGTAATATCCTTCGGGTGAGCGACCTTCGATATGCGTCCGGACATGGTATTTGCATTGATCAAAGCCTTCTCGGCGCTGCCGCCCGTCACAAAGCAGTCGGCGGCGGTATAGAAGATCAGAGAGCAGCCGGCGGGCCCGTTTTTCGGGAACGAATCAAAGAAGGCGTTCACGATATCGCCGCCGATGGGTCTGTCGGAAATGACGGTGCCGCCAACCGTGACCAGAGCGCCGTCGTAGGACGCGATGACGACGTTTTCGGCCGCCTCCGGGAACAGCTTCAGCACGTCGGTAACGGATCTTCCCGTTGCAAGCATGGGAAGCACCCCTTTCGCCTTCAGTTTCCCTAAGATCTGATCTCCGGTATTCACGCTGTTTTTCAGCAGTGTATTGTCTATATCAGAGCAGACAAGTCTGATCATATAAATACCGTTCCTTTGCGATAAATGTCCGGCCAGGCGGATCTTTGCCAAGCTGCCGCCCTGTTCCGTGTAGATTGTATATCAAAAGACGATTTTGTCAACAGTTAATGCCTTCAGCAGATATCCGCATCAATTGCGATCTTTAAGTTTTTGAGCGGCTTCCCTCCCGGAACTGCGGAGCCCTTTTTCATTGCCTCCGCGGCAGCCGAGTCTTTCAGCCTGTTCATCACGTCGACCAGGTACCCGCCGTCTGCGGTTTTTGCCAGGAAGCACCAGTAGTAATTCTCCTCCACCTTGGCAACGGGGCTTCTTGTGACCGGGAAAAAGGAGACGCCGGGGCAATTATCCGTGCCGCTTGCGCACCGCAGATCCGAAGCTGTCTTTTCCGCCTCTTCTCTTAACGCCAAAGCATTGGCGTAGGCAAGCCTGTCGTCCGCGCCGCTGACCGTGACTGTGGCGATGGACGCAAAGGGGGGATAATCCAGGTTTTTCCTGTAATCCAGCTCGATCTCCGAGTACCTGTCGTAGTCCTGGACCGCGGCGCATCTTATTACCGCCGAGGACGGGTTCATGGTCTGAAGGATGCATCTTCCGGGCTTCTTGGGATCTCTTCCTGCCCTGCCCGTCAACTGGGTGAGCAGCTGGAACGCCCTCTCAGATGCGGTATACTCGCCGATCGCCAGAAGAGAGTCGGCGTTGACTATTCCCACCAGAGTCACGTTGGGAAAATCCAGTCCCTTGGCCACCATCTGCGTGCCGATGAGTATGGGCACTTTTTCGTTTTCAAACTTATCAAGGAGCTTTTTGTGGCCGTCAACGGCCCTTGTCGTGTCGGAGTCCATTCTGACCACGGGGACGCCCGGGAAGACGCGGCTCAGCTCGTCCTCGGCGAATTCGGTGCCGAAGGTCCTTCCCCGGATGGTTTTTGATCCGCAGGACGGGCACACGTCGGGACTCGGCTTCGACGTACCGCAGTAGTGGCAGACCACCCTGTTCAGGTTTTTGTGATAGGTCATGGGAACGCCGCATTTTCTGCAGACGATCATTTTCCCGCAGCCGCCGCAGACGAGCTTTGAGCTGTAGCCCCGCCTGGGCAGGAACAGTATGGACTGCTCCCCGCGTTTGATGTTTTCCTTTATCTCATTGGCAAGGACAGAAGATATAAAAGTATTGTTTCCCGGGGTCATTTCGGTCTTCATGTCCACGATCCTGACCTCAGGAAGGCTCTGGGCAAAAGCTCTTTCCTTAAGAAAAGCGTATCCTATGCTTCCCGTCAAGGCTCTGTGGTAAGTCGTGACCCTCGGAGTGGCGGAGCCGTACACGAGAAGCCCGTTCACCTGGCGCATTCTCATGGCCGCCACCTCTCCCGCGTGGTAATAAGGCCTTGCGTCGAAGGACTTGAAGGACGGCTCCTGCTCCTCGTCAAGTATAACAAGCTTAAGGTTCTTCACCGGCGCGAACACGGCGGATCTGACGCCAAGGACGAGCCTTACTCCGCCCTCAGCGATGCGCTTATATTCCAGCGCTTTTTTTCTCTCCGTGAGCCTGCTGTGGATCACCGCCACGTTATCGCCAAAGAAATCCTTTACACGCCTGATCATCTGCTCGGTCAGCACGATCTCCGGCACCAGCAGTATGGCTCCAAAGCCCCCGTCAAGGGCTCTCTTTATGAGTCTAAAATAGACCTCCGTCTTTCCGCTGCCGGTCACTCCGCGCAGCAGAAATTCCGAAAATTTACCGGAAAACAAAAGCTCCGAGAGTTTTTCGAGGGCTTCGCTCTGGCCTTCGTTTAAGACCACTTCCTTCTTAGGTTTAACACACCCCTGCTTCGCTGCGTCATTACCGTTCTCAGTCCCGATCTCTGCCGCGGCAGAGGTCTCAGCCTCAGGAAGCTCCATGTCGGACGCATTGGCCCTGAATCTTTCAACTATGCCGTCGTCCGCAAGTCTCTTAATAACTCCCGCCGAGATGCCGCACAAAGCCATAGCCGTTTTTTCCGGCATCCCCGAAAGGTTTTCACTCAGCATATTTATCAGGGCGAAGGCGCCTTCTTTAACGTTTTTCCTTGCCCTTATATAGCTGTCCGCGGTCTCCGGAGGCACGCAGAGCTTCACGGCAGGGACTGTTTCGTTCTTCTCCCTTACGGTCTTTCTCGCCAGCAGACCGTAGGCCTCTCCTGTGCCGCAGATATACCTGCGGGCTATCATTTCCGCAAGCTCCGCCTGTGTACGGTCGAGGGGTATGTAGTTTTCGTTTACGGCAGATATTTCCTTCAAACGGAACCGTTTTCCGCCTTCACCCGCGATCCCCTCGCCCTCCGGGTCGATACCCACCACAACGCCAAGACTTTTCCTGTTTCCGGCTCCGAAGGGTACATCAACAAATACACCCACATGGATTTCCGGGGAAAGGCTCTCCGGGACTATGTAGGTGTATTCTATGTCGAAGCTGCTGTTAGAATGAATGATCCTGACCTTCGCGTTCAAATTCTGTTCTCCGGAATCAAATCATTGGCGAATAATCAAAACAGGTCATCTGCGGGCCGATCAGACGAATTTACGGATGAATTCGGGGGTGTTGTTTTCGTCGCCGTTTATGCTTATGAAGAAGTTAAGATTATTTTCTTTTTCAAAGGATTCGAGTCCCTTAAAGAAGGATTCGAGACCCGCCTCGCCCACAATATAATTAAGGCCGTCGATAAAAATGGTTTCTATGTCGTAGTTCTGGGATGCGATGCCGCAAATAAAGCCCAGGAAAGCGTCCGTGCCCCTGACGGGATAGTCCATAACGTTAACGAATCTGATCTCTCTGGCAAGCTTCATAAGCTGCTCGTTACTGTCGTCGATATAGACAACGTTTCCCTTCGCCTCGATGACGATCTCGTTAGCGTTCTCAAGCATGTGCTTTGTCTTTCCTGTACCTTTTTTCCCGTAAAACACTTTTATCATTATTCAGAAACCTCCGTGCGGTTGATGGTTTTTAGCCTCGCTTTCATGATAGCACAGTGCGCTCCTGTTGTCAATCGCGGGAAGCGCCGAAAACGCCCTCCTGACCCGTTATTTGAAGCTCTTTCCGGAGCGTTCGCAGCGGCATTTTTTTGCATTGCCAATGGCGTTCGGGCGTTCTGTTCAGATACCTCCGGAGCCTTTTGACAGTCCGCCGGGCAAGTTGTAAAATAGCTTTGGCAATGCCAATTAAATTTTCGGAGAATACCCCTATGAAATTATCGGAGATCAACCTTCGGGACCCGTTTATTCTTGCCGAAAACGGCACCTACTACATGTACGGGACCCGCAGAGGGCCCCTGACCAAGGTCATTCCATGGACGGGGCTTGACGTGTATACCTCAAAGGACCTCATAAACTGGAGCGAGCCCCGGGAGTGCTTCACGAGGCCCGACGGCTTCTGGGCGGACAGGGACTTTTTCGCTCCCGAGGTGCACCGTTATAAAGGCTCTTACTATATGTTTGCCAGCTTCAGAAGCGAGACAAGGCTCCGCTGTTCCCAGATTCTTAGAAGCGACAGCCCGATAGTGTAAAATTTTGACGGAGATTTTGTGCGACAGTTGTCCGAAGGCAAAAAAAAATATCCATAGAATCTGCCTTTGTGATAAAATTTATGTGCCAAAAAAAACAAAGGAGGCAAAATCTATGGACAGGCACATTTTATCAGAAATATCATCAGAAGGAAATAACGAAAATACAATTTTAGAACCAACGGTGTTGCTAGACATCAGCGCCAAAATCCCGTGTAAAATCGGCAGCTTAGACGAGATGGCTTCAAGTCTACGCGATGCCATTATGCCTATTCTTGCTGAGCGGCTCGGCAAGTTTATGATCGAGATGGATGCATTGATCAAGAAATCTCCCGAGAGAAAAAATGAAGGTTATCTGGTTAAAGAAAGCAACATTTCAAGAACGTACACAACGGTTGTTGGAGAAGTCAGC
>JAGCZO010000099.1 GCA_017959965.1 Clostridia bacterium | reverse complement strand
GTAACGCCAATGATAAAATGCTGGGCGCCCGCTTTAGGCACAAGAGAGGCTCTGAGGCAATTGCCGTCCTCAGCCTGAGGAAATTCCTCCGAGGCAAGCTCCGCGTTGGTGATGCCGAGTCCAAGGTCGGTCCAGTCCACGTAAGCCGGGATCTCGTCAAAAGACGCGCAGACGATGTCAACGGGCTCCGGCCGCGGCGTGGGAACGGGAGTCTCGGTGGGTTCGGGAGACGGCGTGTCTGTAGGTTCCTCCGTAGGCTCCGCAGTGGGCTCGGGAGACGGCGTGGCGGTAGGCGCCGGGGTAGGCGTCGCTGTCGGCGTAGGTGTCTCAGTGGGAGTCACTTCCGGAGCGGGCGTGCCGGTAGGTTTTGCGGTGGGAGTGGCTTCGGCAGTGGGAGTGACGGCAGGCGGCGAGGTGGGCGTCTGCTTCGGAGCGTCGGTGGGAGCCTGAGTGGGTCCCGCCGTTGGCGCTTCAGTCACAAAGGGCGTCTCGTCAGCTCCTGCGGTCCCTGCAGGCGTCTGCTCCCCGGGCGTTGGAGAATCTCCGGACGGAGAGGGAGTGGGATCTCTGAAAGGAGTGGGCTCCGCCGTGGCGTCACCCTGTACCGGTGTGACTGCAGGTCCCGCGGAAGGAGAAGGCAGCGGAGTGTTTACGGGGTCGACTGTCGTTTGGCATCCGAACATATTCAGCAGAAGCGCCAATGCGATAAGAACGCACAAAGAGCGGAGCCTGTCTGACTTCCCGTGCTTTACGCCCGGGGAACAGGTTTCCGCGATATCGGCGCCGATACCGGCATATTCGGAGCTTGGCTGCCTCCCGGACTCTTCAGAAGTCAATGCTGATCCTCCGTTTTCCGCCGCGAACTGAAACGAAAGAATAACGCGGCTGATGAAGATAACTGACCGTCACTGCAGATCACGATTATTGTACCCGACGCGTATTATCAAGTCAAACAAAAACAAATTAAAGGCAATATCAAGGAAACGTCAAGGAAACCCCGGGCAAACTTCAAACAGAAAACACAGACAAAAAGATCCCCCGCCGGCTCAGTCTGCGGGGACAGCGGACAAAGCGTTTGGCGGGTATCGGCGGACCTGCCGCATTTCCGGAAAAATCAAGCGTCAGGCCATGGCCTTACGGACGAACATTTTGCCTGTTTCAGCGATAAACTTTAGCATCGCGGGGGCGACTTCAGGGTCTACGGTGTTCCAGATGTTGAAGGTCTCGAAGCTGATGGGCTTGTCAAAGCCGATGGCCTTCAGGCCGTCCGTGAAGCGGGTCCAGTCAAGCACGCCCATATACGGGGCAAGGTGCTGGTCGCCGATGCCGTTGTTGTCGTGGATGTGGAAGGCCTCGATGCGGTCGCCGAGCCTGACCATGGCGCTGAAAATATCTGTCCCCGTGAGGAGAATATGCCCTGTGTCAAGGCAAAAACCGAATCTGCGCTCCCCCGCTCTCCCGTTCAGAGCGTCAATAAGCTCGCAGGCAATGCCGATGTCCGAGCAGCATGCGGCGTAGGCCTTGCCCCTGTGGACGACAAACATATTTTCAAGGCATATAATGACCCCGCACTCCTTGGCGGTATCCGCCAGCGCGGAATAGCTTTCAAGGTTAAGCCTAAACTCCTCCTCCGCCGGAAGGGGACTGTCGTAGGTCCCGAAAAACGGATGTATAACCAGTCTGCGGCAGCCGATGAAAGCCGACGCACGGATCATTTTTTTCTGCAGATCAAGCAAAAAATCGTTATACTCGGAGTCGCCGCCGGGAAGCCAGCCGGGGAACACCGAATGTGCCTGAACGTTCTCGACACCGTATTTGGCGGCGCCGTCGCGCCAAGGCTTAAAGAATTCGAAAAAGGTCTCGTCGCTGTAGTTTAAAAGCAGCTCGGGAATGTTCTTCCTGCGGACCTCACCGGAGCTGAAAACGTGGTCGAGATTAGCGTCGACTCCCTCGAATCCGCTTTCCCTGATCAGTCTGTAAGTCTCCTCGACTCCGAATCTCTCGGACATCCCGCCCGTCTGAACCGATATTTTCATGTACTGTACCTCCGCAAAAGGTTCCGGGCCGCTGCCGGCTGTTGATGACCGGATTTTAATCCGCCTCCGCCTTCCTGTCAAGACGTCCCGCCGCCCGGGCAAGCGTCTTTCATGAGCCGAAAACAAAACCGCCAATGAATTTCCGGTATTCCCGAAAATGTCGCCTGACGGGCGACCACAGGACCGTTCCGGAAGGGTACAATGACAATGCGCGGCGGGAGACCGTAACGTTTTACCCGCCGTGAAATATAGATTTACGGAGGAATGTGAAATGAAAAAGACCGGAAATGAAAAAACTGCGAAGGAGGTAAAAACCGAAAACAAACTGACCGAACTGGTGTTCATTCTCGATAAGAGCGGATCCATGTCCGGACTCGAGTCTGATACCATCGGCGGGTTCAACAGCATGCTTAAAAAGCAGCGGGAGCACGGCGAGGGAAAAGTGCTTGTCACCACGGTGCTTTTCAGCTCGGAGAACGTTATGATCCACGAAAGAAGACCTCTTGAGGAGGTTCCGGATCTGACAGACAGTGATTACTCGGTAGGCGGGTGCACCGCGCTGATCGACGCCATCGGCGAAACGGTGAAATACGTGGAAAGGGCACACAAAAAAGCTTCCCCCGAAGAGATCCCGGATAACGTTCTTTTCGTGATCACTACGGACGGCGAGGAAAACGCCAGTCGTGAATACTCATCCGACGCGGTGAAAAGAATGCTCAAAGCGAAGCAGAAGCTGGGCTGGGAATTCCTCTTTATGGCTGCGAACATCGACGCCGTCCAGACTGCGTCGCACTTCGGGATCAAAAAGGACCGGGCAGTGAACTACGTAGCGGACTCCAAAGGGACAGGTAATAATTTCATGGCTCTGGGGAAGGCCGTTGAGTGCATGAGATCCTGCGGAAGCGTGGGAGACGAATGGAAAGAGATGGTCGATGACGACTATAACGGCAGAAAAAACGGCGGCTGAAAGGCCCTGAGTGAAGCGCCTCCCGGCATCGCCCGGACCGCGGAACGGCAGCGTGCAAGGCGGTCGGTTTTCTTAAAATCGCACTTGAATTGCGGCCCTGAAGTTGGTAAAATAGTCTCTGTAGAGTGTGCACTCTGAATAAACTGTTTGACACGGCTCTTAAAAGGATGTATCCTTTACGAATAAAGACTGACTCTTTTACGCATGTTGGGAGGTTATTATATGAGAAAAGTTTTGACAGTTGTTTTGGCTGCAATAATCGCGATTTCCTGTTTCGCTTTACCCGCATTCGCGGACGAGGAAACTGTGAACGGCGACGGCTTTGATTTCTATTCGATGACAGCTCACTACACCGAACCTGTCGTTGTGTCGTACGTTTACGTTACGAAAGCCGATAACGTCGTTAAGAAGGACGCAAACGGAAACCCCTTGAAGGACGATGACGGAAATGACGTTCTGGTCGATAAGGGATGGATCTTTGCGGATCCCGCGGATTCATATATCATCCCTGCTGTAGCTTTCACGAGCAAGGACGGCTCCTTTACAAACTTCGCTCCCGGATACGGTGAGAAGGAACTCGGAAAAGGAAAATATGCCGATAAGTTCTACAGCATCGTTGCTCCCGCTTACAACATGGATTCATCCAAAATAGCGATCAATAACACGTACGGCCTTACGGATATCGCCGATAACACAGCTATAAGCATTAAGAGCGCTGCCACGCTTTTCGGCGCTATGGAATACTATGACGATGCCGGAACGCCCAACCCGAACTTCACTCTCGTTAACGGGTATTTCCTTGACCAGGCCGTTGACGAGGACGGAAACAACCTCAGGATCGATGTGAACGGCTACGTTATCGATAAGAACAACATCTGGCACGCAAGAGACGGCCACAGGATCGAGCCCTTTGTGGAAGTAGGCGAAGACGCTGATAAGAATCCTATCCTTGTCTGGATCGATCTGAAGTCCCGTATCGGCGAGGACGGAAAAGTTCTTGACTATACCACCATCACGAATGAACAGCTCATCGGAAAAGGCGTTCTGACTATGCCTGCGAAATATGCTAACCTTGCAGAAGAGTTTGACGAAACTGTCGACTATAACGACGACGGAAAGGTCGGCGACAGAAAAGATAAGACCGCTTACAACAGCCTCGTGAAAGAGAAGAAGGCCTGGCTTACCGGCTGCAGCATTCAGATGTACACGATGGACTACATCGACCTTGACGGCGACGGAAAGAAGACAGAGCGCGACCTTGCGTACTTCCTTGACCAGAACGAGAACGAAGAGTATGACGCAGGCGAGCCTGTGGGATACAATCATCCCGATTACGTCGTAACTCAGAAGAACATTATGACAAAGACCGATAAAGAAGGTAATCTCATCTACATCCAGGGATCCCCCGCTATCGGAAATCCTGTAACAAAGGTTAAAATCTCGAAGCTCACCGTTGAGATCGATGCTCTCGGCACACAGCTCTACAGCGACGTTGCTTCTGATCCTCAGCAGCAGAACGAGATCATTGTGACCACCGGTGACATCTATAAGAACGTAAAGAAAGCTTTGGATTACGTTGCGGAGAATCCTGATAAAGAATACACCAGCGGCCAGATCATCGGAACCGCGAAGTGCATAACGACTAAGACCGAGGTCGCAGAGGGAGCCGGCACATATCCCACAACCGTTACAAGCGTTGACGTTACCCTTGAAGAGGGTGTGCAGATCCCCGCAAACGCTACACTGTATTTCAACTTCAACGTTAAGACTCAGCAGGCTGAGAACACCAAGACCTACATTAAGAAGAAGGACTACAATCTCCTTCCGATCAATAAAGGCGAGGTAGATCTGACCAAGATCCCGAATAAGAAGGTTGAAACTCCCACTGAGGAGCCTGACCAGAACAACGGCTGCAAGAACTTTGTCGGCGGCGGATTTGCGATCTGCGCCGCAGTGGCTCTGGCTTTTGTAACGCTCAGGAAAAAAGAGCACTGAATTAGTAAACTGGTTTAAATGATCTGTAACGGCCTGCGGCGCGGATGCGCCGCAGGTTTTTTTTTGAAGCGCTGTGCGCGATTGCGCCGGCGCTTCATTTTGCCTCC
>JAGCZO010000005.1 GCA_017959965.1 Clostridia bacterium | reverse complement strand
ATAGAAAAGAGTCAACAGTATTTCCCGGAAATGTGAAACATTTCCCGCCAATGTCAGAATTATTTCCCGGAAATATCATAATCATTTCCCGGAAATAAAAAAGCGGCCTTCCCAAAAAGGTCAAAACCGCTCGGCAAAACTGTGCAAAAGTATAACAAAAACCCTTCCCTGAGTCAGAGTCTCAGTCATTCCCGTCTTTTTCGATGATCTCCGCTATTTTTTCTCCCCGCAGAGCCTCGAAACGCCCCCTCAGCTCCTCCATAAGATCGTAGTCGTGAGGGGAGTATTTTCTGTACTGCGAAAAGCTGCAGTAACACCTCGCGGTTTTTCCGAAGGACGTCTTCGTGTATTCAATGCCGTAGCTCCAGGGGCTGTAGTCGGTAATAAAAACGTTGCTTTTCGGTCTTTTTTCCAGGGATAGGATCCCTTTTTTCTCTATGAAGGCTTCAAGCTCTGAGAGCTTGTCAGGCAGGACCTCATAGGTGGTAAGGATCGTAGGCGAACGGTGGTCTTCACGTTCGCTGACCTCAAACACCCATTCTCCGGTCTTATTCATCCTCACCGTCTTGCTGTGACAGCCCCCCAGCATATCTCCGTAGCCCGGGCTGAAATAAAACTTTCTGAGCTTAAAATCTTTCATGTTTCCTCCGGAAAAGGCGTGATCTGACGCTTGTCGGATCTGCCGCCAAAGCCGCGCAACGTTTCGCTGCGGTCATCTCGTTAATTGTTACTTGCCTCAAAAGCGGCGTTTGCCTCCCGCTCAAGCTTTGATAACGTTTCATGCAGGTCCTTCGAGCCGTTGACCACGTCCGGGACCAGATTCAACATATACTCTCTTATGACGTCCGCCGCCTCCGTCGGTATCCTGCACTGCTCGAACCCGCAGATATCCGCTTCCGGATACGACGTGAAGGCGTCGTAGTTTTTCCCGTTCACCGGGTCCGTCTTGCTGTCCGGGAAGGGAAGCCGCCAATAGTCTTCTTCCACCAAGGCTTTCAAATTGGGGACCAGGCCGCTCTCAGGCCCGTTGAAGGACCTTTGGCCCCATTCCGTGAACAATGAAAGGCAAAGAGCCGCGGCTGCGTCTGCGTTGCGGGTGCCGCTGTAGGCCGCAAACGCCAGAGAATTCACGCCGACTCTTTTTACCGGAAACGCAGGCATGGAAACAACGTCCCAGTCCGCACCCTTGGTCTCGTAAGAATTGCCGGCTGAGGCAAAGCCCCGGAAATCGGTATCCAGAAACACTGTTTCGGTCTCGGGATCGTAGTCTTCAAACGCTTTCCGGCTCTCTGTCTCTTTTATTCTCGAAGAGATCCCGGCGTTATCGAATCTGCAAACGTTGGACTCCACCAGAGAGATCATCTCCTCGATACCGTAAACGACCTTCTCGTCGGAAGCAAAACGTATATGCTGATCGCCAAATTGATCATACCACTGCCCTCCGAAGCCCTCCATGAAAGGCAGATACACCGTGCCCTGGCCGAGCTTAAGGGAGCACCCGACAGACCTTCCGTTTTCGTCCTCCCGGGTGAGCCTTTGGCAATAATCCTTAAAGACCTCCCACGTCCACTCGCCCTTAGCGTCAAGCTTCACCGGATCCTCAAGCCCCGCCGCCTTCACCGCGTCGCGGTTGTATCTGAGGGCAACGCGATCAAACTCATAAGGCACCGCATACAGTTTTCCCTCGACGGTGCCGGCCTTGTAGATCGACGGAATCACTTCGTCCGGGTCTATGCCGTAAAATGGGGTCCAGGCGTCGAGGCGCAGCAGATATTCCTCAAAATACGCGGCGTTGTCGGCGCCGATATTGATAACGTCGCCAACGGTCTTCGCCTTCACAGCGACGGAGTAGTCCAGGTCGATGCTTGTATACTCGGCCTCCACGGACACGTCCGGGTACCTTACGTTGAATTCGTTTAACCAGTTGTTGATATGTCTTTTACCCTTTTCGCCGTTGCTCAGATAGAACTGCAGCCTGATCTTTCCCTCCGGGCGCGGCACGTAGCGGTCTATCTCCGAGGTTCCGGACTTAGCGCAGGACGCAAAGCATAACGCCAATGCAAAAACAGCCAAAACAGACGCGACAATCCTGACAATTCTTCTGACAAACATATTGATCACTCCGTGTACTCAAAACCGTTGCCGGATGCGATACGAAACCGGCAAAAAACAAACTGTTCCTGAAGGTATTTTAGCCCGCGACTATTGAATTTCACTTGAAAAGGTCGCGGTCTTTTCGCCGTTTTTCTTCGTTTTTCGCCGTTTTTCTCGCATTTTCAAAAACCGAGTTTTGTACTCTGCAAATGGATCGCGTTTCGGTTTTGGGGGCTCTTACCCAGATTTGGACTTATGAAAACGGCTTTTTTCATTTATTCAGAACGTATAAAATCGCCCTTATCGCCCATTTTTATTTGTTCAATCTTTGTGTCTGAAACCACGACTCAATACTTTTCTTTTCAGCCGACTGAATTAAAAACTCAGCCGGCTTTTTTATTGCCAAAAAACGAAAGGAGATAACCGTTTTTCTATTCTTTTGTATTCTTGCGTTTATTCTTTGTTACAGCTATGCCCGTCACGATGCCTGCCGCGGCCACAACTGCGCCGCCTGCAAGCGCCGCTGTCGCGCCTGCCGGGAAACCGGTTCCCGAATGTCTTCCGTCGGACCTTTTGTCGGAGAGACTGTTCCATTCCGAGGGCCATACCGGCACGTTTTCTTCACTGTCAGCATATACGACCGCTATGCGCTGTTCTTTGCCGTTATGCGCGGGACACTCGATCCAGGCCCAGACGCTGTCGCCCGAAGCAGTCTTTTCGCATAAAACATTCTGCCCGTTGACCTGCGCGGCAATATATTCTGTTTCTGCAGGATACGGTCCGAGTCGAAGCTTCACGGAGCCGAGGCTTTCGGTGTCTTTCAATCTGAACTGAGCTGTTTGAACACCGCTCTCCGGATAGGTCACTTTCAGGTCGATGCAGCCCCGCACGTTGGTGAGCGGCAGCGCGTAGATTTCCTGGCTCCAGCCTTTAGGGAGACGCGGCATTATTTTCAGAACGTCTTCGAAGACCGGCGAAACGCCAATTGTGATCGAGTAGCATTTCAAAGCCTCGGCTTGCTGAACGAGATTTCCGAGATCGCCTTGGCGGCGCATGATTCCCTCTTCAGCGAGAACCGTGACACCCTCAGGTACCATGTAGGGTTCGGGAAGTCCGGGCGCGTAGCAGATGCGTGAGAGATTTTCCATAAGTATGGTCGCGTCAGACATGTTGTCGCTAAGAAGCGCATTCTGGACCAGCATTGAGTGATGATAGCCTATGCCGCCTGCTCCGTACCAATAGTACTCGCCGGCCTTGCCGGTGTCGTATGCGTAGGTTTTGAGCGAAAGCGCGGCGAGATCATTGTCCATGTCCGAGACGTCATATCCGTACATATCGGACATCATCGTGAGCACCGGGTCGTGGAAAAAACCAAAGGATTTTTTCTTCCAACCATCCTTTCCTGAGAGGTTTTCTATTATCGCCTTGCGAAGATCCCCGGCCAGCGTGTTCCATTTTGCAGCCTCGTCAAAGTGTCCCGCTGCCTGCGCCATCTCCGCGTAGCCTTTCAGCCCAAGATAGCACGGGACGTTGCAGTAGAGCGTGTAGTCCTTCATTCCGGCTTCCGATTCGGCATATAAAAGACCTTTTTTTACCAGTGAGACGTCGGGGTGCTCGAAGCACCAGCCGATCCAGGCGGCGCCTTCGTTAATATATTTCCAGTTTTCCTCGACCCATGTTTGCGGACGGCCGTTCGCACGCCAGACGTTGCAGATTGCCATCATCAGAAGACCGTGACCGTCTGTCTCCTGGTTGCCGAGATTTTTATAGTCGTCTCCGAAAGCCTTTTGCGTGTACGCCGTCGGCCAGTTCGCCACAGGAACAAGAAGTTCCTGATAAGTCATTGGGTTGTTTATCATGACCGTGAAATGGCCCGGCACGTCGAGGCCGTTAAATTTGATTTTGTTATCCGGAAAATACATCAGACAACGGTTTGCATAGCCAACGGATCTGTCCGCTGCTTCTGTGTAGCCGTACGGAATCAGGGACATGATTGCCCTGCCGCCGTCACGGGAATAGTACGCGTCGTAGTAGGAATTGGCGTTTTCTACCCATACGCCAAAACCGTCGTACCGCCATGAGGGTGCGTCCTTGTATGAAGTGTGGAAAAACCCGTCTCTGTCGACACGGCTCGCAAGGTTCACAATGTTGGTGTAGAGGGCGCCTGTGGCAATCCGCGCAAACTCATTGCCGGAAAAAGTAACCGCCGGACCGCCGTAGCCCTCGGGAATGTTAAATTCGGGAGCGCTGCCGTACTCATCCTCATATGTGTAGAGCGCGCGGCGTATTATTTCGAGTTTCCGCTTCACTTCCTCAGGGAAGGCGTTGTCCGGGTCGACCGTCTTGCCGTCAAAAAAGGCGTCACCGGTGCTGAAGGACAAGTTGCCCTTGGCGAGTGTGCAGGATGCTCCGTCTGTAAGAAAGGCAAAATTGAAAACGGGAGAGCCTTTCTTCTCTTTGTTGTCAGTGACAAAGACCTTTTTCACAGGCTTTGCGCGGAGCTTAACTTTCATAACGCACACCTCTCTGCCTTCGTATGCACCGAGAAGCGCAAGCGAGTCCTTGAGCGCCGCGATCAGTTCCGGATCGGAGTTGCCGTCTTTAAGAGGTGTTACCGCTTCAAGCCAATTTGCGCGAAACCACATCGTGTAGCCGAAAACAAGAGGAATACTGTCTGCGGTACCGTCGGCGTACTCTACGTTGAGTGTACCCATTTCGTCGCCGATCATGCGGATATCACTGTATTCGGCGGTTCCCCATGCCGGGCAACCGTTGTCTATCGAATGGTATCCTCCTGCAACGTAAAGTTCCTGCCAGACTTTCTCATCCGAGGTTTTGTATGGGATGTCAACGCATACCTGTTCTCCGCCTGCCGCGGCCGTTCTGCCTCCATTGCCGGCACCGGTGACTCCGATTGCTCCGCAGATAACACCGAGAAGCGCTGCGATAACCGGAATTCTGTGATATTTTTTCATGTTCAGTATTCCTTTCGGGTTTTGTCTTTTGCGGGTTTTGCCGATTCAAACCATTCAAATCTTATATAATAACACGTTTGAGTACCGCGGGAGCCGCCGCAAAAGCCCCTTATTTCTTTGCAAAGTCATATTTGATTTTCCGGGATCCCGTTAGGCTGAAACGAACCGCTGCAGGTCTCCTGCTTTGTATGGATTATAATAGCCTTCACCGGCAGTGTCAATCTTCAGCCGGCGGTGTCAACCCCTCAAACGAATAATATACCGGAAACGCGGTGCTCGGGAAAACGCGGAAGCCGGACGTGCCGACAAAATACAGGCAGAAGAACGACTGCAAGAGAACGCCTCTCTATGAGTTTTTCCGACGCACTCCTACTGGCAGTGAATCTATGACAAGGGACTTCCTGCAAGCGACGGGTCGTCCCGGATTTCAACGGACGCGTGAACCACATCCTGAGTTTTGCTCAGAATAAAATAATAACGCTTGAACCGAGATGGTAACCGAACACCCGGGGCTTGTATTATTCGCGTTTTTTTACAAAAAAGCGATCCTGAAGGTGAGAAAAAACGGCGAGTTCCCACGGTTCTCTTATAAGTACTTACGGTTTTTGCCTCGTTCCACCGATCGGTCGGTTTTCTTGTCATCCTTATGAGAACCGGCCTTTCCTCCCGT
>JAGCZO010000098.1 GCA_017959965.1 Clostridia bacterium | reverse complement strand
TGTGATACGCGCCTGCAGAGAAGCATTGAAAACAGGCTCAAGATACTCAATTCCGTTGACCACGACGACAAGAGCGGAAGACCCGTGAAGCTCATAAGCGAATTTGAAAAGGAAAACGGTATCACCTTGGATGAGGAGCAGAAAAAGGCGGTGCTGGAGGCGGCAAAGAACGGAGTGACTGTCATAACCGGCGGCCCCGGGACAGGTAAGACGACCATAATTAAGGCGCTCCTGAGAATACTTTCGGACAAAGGCCTCAAGACCGCTCTTTGCGCACCTACGGGAAGAGCCGCCAAAAGAATGGCTACCGCCTGCGGCGAGCAGGCAAAGACCATACACAGGCTCCTTGAACCCGATTTCACGTCGATCCCACGGGAGGCGGGAGCTGCCATTGACGATTCTACTGTCAAATTCAAGAGAAACCCCTCGAATCCCCTTGGCGTGGACTGCGTTATCGTTGACGAGATGTCCATGGTGGACACGCTGCTGATGCACAACCTTGTCAGCGCTCTCAAGTGGAACACTATGCTGGTGCTGGTTGGAGACAACAACCAGCTGCCCTCGGTGGGCCCCGGAAGAGTTCTGAGAGATATTATCAGGTCGGAACTTTTCGTCACTATCAGGCTTGAAAACATATACCGGCAGGATCCCGACAGCCTCATCTCCTACAACGCGCACCTTGTCAACATGGGCAAAATGCCGGAAATGAACAAGGAAAGGGGAGACTTTTTCCGCCTGAGCGTCAGAAACGGAGCGGAGTGCACCGAGCTTCTGAAGTCTCTTGTGTCGAAAAGACTTCCCGACACTTACGGCATCGATCCGTTTACGGATATACAGGTGATCACGCCGAATAGGAAGGGCCGCTGCGGCAGTCAGGCTTACAGCGCGGAGCTGCAGAGCATACTTAACCCGCCCCCGGAAAAAGGCAAGGCCCCTGAGATCAAAAGCCTGGGAGAAGTCTTCAGGATCGGCGACCGCGTTATGCAGACGAAAAACGACTACGAGCTGGAGTGGACGGACTTTGACGATCCATCCATAGAGGGCGAGGGCGTTTTCAACGGAGAAATGGGCAGAATAGAGGCCATCGACACCGTCAGCCAGCTTGTTTACGTACTGTTCAGCGACAACCACTACGTGTGCTACGACAGGCAGGCCATGAACGAGCTTGAGCTTTGCTATGCGATAACGGTCCACAAGAGCCAGGGCAGCGAGTTTGACTATTGCGTAATACCCATATGCAACGTCTCCCCGGGCCTCATGACCAGAAATCTTCTGTATACGGCTATTACGCGTGCCAAGAAAATGGCGATCATACTCGGAACTAATGAGGATATCGCGTTTATGATCTCAAACAACCGGGAGATCCGGCGCAACACCACGTTGTTCCGCAACAATATCATTGAATGGTGACATATGATAATAATTCAGACTGCGCTTTATATTGAAGCCGCCGAGGCTGCCAAGTATTACGGCCTGACCGAGAAAACGGACAGAGCTCTACCGGCCCGCGTTTTTACGGACGAAAAAGGGCTTGCAGCGGTGATGGTGACAGGTACCGGGGGCTTTAACGCGGCCTGCGGAGTGGCTTCGGCACTTACTTATCTCGGCGCCGGCAGCGGCGACTTTTTTGTCAATTTCGGCATTGCCGGTGCGGAAAAGGATACAGACTGGGGCGTCCTTGCTCCCGGCGATATCGTTAGAGCTTTCAAATGCTCGTGTGAGAATGAAAGGCCTTTTTATCCGGACATTATCTACAAAAGCCCCTTCGCGCCTGCGGAGGTGGTGACCGTAAAGGATCCCCGCTCTTATTCTCCCGAAAAATATGCCTGCTCCGGCGCGGAGGGTCTTCTTCCGAAGGTGTTTGACATGGAGCTTTATTACGCGGTGAAGGCCGCCAATATGTTCCTGAGCCCTGAGGCGCTGATATCTTTTAAGACAGTATCGGACTATGCCGGCAATACCGCATCCGCCGGCGGAATCATCGACAAAACTAACGCGGAAAAGGTAATAAAAGACGCCTGGCAGAGTCTGTTTCCGGTTATAGACAGGACCGCTGAGAAGATCCGGGAGGACTGCCGGCGTCAGGAGAGCTTTAAGCTGATCCCCGGGGACACCGAAAAGCTGCTTGAGGCTCTCGGCAATACTTTGAAGCTGACTTACGCAGGCCGGGAAATGCTGAAGAACAGGATCAGAAAAGATATGCTCTCCGGCGAAGACGTCAACGCAAGGCTGGAGGCTCTTGTCAGTGAAGCCGAAGGCAGCGGCCTTAAAAATAAAAAGGACAGAGAACGATTTTTCAGAGACAGGGTCATGGCCGACCGCAGGGGAGGTGATGAGCTTGATTGACGTTCTGTATATCGAAAAGGATGCTCTCGGGCTGCCGTTTTCCCGGAAAATAAGGGCAAAGCTTCCTTCTGCAACAGTGGTGCCGATCGACAGGTGGGAGGACGTTTTCTACAGAAAAAAGCAGAATTTCGCGCTGCAGAAAAAGGATCAGAATCTTATCGTGGGCATTAACAGGGGCGGCTTCGTTATGCAGGGCTCCGACAATTGCCAAAGCGCCGGGGCTGACGTTTTTGCTTACTGCTCCTTCGCCAAAAACTGCATAGCCGGCTGCGGCTACTGTTATCTGCAGGGTATGATGAGAAGCGGAAATCTGCTTGCCTTCGCGAACATGGAGGACTGCTTCGGAGAGGTGAGGGGTCTGCTGGAACGGGAGCGGATATCGGAAAACCGGAAATTGCTTCTTGCGGTCTCGTACGACAACGACATCTACGCCCAGGAGGGATTGTTCGGATATGTCGGAATGTGGTC
>JAGCZO010000097.1 GCA_017959965.1 Clostridia bacterium | reverse complement strand
GAGTCCTTGTCCGGAAGGCCAGCTATTGTGCCGCCGTTGGCGTGATATATGATCTTGAAACCGTCGCCCTGCGCATTGACATCAGCAGTCAATTTTTCCGTTTTTTTAGGGTCTTTCAGAGTCAATGCAATTTCCGGAAGCGGTTCCTCCGTGGGAGCTTCCGTAGGAGTTGCAGGCTCTGCTGTTGGTTCAGCTGTTGGTTGTGCCGTGGGAGCGGCAGTTGGCTCCGCTGTAGGCTGTGCCGTTGGAACATCCGTTGGCTCAGCTGTGGGCTGTGCAGTGGGAGCGGCGGTAGGCTCTGCGGTGGGAGAAGTCGTTGGCACGGTCGTTGGCTGGGTCGTGGGGACGGTCGTAGACTCGGTTGTAGGCTGTGCAGTCGTAGCGGCAGTTGGCTCAGCAGTGGGAGCGTTCGTTGGTGTTACAGGTGTGGCCGTAGGCTCCGCTGTTGGAGCAGTCGTAGGCACGGTCGTTGGCTGTGCCGTAGGAGCGGCTGTGGACTCTGCGGTGGGAGCGGTCGTTGGCCCGACCGTAGGTATGGCAGTGGGAGCCGCGGGTGTCGCGGTCGCAGTTGTCTCAGTGGCAGGCGGTTCCGTCACAGGGGGCGCGGTATGTGCCGCAGGCGTTTCAGTTGCAGGCGACTCAGTTACAGGCAAGGCCGCAGAAGCAGTCGGCTCTGACGTTGGCGTTGCGGAAGGGATCGCCGTTGGCGCTATTGTCGGTTCAAATGTAGAAGGACTTGCGGAAGGATCTTCGCCGGGCTCAGGAGTGTTCCCTGAAACCTCATTTTTTCGCATTGATACTTTGACAGTGGTGGGAAACTTAACGCCGCTCAGGATGATCTGCCCGCTTTCTTCGTCATAGATCCCCTCGCTGACGCCTGCCACCAGATACCCCTGGGCAGTCCCGGTTTCAAAAACCACGGTGGAGCCCGGTTCAACGTCAAAAAACGCAGCGGACTTTATAATAAGCCCTTCCGCCTGCTCGAGCATCACACGGACCTTGCCTCCCGCGGCAGACCCTTCTTCGAAGTGGACAGGATAATTTGCCATATTGCAGCCTGCTATTGCCAATACTAGCAGCAATGCGATCAGCGATATTAGCTTTCCTGACAACTTTTTCATAATTAAAACCCGGGGCAAAACGCTTTTCTCGAAGAAGCAGATCACTTCTTCCCGTTTGCGTTGGAATTATATCACTTCGGCAGGCAATTAACAACGAAACTGAAGGGGAACGACGCCAAAAAGACGTTCGGAGGGATGAAAATAATATCAATAACGCGTTCTTTTTGGTATAATAGGAGTGACAGCAAATAATCAGAGGATGACATTGACACATGAAAACATCGATCAGATTTTTTGAGGATACCGCTGTAAGAGCCGTTTGGGATGAAGATAGTTCCAAATGGTGGTTTTGTGCTACGGATATTGCAGAGGCGCTGACAAAAAGCAAGAATCCGCGTTCATATTGGAATAAATTAAAAAGCCGTAGAGGTGAGTTGTCGACAATTTGTCGACAGCTGAAGCTCCGCGCTTCCGACAGCAAAAAATATCTTACTGACGTTGTCGACGAGAGCGGTTTGAATACCGTTATTGCCCTGATTCCAAGTAAAAAGAGCGAGATCTTCTCAAAATGGATGAAAAATCTTGAAACTTCACTTGATGAAAAAAGCAAGCTGAAAGCGTACGAACTGTTTGACAGCGGTTTCATTGACAATATCGAGGTCGGAACAGTCAAAGGTCTTCAGCAGATCCACGCCTATATTTTCGGCGGTCTTTATGAATTTGCCGGACAGATCCGCACGCTGAATATCGTCAAGGGCGGCTTTGCTTTTGCTCCGGCAATGTATCTTGCCGACAACCTGAAAAAGATCGAGTGCATGCCGGAAAACACCTTTGAGGACGTCATTGCCAAATATGTGGAAATGAACATCGCCCACCCCTTCATGGAAGGCAACGGCCGCAGTACACGGATCTGGCTTGATTTAATACTCAAAAAGAACCTCAGGCTGTGCGTCGACTGGAGCAAGAAAAACAAAAAGGATTATCTGGTCGCAATGAAGCAGAGCGTTGTAAATGCATCAAACATCGCCGAGCTGCTGCGGAGCGCCCTCACGAACGACATCGACAACCGCGAGATCATAATTGATGGCATCGACTACTCGTATTATTACGAGACGGAGGAATGAACTCTTCGACTTTGTAGAACTTCTTATAGGCTTAAAGAGTTATGTTTCAATATTCACCCATAAAGCAGGTCGGACAGCGTAAGTCTTGTTAACATCGTCACTAAGCACATAGCCCTCTTTGGTGATTCTATCTACTTCGTTATGATGATATCCCGGCGATCTCAGCCACCATTCGATGGGCCTCGGCCCGACTACGTACGATCCTGGCATTGGGTCCCAAATATCATCACTCCTCAACTTTGTTGGAAAACACTCCCTGTCATTGTTATTTTTGAAGAAAAATCTAGCTTGCTGTTCGCTCAAAAGGAATATCTTGTCAGTAGTATCATTTCCCGCAGGGGCAGACCATGCCGATTCCGCTTTTACTTTAGTATCTAGGATTTTCTTCTGCTCATTATAACTGAACGCAGCTGAAAGAAAATCACTGTTTAGCCATTTACGAAGAGAACAACCTTACCACGTTATGCTTCTTCGTTTTTCATGATATGGTTTATTGTCAAGCGCATACTTTCTTAAAAGCATCGCTTTACTGCCGTAACTCTCGAGGACCAGCCATTCAATGGGTTTTACTTTTCCATCAGCAGTTTGGGGGTATGATCCAAATTCTACAACAGATCCTTTTTCAAACTTGTTATTTCTTATCGAGCGGTCGTATTTCTCGGCGTCAATCTCTGGTTTTTGCAAAATGTCTTCGGGATATGACGCATGTTGTTGAATGATCTCTTCGGAAGGCTTTTTCGCTTCCGATTTTCCACCTGATGAGCGCGCAAAAGCCATCTCCCCGACCTTTTGAGAAAGAGTTTCAACCGCTTCATCATATGAGTCGTAGTTAAACAACCTGCAGTCTTGATAACGCATATAGCGCAGTTTGAACCACGAGGGCATATCCGAGATGTTTTCTACAAGCACGTTGACGAACTTTTTTCCCTCTGCGCGCGCAAGGTGAAGTTCATCTTTGCAATTCGTTGACTCAAGAGATCTTTCGGAAACTAAAAACAGCAGAACGGAACAGCCAAGCAGTTTATCCGCTATTTCCTCTTCCCATTCCTTT
>JAGCZO010000096.1 GCA_017959965.1 Clostridia bacterium | reverse complement strand
CCATCTCGGCGCTGCCTGAATAGCAGTGGAAAACGGCTTTGCCCTCGGGAACGTTTTCCTGCTTCAAAATGTCCATCGTATCCGCGTGGGCTTCCCTGTCGTGGACGATCACGGGCTTACCGTATGCCAGCGCCAGCTTTATATTGGCGATGAAGTTGTCCTTCTGGACCTCCCGGGGGGCACCGTCCTGATAGTAATAGTCAAGGCCAGTCTCGCCGACCGCCGCAACCTTCGGATGGCTGAGAAGCGCCCTTATTTTGTCGATCTCCTCCGGACTGTATTTCAGCGCCTCCTCGGGGTGGATACCCGCAGCGGCGTAAAGAAAATCATATTTTTCCGCAAGTCTGACGCATTCGAGAGACGACTCGTAATCCGTCCCGCAGTTTACCGCCCCGATCATTCCGGCGTCTCTGCAGCGGGCGATCATCTCATCTCTGTCTTCGTCAAACGCGCTGTCCGTGTAATGGGCGTGGGTGTCGAAAAAACAGGGTCCGTCGTTATTCGGTTTGAGCTCGTAAAAGTCTTTCACTGTCGTACGTTAACAGGTCACCGGAGGACCGTTTTGGCGATCCTTGCCGCGTCCCTGAGGGAAAGCTCCGCGTAAAGAGGCAGGCAGAGAACGTTGTCGGAGAGGCCCTTGGCGATCGGCGTTTTGCGGGGTCTGTACTTCTTCATGCAGGTAAATTCCGAGATCAGTGGGTAAAAATACCTTCTGGGGAACACGTTGATGTTCTGAAGGTTTTCAATGACCTTCACCAGCCTTTCCTGATCGCCTGGCGTAAAGGAGCCGTCGCTTTCGGCCTTTCCGAAGATCACCGGGAAATACGCATAGTTTTTAGTTACGCCGGCCTGGTAGGGGAGAAGCTTTATGCCGTTGCCCGAAACGCCGGTGGCGGCGTCGAAAAACGACCCTTCCGTAAGTATCTCGGTATATTTGGCGCATATCGCGGCCCTCTTCTCGGTGACCTCGCCGATGTGTCTCAGATTGCACAATCCCATTGCCGCCTGGAACTCGGTCATTTTGGAGTTCGTTCCGTTTATTTCCGGAGTTGCGCCGCCGCAGAGACCGTAATTGGCAAAATTTCTCACCGCCTGAGCGTACTTTTCGGGTACCGCCGCCGCGCCGCCCTCTATGGTGTTGAAGGCCTTCGTGGCGTGGAAGCTGAACATTGAAGCTGTGCCGAAATTTCCGATGCCAACGCCGTCCTTCCTGACGCCAAAGCAATGGGCCGCGTCGTATATCACGGGTATCCGGTACTTTTCGGAGAGCTTCTCGAAAGCCCCGGTGTCGCAGACGTTGCCGTAAACGTGTACGGGAATTATCGCGGCGGTGTCTTCGTCAATAAGCTTCTCGACTTTTTTGGGGTCAAGAGTATACGTAACCGGGTCCACGTCGGCAAACACAGGCTTAAGCCCTGCGCCCGCGATCGCCTCAGTGGTGGAGGCAAACGTAAAAGGCGTGGTGATGACCTTGCTTTTGCCGGGAAGCGCTATAACGCTGATCGCCGCCAGAAGCGCCTGGTGTCCGTTGGTAAAAAGCGGAAGGTTTTTGACGCCAAGAAACTTCTCAAGCTCCCCCTTCAGCCTCTCCTCAAGAGGTCCGAAATTGGTAAGCATGGCGCTGTCCCAGATGCTCTTTATTTCTGCAGCATACTCGTCAAAGGAAGGCATGCTGGGTCTTGTAACGTTGATTTTTTTATCCATCGCGATCACTTTCTGTTTGGTTTATGCGGAAAAATAACCCTCCGCGCTTAAACCGTCAATTATTTCCCGGAAATAATGAGACAAAACTCCCTCCGGCATCATTTTTGTTTTTTGCTTTTTTTGTAATTTTTCGCAAATTCCAGCAGTTCCCTCATGCTCTTCATTTTGAAAAGCAGAGCGCCGCCGACGTATATCAGCACTCCCAGGGGCAGCTGGATCAGCAGCGTCAGCCAGCTTGCAAGCCCCGGCAGCGACACGGCCCAGACAGCGGCGCACATGACCGCCGCCAATATAAACTGAGGCAGCGTATCCTGAAGCAGCTCCTTAGTGCTGTAGCCAATCAGCTTCCGGTTGGGGAACGCGTTTATAAACACGCATATCACCGACACCGCGATCTGTATACCCAGCACGGCGTAAAGGCTCCAGCCGAAGCCCCTTGTGAATATCATTGCCCCCGCCACCGTCACTATTCCCAGGAAGTTCTTTATGATCTCGAGAACGAGATAAGTATTACCCTTTCCGAAGGCTTTGATGGCCTGGAGATTGGCGCTGTCTATTGGCAAAAACGCGCAGGTGACGCATATGAAGCGCATAAAGGCAATGCTCCCCGCCCACTTGTCGGAGTATATGAACAGTATCAGCGGCTCCGATACCGCGAAAAGTCCCGCCATGGCGGCGAACATCACGAAGGAGCTCACCGATATGAACTTTCTGAGGACTGCTTTTGCCTTTTCCGGGTCGGACTGGTACGTGGACAGCGAGGGGAAAGCCACGCCGGACAGAGTCGAGCCAATGGCCTCTCCGATCTTTGTCGGGATCGTTTTGGCTTTGTTGTAGAATCCGAGAGTATTTGGTGCGTAGATCTTCTCCATCATGAGGGGCAGCGCGTTGCTGTAGGCACTGTTTAACACGTTGGAGGTGAACATGGAGATGCCGAACTCCCCCATCTCCCGGAGTGACGCTGCCGAAAATTTGAACGAGGGCTTCCAGGGAGTGATGATGAAAAGAACGAGAGCGCCCGTAAAGCTCATCGCGACGGCCTGGATGACCAGAGCGTACACGCCGAAGCCCGTTGCCGCGAAGACAATGCCGCAAGCGCCGGAGACAAGTGCCGCCACCGCAGTCTTGATGAATATCCTTTTGAACTTCATCTCCCGGGTGGTGAGAGCGGTCTGAACGGTCACAAGGGCGTCAAATATGAGAGACAGGCCCAGTATCCTCATTATGCCGGTGAGCTCGGGCTTTCCGTAAACGGAGCTGATCAGCGGGGCAATGAAAAACAGTCCGGCATAGAGGACCGCCGACACGCCGAGGGACAGCCAGAACACCGTGGGAGCGTCTTTTTCGTTGAGCGTTTTTTTCCGGATCAGAGCGACGTTGAAGCTGCCCTGAGAAAAAATATTGGCAAAGGCAATGAGTATGGCGCAGATACCCACCAGCGCATAGTCCTTGGGGTCAAGGAAAAATCGGGCAAGCACCCAGGCCGCTGCAAATTCGAAAATACTGATGGAGGTCTTTTCAATAAAAAGCCAGGCAGTGCCCGAAGCCACCTTCTTTTTCACGGAAGGCTCACGGCCGCCCGCATCCTCCGGGCTTTCGCCGCCTTTTTCTTCGCTCACAGCTTCTTCAATGCCGATGTTTTCGGGATATTCGTTTTCATTCTTTTTTTCATCGTCCATTATGTTTGCGGATCAAAGATTCTTTTTTTCTTTTGACGATTTTTTGAACACCCACTCGCGCTGCATAAAATAGTTGAAGACGTACAGCCCGCCGTCGATCAGGATCTTCACAAGATACTCGTTCCAGCCCAAGCGGATAAGCCCGCCGGTGGCAAGGGCGCCGGTGATCATGATTATGACCGCCAGCAGTAGATACTTGCCCGCGGAGCTGCCGGAGCCTTTTTTGAAAACGATCTTTCTGTTCAGAAGATAATTGAAGGTGCCGCTGATGATCCTGGCGCAGATATACGCAAGGCTGAAAGTGGCCAGTATCTGTGCAAACCAGCCCGACTCAAGGCCCAGCAAGGTGGCGAGGTTGACGCCGCCCTTGTTAAAGACAAGATCGCTGAGCAGAATAAAGGCCACGTAATCTATCACGAAGGAAGCCATCGACGCCGCCATGAACTTCAGTATCTCGTGAAGTATGCGGATCGAGTCCTTAAAGGGGTTGTAGTGCGTTCCCGCGTTGTTGTTAACGTACACGGTCTCTATCGGTATCTCGACGAAATCCTGTTCCCAGATGTGGAGCATCAGGAGCATGTTCATTTCATATTCGTATCTTTCGCCCTTGACCTTCAGAAGCTCCGGAAACAGATGGGCCGGCAATCCTCTCAGGCCCGTCTGGGTGTCATATATTTTGCTGCCAGTGGCGACCATGAATAAGAAACGGGTAAATCCGTTTCCGAGTCTTGACTTGAAGGGGACCTTAACTTTTTTATCCCTGAATCTTCCGCCAATGACGAACACGCCCGGAGTCTCCTCGGCGGTCTTTATTACCTTCTCAATGTCTTCGATCCTGTGCTGGCCGTCACAGTCCGCGGTGACAACGAGCTCCGTGTCGGGCATGTTCTCCGTGATGTACTGAATGCCCGTTTTGAGCGCTCTGCCTTTTCCGCGGTTCACGTCGTGCTTCACGACCTTGACCCCCAGCTCCCCGACTCTCTTAAATATGTCCGCAAAAGCTTCTCCGCCGCCGTCGTCAACGGCCACAACGCAGTGGCCTCTTTCCGTAAGCCGCCGGGAGAAGTCAACGAAGCTCTCTTCGGGTTTATATGCGGGTATCAGTATAACTGTCTTCAACGTTTCCTCCGGGATCCCTGTGCCGCATTGCCGTTGGCAATGCTTTTTCAGACAGTATGTTAACAAATCCGGCCCTTTTTTTCAACGGCGCCGGCATTTTTTTAGGTAATTAAAGGATTGAGAGAGGCCATCCGAGCGGTGTCTGCCTGCCCTTGCCATTTGCCACGGGCATAATATACGGGAGGCGGATCTGTGCCTCCCGTAAGGTTTTTCTGATCGCGTATCCGTGCCTTCTCCGTGTACGTCCGCCGTTCAGCTGACGTGCATAGGGTCTCAGCCCATTAGAGCCTTGTCGATGGCAGCGGCGGCAGTCTTTCCCGCGCCCATTGCCGAGATCACCGTTGCGGCTCCAGTCACAGCGTCGCCGCCGGCGTATACGTTGGTTCTGGTTGTAAGGCCTTCTTCGTTGACGATGATACCGCCTCTGCGGTTCACCTCAAGGCCTTCGGTAGTCGATTTTATAAGCGGATTGGGGCTGGTGCCGATGGCGATGATCACCGTGTCCACGTCAAGCTCGAAATCGCTGCCGGGTATCTCCACCGGTCTCCTTCTGCCGCTGACGTCGGGCTCGCCCAGCTCCATTTTAACGCAGCGCATTGCCTTGACAAATCCGTTTTTGGGATTTCTGGGATCTTCGGGATCGTTGAAGCCGATGATCTCCAAAGGATTGCAGAGAAGCCTGAAGTCGATGCCCTCCTCCAAGGCGTGCTCCACTTCCTCTTTTCTGGCAGGAAGCTCCTCAAGAGATCTTCTGTAAACGATATAGACCTTTTCCGCGCCGAGCCTGAGAGCCGTTCTTGCCGCGTCCATGGCAACGTTTCCGCCGCCCACCACAGCCACTCTGCCGCCCTTCATGATCGGGGTCACCGGATCGTCCTTGTACGCCTTCATGAGATTGCTCCGGGTCAGGAACTCGTTTGCCGAGTAAACGCCCTTGCAGGACTCTCCCGGAATGTTCATGAAGTTCGGAAGACCCGCGCCGGAGCCGATGAAAACTGCCTCGTAACCCATGTCGAACAGCTCGTCCACCGTCAAAGTCTTTCCGATGATAACGTTGGTCTCGATATCAACGCCAAGAGCCTTCAGCCCCTCGGTCTCATTGGCAACGATGGCCTTCGGAAGCCTGAACTCCGGAATTCCGTACACCAGCACGCCGCCCGGAACGTGGAGAGCCTCAAAAACAGTGACCTTGTACCCTTTTCTGGCAAGATCGCCGGCGCAGGTAAGTCCCGAGGGGCCCGACCCTACGATCGCGACCTTGTGTCCGTTGGGTTCAGGTTTTACTACGGTCCCGCTGCCGTTTTTGCGGTGGTAGTCCGCGGCAAACCGCTCAAGTCTTCCGATCCCAACAGGCTCAAATTTGATGCCGAGGGTGCATTTGCTTTCGCACTGGGTCTCCTGGGGGCAGACTCTTCCGCAGACCGCGGGCAATGCGGATGTCTTGCTTATGATCTGATAGGCTCCCTCAAAGTCGCCTTCCTTCATTCCGGCAATAAAATCAGGTATCTGCACGTTCACAGGGCAGCCCTCAACACAGGGCCTGTTTTTGCAGTTCAGGCAGCGCTGAGCCTCCGCAAGGGCGATCTCCTCCGTATAGCCAAGAGCGACTTCGTCAAAATTGTGAGCCCTGACTTTCGGGTCCTGGGTGGGCATTTCATGTTTTTTCGGAATTATAGCCATTCTTACACCCCCCCTTAAGCTTTCTCTTTCAGAAGGTTGCAGGCCTTGTCGTATGCGTGCCGTTCAAAATCGGCATACATTCTGCCGCGGGACATTGCCTCGTCAAAATCGATCTCGTAGGCATTGAAATCAGGTCCGTCCACGCAGGCAAATTTGGTCACCCGTTTTCCGTCCTGTATGAGAGAGATCCTGCAGCCGCCGCACATTCCCGTTCCGTCGATCATGATGGGGTTCATCGAAGCGGTAACGGGCACTCCGAAGGGCTTGGCGGCAAGGGTCACGAATTTCATCATAATAAGGGGGCCGATGGTGACGATGAGATCGAAGGTCTCGCCCGCCTCCAGCATCTCCTTGAGAGGTACGGTCACGTTTCCGTTTCTTGCGTAGGAGCCGTCGTCCGTCATCACGATCAGCTTGTCGGAGCAGGCTTTGAACTCATCCTCCAGAATGACAAGGTCCTTGTTTCTGAAGCCAATGATGCTCACCACCTCGGCTCCAAGCCTGTGGAATTCTTCCGCGACGGGCATCGCAATTGCGCAGCCCACTCCGCCGCCCACGACGCAGACCTTTTTCACGCCTTCGGTATGTGTAGGGACGCCAAGAGGTCCCGCAAAGTCCTGTATATAATCGCCCTGCTCTTTCGCGTTGAGAAGAGCCGTGGTGGCTCCTACGATTTGGAAAATGATCTTGACGGTTCCGCCTTCCGGATCGGTGCCCGCCACCGTCAAGGGTATGCGTTCGCCTTCTTCGTCGACTCTGAGAATTATAAACTGGCCGGGCTTTGCTTTGGCGGCAACCAGCGGCGCCTCTATCTCCATCTGAGTAACCGTCGGATTTAACGGTTTTTTACGGATAATTTTGTACAAGATCATCATCTCCTGTCGATTTTGACACGCCAAAGCACTGTCCTGCGGGCACGTCTCTTAATAGAAAAATACAATACCAAAAAACCCTTTTTTTGTCAAATAGAACTTACGGCCCGGGGCCGTGTTTTTTCGGGCTTCTTAAGGCGCTTTCTTTTCATTGACATTTCCCCTCACGGATAATAAAATGACCTTTGCGCCGGGCGGCTCCGTTCCGCCGCAGCACAGTTTCCGGAGATCACATGAAAAAGAATTCGACGGTCCTTGTTCCCCCTGAGGAAATGGAGAAGCAAAGACATTTTTCAGAGCTTATATACTCAAAAAACCTGGAGTTTTCCTCCGAAATTGGGAGGAAGCCCCTTGCTTTTGTGCGCACCTTCGGCTGCCAGATGAACGAGCATGACTCGGAAAAGATCTCAGGCATGCTGGAGGAGATGGGCTACGGCTTCTGCGACGGATTTGAAGACGCTGACCTGATCGTTCTGAATACCTGCTGCGTGAGGGAAAACGCCGAGGACAAGGTCTTCGGCCATATCGGCGGCCTCAAACACCTGAAAAAGAAAAGACCCTGGCTGGTGACGGCGGTCTGCGGATGCATGACCGAGCAGCCCCACATCGTTTCGGAGATCAAAAAAAGTTACAGAAACGTTGACCTCGTTTTCGGTACCCACAATCTCCACAGGCTCCCGGAGCTTCTCTACCGCGTGCTTGACGGCGGCGTCAGAGTTTACGAAACCTCCCGGACGGATAATGAAGTCGCGGAGGGGGTGCCGGTTAAGCGCTGCGGCAACGTACAGGCCTGGGTGACCGTGATGTACGGCTGCGACAACTACTGTACCTACTGCATCGTTCCCTACGTCCGCGGGCACGAAAGAAGCAGACGGCCGGAGGACATATTGGCGGAAGTGAAAAAGCTCTGCGCCCTTGGCTACAGCGAGATCACTCTCCTTGGCCAGAACGTGAATTCCTACGGCAAGGATCTTGAAGAGGGGACGGATTTTGCGGAGCTTCTCAGGCTGATCTGCGAGAACACGCCAATGCGCCGCATCAGGTTCATGACCTCCCACCCCAAGGACATATCGGACAGGCTCATTGACGTCATAGCGGAATTCCCCGCCATCTGCAACCAGCTTCACCTTCCCGTGCAGTCAGGCTCCACAAGGCTTCTCAAACGCATGAACCGGCATTACACCAGGGAGCAGTACCTGGAGACCGTTGCCAAGGTCCGCGGGAGGAACCCGGGCATCACGCTGACCACTGATATCATCGTGGGTTTTCCCGGCGAGACGGATGAGGACTTTGAGGACACCCTGAGTCTTGTGGAACAGGTGCGGTACGATCAGGCGTACACCTTCATATACTCAAGGCGCGAGGGCACCCCGGCGGCAAAATACCCTGATCAGGTGCCGGAAGAGATCGTAAAAGAACGGTTCGGCCGCCTTCTGGAGCTTCAGAACCGTATTTCAAGAGAGATAAGCGAAGGCTACCTCGGAAAGACGGTGGAGGTGCTTTGCGAGGGCTTCAGCAAGACCAACCTTTCAAGGTACACAGGCCGCACCGACGGCAATAAGATCGTAAACTTCACGTCGCCTGAAAACGTCACCGGAAGGCTCGTGAACGTTAAGATCGAGAGCATACAGACCTGGTCCTTAGAAGGCTCGGTCACTGAATGATAGATTAAAGACTAAAGCGGTTTTTATACCCGTCTTTTGACGCGGAGGCCGCTGAACGGAGTTTTTCGGAATGAAGGATCTGAAGATCAACGCAAGTGAAGGAATCGAGAAGATCGATTATTTTCTCTTTGACATGGACGGCACCCTTTACCTTGGCAACGACCGTCTGGAGGGCGCCCTGGAGCTCATCGAGCTGCTCAAGTCTCAGGGAAAGCGCTCCTTTTACATAACCAACAACTCCTCCAAGGTCCCGGAGGAATACGTCAAAAAGCTGGGCGGCATGGGCATTGCCGCGGCTGTTGACGATTTTTTCACGTCGGCGGACGCTATCGTATACATGCTGAACAAGATCAGACCCGGCGCGAAGCTTTACGTTGTGGGGACCCCGGGGTTTGAAAACTATATGGTCCGCAACGGCTTCGAGCTTGTGAAAGGCTACACTCAGGACCCCGCTCTTGTGCCCGATTTCGTTGTCCTTGGCTTTGACACCACCCTCACCTACGACAAGCTCAGGATCATGTGCGATTATCTGGTTGACGGCGTCAGGTACGTGGCGACCCACCCGGACATGGTCTGCCCCGCGGAAGGTCACAGATCCGTTCCGGACGCAGGCTCGTTCATGCTTCTGATTGAAGGCGCCACGGGCAGAAGACCCGAGCTCATTGCCGGAAAGCCGAACCCCACCATGATTAATATCCTCTGCGAAAAGCTGGGCTGCCCCAAAGACAAGGTGGCCGTCGTGGGAGACAGACTGAACACCGACATTATGTCCGGCATCAACGCGGGCTGCAAAACGGTTTGCGTGCTGACCGGCGAGACCGACGTCGCTCTTCTTCGCAAATCCGACGTCCGCCCCGACTACATTTTCGAAAGCGTAAACGACATATATAAAGCTCTCAGGGGCTGAAGGCCTGCCGTTTCCGGAGCCGTGCAGCGTTCCGGGACCCGCCGGGCGGCCTCTTAAAAAGAAAGGACAACGAAATGTTTATCATCGGATGCCACCTTTCCAATTCAAAAGGATATCTCAAAACCGGGTCTGACGCCCTCTCTATCGGCGCCAATACGTTCCAGTTTTTCACAAGAAATCCCCGGGGCGGCGCGGCAAAGCCTGTTGACAAGGCCGACGTGGACGCATACAACGAATTGGCGTCTTTAAACAACATAGGGCCGGTCATTGCCCATGCCCCTTACACCATGAATCCCTGCGCGGCAACGGAATCCCTGCGGGAGTTTTCTCTTGAGACCATGCGGGACGATCTTTACCGGCTGAGCATGATACCCGGAAGCCTGTACAACTTTCACCCCGGCTCCCACGTGGGCCAGGGCGTTGACGCCGGAATAGAACTCATCGCGGAAACCGTTTCCAAACTTCTGGAGACGGACAACCCCACGCCCATCCTTCTTGAGACCATGGCGGGAAAAGGCAGCGAAGTCGGGTCAAGGTTTGAAGAGCTGAGGCGCATTATCGACCTTGCGGGAGGCGACAGCCGCATTGGCGTCACCCTTGACACCTGCCACGTGTACGACGCAGGCTATGATATCGTGGGGAATCTTGACGGCGTGCTGGACGAGTTCGACAAAGCGATCGGCCTCGACAGGCTCAGGGCAATACACCTTAACGACAGCAAAAACCCCTTCTGCTCCCACAAGGACCGCCATGAAAAGATAGGCAGCGGCTCCATCGGGCTTGAAGCCTTCGGCAGGATCATCAATCACCCTGCTCTCCGGGAGCTCCCGTTCTGCCTGGAGACTCCTCAGGAAGACCTTTCCGGCTGGGGTGCCGAAATTGAGCTTTTGAAGAGTTTGAGAAACAGCTGACGTTACATTGAGGCAGTCATTCTCTGCTATTAACAAATTGCTTTCCGGCGGCCGCGGCACAGATCCCGCGGTCTTTTTTTGCCGTTTTTTGCAGTTTTTTTGCAATATTACGGTCTTTTGCCGGGTTGTTATTGCCAAGGGTTTAGTGTATAATTCAAAAAAACGAAAAGGAGAACCGTTATGATTTGCAAACATTGCGGCGCCGAAGTTTCCGAAGGAGCCAAATTCTGTAACATCTGCGGAGCGGCAGTTGAAGCGGCTTACGTTCCGCCCCAGCCTGTCAATTCCCAGCCTCAGCCGGTATACGTTCAGCCTCAGCCGGTATACGTTCAGTCTCAGCCGGCTTATGCCTCAAGCAATCCCGGTGAGGAATACAACAACGGCTACAACGCCGGCTACCAGAAAGGTCTGCACACCGTTCCCCCCGAGTATATGCCGCCCTCACCCTGGGCATATTTCGGCCTCACACTGCTGTACTCCGTTCCCGTTCTGGGGTTCATATTCCTCATAATCCACTCCGCAAACAGGTCTAATCTGGCCAGACGTAATTTCGCGTTGTCCTTCTGGATCCCTTACGTTATCGCCGCCATCGCAGCCGTGATATTCGTCATTCTGCTTTTGGTAGGCGCAATCACTATGCAGAACTTCAGCGGCAGCTGAATCCGCCGAATAGAACAACGGAAACCGCCGCCGCTCCCTGACCCAAAGCGGCGGCGTTTTTTATGCAGCCGAGGGGCGCCACACTGTTCTGCAGTTCCTGCCTCTGTTTTCATATAATATCTTTGTTCTTTTTCCACCGATAATGTATAATTACCTCATCGACATCGACAAGTAAAAGGAGCGGCATCTCATGTATCTTGATTTCATAAGAGTATCGCTGGTTTGTTTTCCGATTCTGTTTCTTCTTGCCGTGGGCCTGATCATTTTCCTGCACGCCAGGCGGTTTGAACTTCAGTTCAGGCTGCTCGCAGGCTCCGGGGTCATGATCACAGCCCTATGGTCAAAGAACATGGCTGTCAACCTCTATTCCTCGGGACAGACCGGGGTCCCTCTCCGCTGGTTCGAGCTTATTGAGCTGGGCTTCCGTTCATTTTTCAGCTCCCTGGGTTCCTTCGGCATCGACGGCGCGTACATCGATCACATAAGGACCCTCAGCGATACGGTCACCGGAGCGTTCCAACCCGCCGAATGGGTGGTTCTTATCTACAGAGCAGTGTTCACCGCAACGGACGTTCTGCTGCCCGTGTTCGGAGGCGCCCTGCTCCTGACTTTGATCTCCGAGTTTTTCCCGAAGCTGCGCCACGGACTTCTGAATCTCCTTTTCTTTACGAAAAAATACTACTTCAGCGAAATAAACTCCCAGTCTCTTGCACTTGCAAAAAATCTTCTGGACAACGACCGGTTTCTCACAAGGATCGTTTTCATAAGCGGCCGCACCCCTAATCCCAAGGACAAGGACGAGCTCATTGCCAAAGCAAAATCCATTGGCGCCGTCTGTCTGAAGAGCTCTGTTGCCCGTATCCATTTTGCCTGGTCCTCAAAGCCAACCCGCATTTATCTCATTGGCGAGTCGGTTAACATGAACCTTGAGGACCTGTCAACGCTTCTCGACAGAAAGGCCTTGTCAAAGGAGGACGAGATCTACGTTTTCTCATCCGACAAATCCTTTACCTCGCCGGACAGCGAGATCGCCTTTATAGTTAACACCCGCAAAAACGAGCTCGTAAGCGAATATAAAAAAGAGCACAGCGGCGGGCTGCCCGAAAGATACGTTGAGGACAGGATGCCCTTCGTCATTCCCGTGGATCCCCTCCGGAACCTTGTGCGCAGCCAGCTGACTGAGGTGCCTCTGTTTGAGCCCGTCATCGAAAGAAGAAAGGAAGGCGTAAACGACGTCACGGTCACCATTCTCGGCAGCGGCGTCATCGGCACCGAATTCTTCCTCAACACTTATTGGTTCGGCCAGATGCTGGGCTGCAGGCTTAACGTTAACGTGATCTCAAGAGAAAAAAGAAACGCTCCCGGCGGCGCTGCGGGATCCTTTGAGGGCCGCATCAACAACATAAATCCGGACATCCTGAACTCCGCAGAAACCGGCAATGACCTTCCGGAAGGAAGCGCCAGTGATCTTAAGAAGGAAAGCGGCAGCGAATTCCTCAGGATGAACGGCAGCGAATATGCGGACCCCTACTTCTCCTACAAATATTACGAGCTGGACGTCCTTTCCGGAAATCTGCGTCCGATCTTCGAGGACCCTTCGACGGGCCTGCTGGACACCGATTACTTTGTGGTCGCCCTTGGCTCCGACGAGGACAATTTCAACGTTGCCGATGAGCTCCGCCGCCTCGCCGCCGTCCATCACATGAAGACCAGGGACCCGGACCGCCGGACGCTGATCAATTACGTGATATACAACGACGCTCTCTGCGATTCCCTCAACCGCGACAACAAATTCAAATACATCGCGGAAAACGAACACCCCGACATCATCATGAGAGCCTTCGGAAATCTCAGGAACGTATACAGTATCGCCAACGTCATGCTCTCCAAAATGGTCAACGAGGGCATGTTCATAAACCAAAACCACGCTTCAGACTTCCGCAAAACGTTGAATTCAAGCTCTAAGGCCGAGCTGAATGCGCAGCTGAAATTGGAAAAGAAAAAGCGGGCAAAAGATAAAATTAAGAGGTTTGCGGATATCTACAACTATGATTCGAGCATTGCCAGGGCGCTTCACAAGCCCTATAAATGTTTCTCCGCGGGCTTCAGAAAAGGATCTCTGTTCAGCCTCAGCGGTGAGGAATACAAAAAGGAGCTCGCACAGTCCATGGAGAATTACCGCAGGTTCGTAACAGAGCAGAAGGCGGACGACGCCAAGATGTCAACGCTTCATCAATTGGCGTGGCTTGAGCACCGCAGATGGTGCGCATACATGAGGACCAACGGTTTCAGAAAGTACGACGGAGCCCTTGCCGACTACTACACCCTCAGCACCATTGAGCACGAGCAGTTCTCCGACAAGTTTATAAGCATTAAGCTTCACAATGACCTTGCCGAGTGCGACAAAGCGCTGGGTGTCTGCGCTGATTTTGACGATAAGGGAAAGATCATTAAGGAAACAAAATCCATAAGGAAGACCCGGGACGCCGACATGCTGGACAAGGCCATGCTGGAAATGTTCGAGCTCAGGAAAGCGATCACCAAAGAAGACCTCAGTGAAAGCAAATTTGAAGTCAAGGCTTATGACTACCCCGACTACGACTTCAGAAATAAAAGCTGATCCGTAAAACATATTTCGCCCTGATATACAAAAAGCAAGGTCACGGTAAAGCCTTGCTTTTTTTGTGTATATTTCCGGGAAATATCGTCCTGGATATCAAGCCTTGACCGTTCCTTGTCACGGTCTCAGGCCGGTCATCCTCCTCCCCCGGGCTCCTCAGTAGGCTGCGCCGTAGGTTCAGCTGTGGGCTGAGGCGTAGGCTCAGGAGTAGGTTCCGGCGTGGGCTCCGACGTGGGCTCGGGTGTAGGCTCGGGCGTGGGCTCGGGCGTGGGCTCGGGTGTAGGCTCGGGCGTAGGCTCGGGCGTGGGCTCGGGCGTGGGCTCCGGCGTAGGCTCCGGTGTGGGTTCAGGCGTAGGCTCGGGTGTGGGCTCAGCCGTGGGCTCAGCGGTAGGTTCCGCTGTAGGTTCAACTATCGGTTCCGCAGTAGGCTCTTCGGTAGGTTCCTCGGTAGGCTCCTCGCTGGGTTCCTCGGTGGGTTCAGGCTCCGTGATCTCACCGTATTTAACGTATGAGACAGTACCCATATCTTCCTCGGTCTCGTGTATGGTCCTGGTCAGTCTGAACTCATACACCGTGCCGGTCCTTTCCTCGTTGCTGTAAGTTCTTACCAGCTCGGAGCTCAAGGATGCCGCGTCGGAGGGCTCGGCTCCCAGTCCCGCAATGGTGATCACAACAGTGTCGCTCTTGTACTCGGCAGTGATCCTCACAGGGAAATCCAGGTAGTTAGTGATCACAAGTCCGTGGTAAACGCCCTGAGTGCACAGGTGAGCGTCAAATCCGGGGGTACCGTAGTTCGGATAGTAATCGCTGTGTGTTACGGAGACTGTCAGTCCGCTCTTTATTGCGCATTCGTAAAGGGCCGTTGCGAACTGAGAGATTCCTCCGCCCACAACGAGATTGCCCTCGTCGGCAACGTTCTCAATGGCGGTGGTGAAACCGTTGGCGGAGGTGATGCCGCCGAGCTTGTCAAAGATATTGAATTCCTCTCCGGGAGCGATCTCAACCGTCTTGATAAGCTCGCAGGCCCTCTTCATGTTCCAGGCTCTTGCGCCCTTGCCTCCGTCGGAGGAAGTGCTGAAGGGATCCTTCTTGTTTGAGCTCTTAACGGTGCTTATGGTCACGTACACGGGTTCCGCCGTCGGTTCTGCCGTAGGCTCCTCTGTGGGTTCGGGCTCCACACCCTCGCCAAGCTTAAGGTAAATGACCGTTCCCAGGTCTTCCTTTCCGCCGGGAAGGGTCCTGGAGATCTTGTATACGTAAACGGTGCCGGTATTCTCGTCATTCATGTAGGAATCGGACAGTTCCGAATTCAAAGTGACTTTGTCGCCCGATCCGTTATCCGGTCCCAGGATAGTGATCTCTATTGAATCGCCAACGTACTCCGCCGTGATCTTCACGGGCTCCGTGAGGTTATTGGAGATCACAAGGTTGTAATAACCGCCTGCGGTGGACAGCTTCGCGTCGAAGCCCGGAATTCCGTAGTTGGGATAGTAATCGGTGTGGAAGGAAACTCTCGGCAGTGCAAGACCGCTTCTGAGAGCGCACTCGTAAAGAGCCGTTGCGAACTGGGAGATTCCTCCGCCTGCAACTGCGCTGCCCTTGTCGAATATATTGTCCACAGCCTCCGTGAAGCCGTTGGCGGACGTGATCCCGCCGATTGCGTCAAGAACGTCCACTTCCTCGCCGGGGAGAAGCTCCACGGTTCCGAAAAGGTCGCAGGCCCGCTTCATGTTCCAGGATCTGCCGTCCTTGCCGCCGTCAGATGACGTGCTGAAGGGGTCGGCGGAATTGGTGCTTCTGACAAAGCCAAGGGTCTTAACGTAAAGGTTTTTCCTCAGAGAAGCCTCAGTGACTTCCGGATAGATAGGCGTATAGTCAAGGGTCTCCACCACGATCTCGTCGCCCTGGTTTATGCGTCTCACTATGTCCGCCAGCTTGGCAGGGTCAAGAGTTCTGCCAACGACCTCCGGAGTTATCACCAGCTCGGATTTAACGGTGCTGCCGGTGTGGCCGATCTTGGCGTCCGCCGGGGCAAGGTAAGCCTTGTTGTTTATCTCCGTAACGTCGAGTTTTGCGAAATCTGAGTATTCGCTCTGCACCTCCAGAGTCGAGTTGTATATCGCAGTCGTTCCCACGCTGGCAAGCTGCTTCTTGATGCGGTTCATAAGAACATCAAGATCGTTTTTAAAGGACTCTGTATCCACTCTGACGCCCGCCTTGCCGCCTGTAAAGACAACGCAGTCGTCCCGGATGTCATAGGTCGGGTCTTCCACGGCGGCGAAGCCTTTTGTTCTGGCGTCGTCGATTATGGTCTGGATTATGGAATCATCGTAGGTGTACGTGAAAGAAATATCGTGGGGGGTTTCCTTCAGCTCGTTGATAAGCTTCACACGTTCGCTGTCGGTGCCCGTTCTGGCGTAGTTGAAGGCCTCATTGGCGATCTTTCCGGCGTCGGGAAGCGTAAAGAAGTCTGTCAGCATGTACTCCGACTTGTATTTTCCGATCACTACGGTTATCTTAACGTTCTCGACAGGCGTGATGTAGGTGTCTTTGACATAGTTGAAGACCTCGTCTCTTGTCATGCCGCCAACGGAATATCCGTTGACCTGGACGCCCGGATAAACCGTCGTACCGTCTCCGAGAGTGTTGCTCTTTATAACCCTGTAGGCGAGAAATACCGCCAGTCCCAGCACGGCAAGGACCACCAAAACGATAAGGAAGGTTCTCAGTCCTCTTCCCCTGTCTGTGTAAACGGACTCGAAGAATTCATTGTCGAAATCCTCGTTCTTTCCGTCGCCGGAAGGCTCTGTGCCTGTCCGCTCCGCAGTCTCCGCGGCGGCTGCTGCGGCGGCTGTGGTTTTGAAATCAACGTATTCGCCCTTGCGGTAAACTTTAACGTCCTCGTCTCCGTCGTCGTCAAAGGGTCCAAGATCCAGATCGTTTACGTTAACGTCATCGTCAAAGAATATGAAGGAATTCTCGTCGTCTCCGTCGACCTCGTCAATCACAGGCTCAAATACAGCCGGACTGTCTGTGTCGCCGTTCGCGTTATATATCGTGTCCGTGCCGTTCCCGTCTGTCTGAGGGGTATCACCGGCATTGTTAACGTCGTTCAGGTTTTCTTTGTCCTTGTTTTCCAAGTCGTCAGGCGCCTCGCTTTCAATTACCCCGTCCGAAATGCCAATGGGCTCGAATGAAAAAGAGCTGCCGGAAGAAGGCTCTTTGCTGCCGTTCCGGCCGGTATCGGAGGGACTCACGTTTCCCGAGCCGGCAAATCCGTTATAGTAGATCCCGCTGTTTCCGTGATCACCGAATTCGCCGCTCATTATCATTGACCCGTAGCTCTTAGCCTCCTGTTTCGCGCCGGCATATATCCTGCCGAAGGCGCCGGAATTCTGAGGCTTCGTGTCGCCAATGAAATAACGATTGTCGTTGTTTCCGTCAATCTGTTTGTCTGTCATTTCTAAACTCTTTTCATTCGTAAAGCTGCCCCGGCATTCCCAAAAAAGGAGGTCGGGTTTTGTCATGCGTAGGCGCGTTCGCAGAAAACGCCTTTTTATTTTATCATTAAAGGCGCAGTCGTGTCAACGGCCACCCGACCCGGGCTTTTTTTCAAGCTTTCTTGTGATTTTCACATCCGGTTTGTGATCCGAAAGTGGGGCAAAAAAGCGCCCGGACGGTTTTTCAGATCATTGCGGCCGGAGCCGCCGTAAAACCGTATCAGACGCTTGATGATTTAAGATCGATCCGTTGATCCCTGAGGGCTGTCAGCCCCGGGTGGTCTCTTTTGAGATAAGATATTCCAGCATGCTGTGGATCTCGTTGCCCAGGACCGTCATCCCGATGCCGTGAAGATAGGATACCACGTAGACCGTCCCGGTGGCGTTGCTCCTGACGGCGACCGCAAAAGTCGAACCTGCGGCCTTGGTGTAACCGGTCTTGCCCCCGAGTATCGTGTAGGAGGCGCCGGTCTTTTTCTGGGTCAGGAAAGCGCTGGTGTTCTGGAGAACTGAGCCGGTGGAAAGCTTCACGTTGTCGCCACAGCAGACCTTCATCACCGTTTCGTCTTTGAGTGCCTCGGCCATGAGCTTGGCGGCATCGGCGGCTGTTGAATAGTTCTCGAAGAAATTGTTTCCGATATCAAGGCCGACCACGTTGTCGAAATGGCTGTCGTTCATCCCGTAAAACAGGGCTTTTTCGTTCATAAGATCCAGGAAATTCCGCCCCGAGCGTTCCTCGGCGGCCTTTCCCAGCACGATGGCGGCGTCCGCAAAGGATTTCACAAGAGCCATGGCAACAAGATCGCCAACGTTCCACTTGGTCTCCTCCCGCATACCGTACGAGTCGATGCCGCTGTCTGTCTTAAGAAGATCGAGCCAGCCCTTCTTTACGTACACGCTCTCCGAGACAGAAAGCCAGTCCAGAGCGGTCATCACGGTAAGGACCTTGGTGATGCTGGCTATATAGTTCCTGGTGTCGGCGTTCTCGCCAAGGAGGACCTCACCGGTGGTGCCGTTGATCACGCAATACGCATAGCCCGTGAAGTTAAACGGTAGCTCGTACGGGTCCTCAGTGACTTCGGGAGTCGGCGAGGCAGGAACCTCCGTGGCGATGATCTCCCAGTCCCTTTCATTTCCCGGTTCCGGCGTCTCCAGGTACACAGGTGATTTTCTCTCGTATATAGTGTTCCGGTCCGCGCAGGCGGTAAAAGACGCCGCCAATATCAGTACCGTCAAAATTACCATCAGTTTTTTCATTTGATCATCCGTCCGGTTATTCCTGCCGCGTTAAGCAGCCTTATTATCAACGATTTATGGGAAATATCAGCGAAAAGTCCGTCGGAAGCGCCAAGGCCGAAGCTGCTCACCAGCATACAGATGAGGAACACCGCTATAAGCGCAGCGCAAACGCCGACAATGACCCCGAATACCGAGTTTATCGTTCCGACTACGGGTATCTTCTGTATCAGTTTGGTCAGTAGCGAGATCAGCAGCAGAAGTATTATCACGATCACCGCGCAGGCAACGTAGCTGATCAGCTTCACAGTCGCTCCGGACAGATACGTGGAGAGCTTGTCGGCCAGTATCGCGCCCTTTTCCTCTTTGACTCCTTCAATGGCATTTTCCGCGGCAGCCGCGATCTCCTTTGGCAATTCAAGCTTTTCCACGACCCCGTTGAAGTCAAGCGTTTCGTCCTTTTCGATATAGTTCAAAATACTGTCGTTTATCGCGCTTTTGACCGAGGCCTCCACCTGCAGTTTTTCAAGGGCCACCTTGACTACCGGCATCGTGAATCTTGCTATAAGTGCGGCAAAAAAAACGATCCCAAGAATAAAGACCATTCTTACGAATCCGAGCTTCACGCCAAGGACAACGGCGAGAACGACGATTCCTGCCATCAGAATATCGAAAACAACGGATGCGACCGAGACCAAACTATTATCACTCCTGTTCTTACCTAAGCGCCGATTTAATGCTCTTTACGCAAGCGGCGAACAATTTGCAACACAGATATTATTGCGCTTTGCTGAAATCTGCTATTTTCAGGCATCTAAGGTGTCTTACAACCGATTTACTGCCGCTTGCTTTTCGAGAGCTCCCCT
>JAGCZO010000095.1 GCA_017959965.1 Clostridia bacterium | reverse complement strand
TGGGGAGGATCCACCTGTATCCATGCCGAACACAGTAGTTAAGCTCCCTGATGCAGACGATAGTGCGCTGGAAGCGGCTCGCGAAAATATGTCATTGCCGGGTTTAAAAAAGACGGACACTTGAAAAGGTGCCCGTTTTTTCGTTGATGTTATTCCAGTTTCGTTTTACCTAAATATCCGTGATATCGACGTCTGTGACAATTAGAAAATCGTAATCGGGGTATAGCGATTCGGCGTCGGCCTGCAGGATCTCGTAGGCTTCCTTGGCTGTTATCTCAAAACCGATAACCACGTCGAACCTTATAGTCTTTGTCTCGTAGTCAACGTAAAACCCGTGGACCTGAAGAGCCCATTCGTGCTGCATCACCTTGTCGGTTATCTTCTGACGCATCTCTGCAGCCACGCTGTCACGGGTATTATATGAATACACACCGACGCCCGTTAGTATAACGCCTGTTTCCTTATATACCTCATATTCAAGGTGCCTTGTAATTTTATCAACGTGGGCAACGGACATGTTGTCGGGCAGCTCAATGTGGATGGACGCGTAGTTTTTACTGGTTCCGTAGTTGTTTATAATAAGATCGTATGCTCCGAGGATCTCGGGCTCGTTTGTCATGATCGTTTTGATCTTTACTGATAGCTCGGGATCCGGCCTTGTGCCAAGTATGTCCTTCAGGCTGTCAAGAATCATCTCTATGGCGGCCTTGATGATGAAGGCGGAAATAATGATGCCGACGTAGGCTTCAAGGGAAACGTGCCAGATCATGTAAACTATTGCCGATAAAAGCACGGAAGCCGAGAGCACCGCGTCAAAGAACGCATCGGCGCCTGATGCGGTAAGCGCTGATGAATTGACTTTTTTGCCTTGAATACGGAAAAAAATGCTAAGCCCGATCTTTACGAGCACGGCCGCGGCAATTATTATGATCGATACGATACTGTAATCCGGAGTCTCGGGCCAGATTATCTTTTTGACCGATTCCACTAATGCGGTACCGCCGGCGTAAAAAACGATAGCCGCGACGATCAGGGCGCTTATATATTCGATCCTACCGTAGCCAAGGGGAAACTTTTTGTTGGGGGCTTTGGCGGAGAGCTTGGTGCCAATGATGGTCACGATGGATGATATCGCATCGGTCAGGTTGTTTACCGCGTCAAGAATGACAGCTATCGAATTGGCGATGACGCCGACGACAGCCTTAAAGCCTGCAAGAAATATATTGGCAATGATGCCGACAATGCTGGTCTTAATAATGATACTGTTTCTTTTCCGCATTGTTTCGGCCAGGTTTTCGGATGTTTGGGAATTGTCAGCCATTTCAGTACTCCACTCCGATCATATAGAGCTAAAAAGCCCAAACGCAGAAATGTTTACAAGTTTATGAACGTTTGGCTTTCAGAACTGCATTATATGACAAAATCACTAAAAATCAACTAATATCGCTTTCAAACCCGGAACCGTGACTTCTCTGCCGCCAACATTTATGACTTCGTCGGATGAAAAAGGATTGACGGCGATCAGCGCTTTGTCTCCGTCCGGGGCTTCCCAGGCAGTGCATATAACTTTCGGAAGATAAGCTGTCCTTCCGGCCCAGGTGCAGTCAAACGCTGCGGTATTGCATTTAACAGAAGGGGGTTCCAGCATTTTGCCGTTGTAAAGGAATTTTGAGGCCTTGGCGCGGTAGAATTCCGTGAGGGCCGCAATAAACGTAAGAGCCTTATCCTTGCTTGGAAGCTTTGTAAAATCTTTGGTCCCCCAGTCCGACAGGATGCCGCCTTCGGGGTTTAGCACGATGGTAATGCAGTCGCCCGCCGCGAAGGAATAGGCAAGTCTGTAATTCAAAGCATCGTCGGTCTTTTCAAGAGGACAGCAGACCTGGTTGCCCATGAAGTTCCTGACGTATTCGTGGTAGATAAAAGCGTACATCGGGACAGGATCGCCGATAAAGTAGTTGATCTCGTAGCGGTTGTCACTGAGAAGGAGATTTCCGAGGTAAGGCTCTGCCGCAGCCGACTCGCAGCCAAGGATCATTTTTCCGGCTTTTTCGTTCCACGAGGTCAAAAGCTCCTGCATATTGGCGGTCATCCAGAGCCCGGGAGCGGCGGGGTGACCGTGATCTCTCGCGTAGCAAAGGTACTGGCTTCCGCCGTGGTTCTGATCAAGGATCTGGGCATAGTCAACACCGCTGTCAAAAAGAGGCGTATAGGCGTCGGAAAGGATCTCTTTGCCTGTTTCGGTGGCCGGACAGATATCGTAGCCGGAACGCTGACCCGGACAAATATTGCTGAGAAGGATCTTGCCGTCGGGTCCCGCGCACATTATGTCTATAAGGTGCCTTGCCTCAAATTCCTCCGTCCTGTCATAATCGTCCACAACGTTGCTTTTCAGCGTGTAGCCGAATCCCGAGCAGTAAACGCCAAGGAGCATATTCCTTTCTCTGAGCGCCTTCAGGAAGTCGTTGAAGGGCTTTACGCCTCCGTAGGGAGGCCAGACGTAGGGCGGAGCCCAGGGAGCGGTGCCTTCCCAGTGCATGAGAAGCACAAGAAGTCTGGCTTTGGTCCTGTCCGCAATATCGTCGATCACGGGCAGGGCGTTCACGTAAGGAAAGAAGCTGTTAGGATCCATTTTGTCCATGTCGTGGATCCCGCGAACAGGGTAAGACACTACCAGAGGTGAATCCTTATACCAGTCAGGCAGGTCTTCGTTTTCGGATATCTTGCGGGCCCTTGGAGGCAGGTTCGACTCAAAGAAATCTCTGTAGACAGCCGCGGCGCTTTGCCAGTTAGGTCCGCATGCCGCCCAAACAACGGGATAATCGGGCTCGAATGCTTCGCCGAAATCCTTGCCGGTATAAAGTCTGAAGCGCATCTCTATGCCGTTGCCTACTTCGAAATAGTCTATCCCTTTGGGAGCGCGGCCTTTGTCGTGGGCGCCGAAATAGATCCCCCCATCGTTCCAGAGATATGCAAGAAACTGTGAGCAGACCATGTTAGGGAACATGGCAAGGCTTCCGTAGGAAGGATAGACCAGGGGCCAATGGCAGAAATAGGAACGCTCTCTTACGGAATAATCAGAGACAAGTACGCCCTCGTTATAGGGAAATAGAACGGATCCTCCCGTACCCTCGGGATTGTTCTCCGAAAGCTTTGGAAAAAGGGCGAGGGGAAATTCTACCCATTCAATAAAACAGCATTTGTCCCCGGGATCAGCCGATATGCGCCAGGCTGCGTTGCCTCCCTCGTTTGAGAGGCTTACTTTAACTGTGAGTCCGTTAAGAAGAATATCTTTACCGTCTTCGGATAATGCTTTGAATCCTTTATATACATATAAGTCATCCTGAGCTTCAAAAGCTGCCGCGTTAAAAGCGTCGGCGGTGAAAAGCTTTCCTGCTTTATCTCTCAGACCGGCCCGAAAAAGCGGCGTGATGCCTGCGCTCCTTTCGGTTCCGTTCAGCACTACACTTTCAATACGACCTTTTTCAAAATCAACGCCGATAATAAGATCCCCGAATTTATATCTGATCATATGACTGCCTCCTTAAGACACAATAGAAACGTGCGGTTGACGGATTGCGGCTCAATCCTCCGCCGCGGCTTTGGCGGAAGTGGCTGCCCGGATCCTTTCAACCGGGAACTTGGCTCTTCTGTCGTACGTATACAGACCGTTTTGCTCCTGCTCAACGTCGGTGAGCTGGGTGTAGCAGAAGGCGCAGAGCCTGTCATTGGCAAGAAGAGCCGACACAAGGCCTTCGTACCTCTTGAGAAAGTCCTCCAGATCCGTGGGCGATGCTCCGTAGCCCCAGCCGCCTTGAACGCCTGGAGACCACCAGGTGCCGCCGAATTCGGAAACGAAGCAAAGTTCGGGCGTCTGACCTTCGATGGGCTCGCCGGTCATAAGTTTGTCATATCTTGCCTTGAAAACAGCGGGGTCCTGCTCGTAATCGTGGCAGTCCACCATATCGCAGTGCCCGCCAACGTGTACCCAGCCGCTTGTGTCAATTACAAGCCTTGTGGGATCGACAGCCTTTGTCAATTTGTAAATGTAGCGAAGAAGCTCGGGATCCTGGTTGGGCTGTGTCTCGTTGAAGGGGCACCACCCGATGATCGAGGGGTGATCGAAATCCCGTTCGACGGCTTCAAGCCATTCCTCTGAGAAGTTCTTGAAGGCACCGATCCTTGCAACGTCCAGACCCCAGTTTGCGTGTTCGCCCCAGACCATGTAGCCAAGCCTGTCAGCGTGGTAGAGAAATCTCGGCTCGAATATCTTCTGGTGGAGCCTTGCGCCGTTATATCCGCAGGCCATGGAAAGTTCGATATCTTTCCTTAGCGCCTCGTCCGACGGAGCGGTATATATCCCGTCGGGATAAAAGCCCTGGTCCAATATAAACCTGCCGAAAACAGATCTGCCGTTAATGTAGAATCTGTGGTCGTTGCTGGCGACCTCACGTATGCCGAAATAGCTCTTTACTTTGTCATCGCCAAGGCTCAGCTCCAGATCGTACAACTCGGGCTCGCCGGGGAACCAAAGCTTCGGGTCACAGATATTAAGGACGATCTCTGTGGTGCCGGAAGTGACCTTTTCGGTGCCTTCAGCGGCTATTTTACCTTTATAAAAGGCTTTTACGGAAAGAGTTTTTCCGAAAGCGTTTTTAGTTGCAGCGCTGATCCTTACGGTACCGTTTATGTTCGTGTAATACTTAGCGGAAACGATGTATGCCTCCGGAACGGCTTCGAGCCACACCGTCTGCCAGATTCCCGTGGTCCTTGTATAGTGACATCCCCTGGAATAATAGTGCCAGCACTGTTTTCCGGCGGGCTGATCCTGGGACCTTGTATCGTCAAAGGCTCTGACAGTAATTACGTTTTCCCCGTCTACGAGAAGCTCCGTGATGTCAAAAGAAAACGAAACGTATCCGCCCCGATGTGTGCCTGCCTCCTTACCGTTGACCCAGACGGTTGTGAAAAAATCACAGGCGCCAATGTGAAGCAGCGTCCTTTTCCCCTTAAAGTTCTCGGGAACCGTGAAGACTTTTCTGTACCAGACGCACTTCATAAAGTCTTTGTCGCCAATGCCGGAAAGCTCTGACTCGGGGCAGAAGGGAACAAGTATCTCCTGAGCAAGCCCGTCGGCTTTAAACAGCTCGCGGTCAAGGCCGCTTTCGCCTCTGTCGATCTCAAACTGCCAGATGCCGTTCAAATTAAGCCAGTTAGCTCTTTCAAACTGTGGAAAAGGGTGTTCTGATCTCGGAATATTCATCGCAATACCTCTCTGGAACTTTTTTTTAAATTGTAATACTTTGGAGCGTTATTTTCAACGAATTAGAGGCAGCGGCAAGTGTCTGCTTTGCTGACAACGTTACATAAAGATACCCGGCAGATGCCGCGGTGAAAAAATGAGTAAAGCTAAGATCAAACCGTTCGTTTCTTTCAAGATGAAATAAAAACTGTTGACTTCACCCGGCGAAGCCGGATTTCATCACGAAGTGATTTCATCCACCGCAGGTGGATTTATTCCGTCTGCCAGGATGGATTTAAATAAAAAACCCGATGCTTCCGCATCGGGCTGCCTGGCAGGGGAGACGCGAATCGAACACGCAACAGACGGTTTTGGAGACCGTTGCTCTACCAGTTGAACTACTCCCCTAAAAGGCGCAGAAGGGATTATACCACTGAGACGATTATTCAGTCAAGCGTTTTTTATATCAAGTCTCGATATTTTTGTGAAACCGAATACCGTCACTCTACCTGATAAACGGAACTCCCGGACTATTGAAGAAACACTGCCGCGGTGCTAAAATATCCTTGGCAATACAACTTCGATTTTTACTGTTAATGATCACTTTGATCTATGATGGTTAGATCATAAAATGACAGATTACAGCGTTGTTCAGGGAGAGCTATGAAGGGTTGGCTGATCGTCAATAATTTTTTAAAGAGCGGGAAATTCGATGAGATCTATTCCTATCTTTTGCAGGCTGCCGGAAAATACTCCGTCGAACTTGAACTGGTTAGGTCAGGCATGCTTCCTCATTCTGTCAGCGCTTTAAAAAACCTATCTGAAAGACCGGATTTCGCACTTTTCTGGGATAAAGACATTGTTCTTGCCAGGCAGCTTGAAATATGCGGCCTCAGGCTTTTCAACAGAGCATCTGCGGTCGAAAAGTGCGACAATAAAGCCTATACATATATCGAGCTTGATAAAGCAGGCATACCGTTCCCCGAGACTTATATCGCGCCTTTGACGTTTGAAGGTGTTCCTGTCGACGATCTGGGATTTGCCGAAGACGCGGCAGCACGCCTGGGATTTCCTCTTGTTGTAAAAGAACTCGCCGGATCTTTCGGCAAACAGGTATATCTTGCGGAAAACATGGACGCTCTGAAGGGCATAATTTCCGGCATCGGCTGCAAAGGCTTTCTGCTTCAGAAATTCGCTGCGTCCAGCCGCGGAAGAGATATCAGGGTCAACGTTGTCGGCGGAAAAGTTATCTGCTCAATGTTAAGATACAGTGTCGCCGGCGATTTCAGGTCCAATGTTACCCTTGGCGGCCATGCGCTGCCTTATGATTTAAACGACGAACAGACCGAGATTTCCTTAAGAGCTTGTGAAGCTTTGGGTCTTGATTTTGCAGGCGTTGACCTGCTTTTCGGAGAGGACGGAAAGCCCCTTATCTGCGAGGTCAATTCAAATCCTCACTTCAAGAGCTCTCTTGACGTTACGGGGCATGACCTTTCCGAATACATTATAAAACACGTGATCGATACGCTCGGTTGATTCGGAGGCCGCTGTGAAGAGAATCTGGGTGATCTACAATCGAATTCAGTACGGGATCAACGAGTGGTTTGCATTGGCATTGTCTGATCGTCTGAAGCAAAACGGAAACGACGTACGGCTTATCATGCGCGAGGATCTTGAGCTTCCGGAGGGCGAAGGAAACGTCTTTAAATACGAAGGTAAGGAAATTGAGCCTCCCGATATTGCCGTTGTAAGAATAATTGATCCGTGGTTTACCCGCCGTCTTGAAGCCTTTGGCGTCAGGACCGTTAACAACAGCAAGGTCTCGAAGATCTGCAATGATAAGAAGCGCTCTTATCTGCTTGCGAAAAAAGCCGGCGTACCCTTTGCGGATTTCTTTGAGATCGGAAGTCACAAAGGACTTCATAAGGGGGTCGAATATCCTCTTGTCGTAAAAACAGTAAGCGGACACGGCGGAAAAGAGGTCAGACTTTGCCGGAACGAAAACGACGTTAACGAGGCGGTTAGAGCCGCAGGTAAAGAAAAGCTTATCGCACAGAAGCTTGTGGGGGACGGCAAGAGCGGTAAGGACCTGCGGGTTTATGTGCTCGGCGGCAGGATATTTAAAGCCGTGCTGCGCTCCTCGGAAATAGATTTCAG
>JAGCZO010000094.1 GCA_017959965.1 Clostridia bacterium | reverse complement strand
GTTACACCCTGGGAGAGGACCCGCCGCAGGGAGATCCCTTGCCGGGAGACGCCGACAGTGACGGAGAGGTCACCGATTGGGACGCGGTCCTGTTTGACCGATACCTGGCGGGCTGGAAGAATACAGGGGTCAACACCGGCGTGCTTGACCTGGACAAGGACGGCGAGATCTCCGACTGGGACGCGATGCTTCTTTGCCGTTATCTGGCGGGCTGGAATATCATACTGAACTGAATATCCGGAGAGAAAGACGCCAAAGGCATTGGCGGCCGTTTAAACTGCCGGCATACATTTTGTGACTTTATCCGGCACACGAAATATGATAATATCTAAGGGTAATTACCTGTCAAGGAGGATATTTATGAAAAGATTTGTACTTTTGGCAATTGCAGCAATGATGATAATCTGCCTGGCGGCCTGCGCCCCCGCAGTCAATAATCAGGGCGACAACACCGCCGCTCCCGCAGATCAGCAGAACACCGGTGACACTGACGGTGAGGGACAGGAGGGCGGCAGCCAGGGAGCCAAGGAGCCCGCAGCGGCTAAACTTACCGGAAAAATAAACGTGATCGATCTCAGCGACAGAAATGCTTCGATCCTTCGCGGTGTGAGCATTTCGGGAAACCAGGCAGGTACAGGCGATGGCTTTAACGCCAAAGCGGCTTCTCTTACCGACGTCCGCTGCATCTTCGAGCTGAACGAGTGGGTCGAATTCTACCCTGACACAGACGCGGGATACTACCTGAGGGTCTGGATCCTTGAACACCGCGACGATCAGGAATACTACAATAACTGCACGTTTTCCGATCTTATGCCCGGATTTGCAAACTACTGCGATCTGCACTATCCCGCGGATGAAGATGAGCCTGAGACCTATCCCTGGGGCAGCTTCTATCTGAACAAGGACTACTGCAAGGCAGGCTATTATGACTTTGTTTTCACTTACGAGGGCAAGGCGATAGGCGTGCTTCAGACCCGTTTTTACGACATCGGTCAGCTCACTCTCAAGACCGATGCGGAGCTTGAGGCGCTTATGAAGGAATGATATTCTTCCGGCATTGACGTCAGGGACTGCAAATAAGCCCGATGATAAGCCGGTCTGCCGTTCCCGGATCGGGAAGGCGGCCGGCATTTTCACGGCTTTCTGCCTGTCGGTGTCACTAAAAATACGCAGGCTCTTTGCCTCCGGGAAGTGGAGAGACCGGGGCTCCGTTCTATTGTATTTCAAGCTCCGCAGTGTTAAAATATAGAGGCAGTTTTCAGGAGAGGAAAGAGGAAAATTGGCAGAAACCGAGACCCGCGGCGGCGAAAAACGCAAGATCGTCACAAATAAGGAAAGAGAACGCAGGCTTAAGGCAGCGAAACGCAAAAAGCTGATTTTGCGGATCGTATTTATCATTGCCTCTGTTCTTATTCTTGCCGCGCTCGTTTTCCTCACCGTCACGTTGGTCAAAGCCATAAAAAAGCTTGCGGACGGGTCCTCAGGCGCCAGCAAATATTATTGCTCGACTTATCAGCTTGAGAATGCGGGCGACGCTGACGTGGTGACTATCGGAGAGACCTTCTTTATCCTGCGGGACAGCACCCTTATGTGCGCCGCCGATTCCGGCTCTCTTCTCTGGACCGAAGAGCTGGGCGAAGGTAATTTCAAGATCGAGGCCTTCGGGGACGGAGCGGTGGTATATGCAGTCCGCGGAACGGGCGTGATGTGTTTTGACCAGAGCGGACTCAAATGGGAAAAGAGGGAGGACGCGCCAATAGCGTTCGTTGTCCTTGGCAATGAATCCGGGACCTGCCTGATCTGCACGGAACCCGAGGACTGCTCCTCCAGGATCGTTTATTTTGAGACCAAGAGCCAGAAAACGGTCTCGGAAATGCTGCTGGAGAAAAAATATACCTCCAATCACGTTATCAGCGCCGCGATATCCCCGGGAGGAAAGAGCATTGCCGTGGCGGAGATCGCCGAGAGCGGCGAGACCGCGGCGACGAGACTTTCGGTCATCGACGTGCTGTCGGGGAAGAGCTTTTTCTCCAAAATGATAGAAAACGAGATCTGCCCCTTCTGCGCTTTCGCGGGAGATACGAACCTGGTCTCCGCCGGCAGAAAGAACGTATACGTTGTTGAGAAGATCGACAGGAACAACGCTAGATCCGCCAGATTTTCAACGCTCCTTGCCCTTGGCGACGCCGGAAACGACGTTGAGTGCGCCTTGACGGTCAAAAAGCATCTTATGGTCTCCGTTGGCAACGGCGACGGAAAATCCGACGTGAAGATCTATGATCTCGAAAACGGCGGCGAAAGATCGTTGTCCGTGCCGAGAAACGTCAAAGGGTTCCTGCCCTGCGGAAACGACGCTTTCGTTTGCTATACCCAGAGCGATTTCACAGTGCACGATTTCGAAGGGAACAAGCTCAGCTCCTGCGAGGAGAAGCTTGATATCGACTACATCAGCGCCGACGGAAATCTGCATTTCGCTTTGCGGGGCATATACGGGACGATACTTGTCGACGTGAAGAAAGCCGGATAATTGGCTTTTGAAGCTGGGCGCTTGCGTAAAGAGCATTAAATCGGCGCATATGGATAAGCGCTGATTTCATAGCTATTTTTTCGAGCGCGACCCCGAAGCAGTACCCCGCACCACCCCGCATTTCTCCACTAGCTTCGCTTCGCGAAGAACCGTTCCGAAATGAGGCGTGGCTGCAGGGCCCCCGTCAACCACTTCAAGGATACTGCGAGAGGGGAGCTCTCGAAAAGCAAGCGGCAGTAAATTGGTTGTAAGACACCTTAGATGCCTGAAAATAGCAGATTTCAGCAAAGCGCAATAATATTTGTGTTGCAAATTGTTC
>JAGCZO010000093.1 GCA_017959965.1 Clostridia bacterium | reverse complement strand
TCAGGCAGCGCCGAGATGGCAAAAGAGATCGTAAAAAGAGGCTGGCTCATATCCTTTGGCGGCGCTCTTACGTTCAAAAACGCCAAGAGGGCGGCGGAGGCTGCGGCGGCGGTACCCCTTGAGCTTCTGATGCTGGAGACCGACTGCCCCTACATGGCTCCTGAGCCCTTCAGGGGCACAAGAAACGTTTCCGCAAACATTCCCTACGTTGCCCGGAAGCTGGCAGAGATCAAGGACGTCGGCGTGTCCGAGGTGATGTCCGTGACTGCCGCCAATGCTTTCCGCTTCTTCGGAATAGAAAAGACCTGACTGCGGGGCATTTGTGACTGATATACAAAAATACGGCGCAAACGAGCTTTTGCCAACCTTGATAATTGTTTAAAATGCACAAAGTTTTTAAAGACAGGTTGACTCGGCGGCACGCGGGGTATTAAAATAAAACGCTTTTTGCGGAATTCCGGACCGGATTTTCTGCTTGGGCTGTTACAAAAGATAAAACAGTCTGTCGGAGGACTTTCCGCTTTTATAGACGGAAGAATAATGACAGCGCGGCCTTTGATCCGGCCGCACATGGGATCTTTTGAAATGACCCGGGAGGAACGGTTTGGAGTTTTTTTATACCGTTAAAAAGATACTGAGCGAGCACAGCAAAACGCTGAGGGTATTCCTTGCGCTGTTTACTGTGCTTGTTGTTTGCTGCGGGACCCTTGGCGTCATTGCCTTCGGGATTCCTTTTGGCGGCGAAAAAAGCCTGCTTGCCGCGGACGGGGAAGACGTGAAATACGTTGAGCTGCCAGGCGGAGCGGAGAACGGAGAAGAGCCTTCTGCGGAAGTCCCTTTGGAAACCGCTGAGGAACTGCCTGAGGATCCTTCGGATGAGCCCGGAGACGATGAAAACGGTGAAGTTACGGAGACAGGCAGTGTTTCCACCTCCGAGAGCGAAGGAAAGACCGTGAGAGTTCCCGTTGAAGTGGAGAACGAAGACGATCCCACGCCGGAGCCTTCGCCGACAGCCGTTCCGACGCCCACACCTACACCGACTCCCACACCCACACCGACGCCCGTACCTACGCCTACGCCCACGCCGACTCCAGTGCCTACCCCCACACCCGAGCCCACTCCTGTTGTGAGCCTTAAGTGGAAGGATATTCCGGAGAACGTTGACTACGGCGTGAAATACGTGGAAGACGAGTCCATGGTGAAGGGCGAGAGCAAGGTCCTGTCCGAGGGCGAGTACGGAATAAAGACCACGGTCTGGGAGATCACCCTTGTGGACGGCGTTGAGCAGAGCCGCAAGATCGTAGCCATAAAAGACACCAAGAAACCCGTTGACAAGGTCGTAGCGGTGGGCACCATCGACTCCTTCGTGGACAATAAAGGAAGACTTCAGGGCTTCAGCAAAAAGATCGACGGCGACGCCACGGCATACGGAAACAGTGTAAAGTACGGCAACGGAATTTACTACGGACAGCTTCTCGGCGGCCTTACCACACGCTGGGGAGTGATCGCGATCGACCCCACCGTGATAGATCCCGGGACCAAGGTCTACGTAAAGGGACTTAACGGGGTCAATGACTACGGCTATGCCATAGCAGGTGACATTGGCGGTGCCATCAAGGGGACCAGGATCGATCTTTGGATGGACAACCGCGAAATAATCAAGATCTGGGGCGTCCGCGACGTCACGATCTATATTCTGGCGGATCAGAGCGTTGACGTGTTTGAACTCAGGGGAGACGATAAGTGGATCCCGCCGGCCAAGTATAATTATGTCGACCCGGAAACAGTACAACCGTAAAAAATCATATAACCACAGCGAAAACAGAGTCGGTTTTGTTAAAGCCAAAAAGAGCCTCGGACAGAATTTCCTGAACGACCGCGTTGTCGTTCAGGATATTGTTTTGTGCGGAGAGGTCGAGGCCTGTGACGCGGTCATCGAGATCGGTCCCGGACGTGGTGCAATGACAGGAGAATTGGCGTCAAGGGCAGGCCTGGTCATTGCCGTGGAGATCGACAAGGACCTGATCCCGGGGCTTGAGGAGCTGGCGCGCCTTTACGGAAACATCGAGCTGATCCACGGAGACATTCTGAAGCTTGACGTCGAGAAGGATATCGTCGACAAATACGTGAGGCCCCGCGGCCTCTCGAAAGTCAAGGTCATCGCCAACCTCCCGTACTACATCACCACCCCCATCATAATGAAGTTCCTTGAGGACTGCCCGCAGCTTATCGACTGCATGGTGATCATGGTCCAGAAGGAGGTCGCACAGCGCATGACCGCAAAGCCCGGCGGCAAGGACTACGGGGCAATGACCGTGACCGTAAACTATTTCACGGAGTCCTCAATAGAGTTTATTGTCCCTCCCCACTGCTTCAGCCCTCAGCCCGGCGTTGATTCGGCGGTGGTGAAGCTTAAAATGCGCAGCGAGCCTCCCTTCGAGACCCCGGACAGGGACTACTTCTTCAAAACCGTCAAGGCGGCCTTTCTGCAGCGCCGGAAGACTCTCGCCAATGCTCTCGCAAACTCGCCAATGACTTCAGTCAGCGTCTCCGACGTGACGGAAGCCCTTGCCGAAATGGGTATTAACGTGATGGCAAGGGGCGAGACCCTGTCGGGAGAGCAGTTCGCGGAACTCAGCGGGAAATTACTGCGGCGGAAGTGAAAATGATGCGCTGCGCGCAGTGAAGAATTATGCGCCTTCGGCGCGTCATTACAGCAGCGGCACGCCTTTTTCTTCGCAGGCCTTGACGGTTTCCTCGTCCCACAGGCTTGACTGTACCTCGCCTATATGGGCGCAGCCCAGGAGAAGCATGCAGAGCCTTGACTGGCCTATACCGCCGCCGATTGTAAGGGGCAGCTCGCCGGCAAGAAGCATCTTGTGGAAGGGCAGTTCCCTTCTGTAGTCGCAGCCCGCCAGGGTCAGCTGTCTGTCAAGGCTTTCGGGGTCGACTCGGATGCCCATTGACGATATTTCAACGGCGCGGCCCAGAACGTCGCTCCAGAGGAAAATGTCGCAGTTCAGATTCCAGTCGTCATAGTCGGGGGCTCTGCCGTCGTGGGGCACGCCGGACTTCAGCTTGCCGCCGATCTGCATGATGCAGGACGTGCGGTGTTCTTTCGTGAAGGCGTCTTCCCTCTGCCTGGGAGTGGTGCCGGGGTACATGTCCTCCAGCTCCTGGGAGGTGATGAAGGCGACGTTTCTTTCGAAGGAAGTCTTCAGCTGAGGGTACCTGACTTTGAGGCTCTCGGCTGTGTCGCAGACTGCGCCGACGCAGGCCTTGACGATGAGCTTCAGAAAGTCGAGGGTGCGGTTTTCGGCGGTTATTATTTTCTCCCAGTCCCACTGGTCAACGTAGATCGAGTGAATGTTGTCCAGTTCCTCGTCACGGCGGATGGCGTTCATGTCAGTGTAGAGACCGTTGCCGACGCTGAAATGGTACCTCTTGAGGGCGAGACGTTTCCATTTGGCAAGAGAGTGGACCACCTGGGCATCGGCGCCAATGGCAGGCACGTCGAAGGTGACCGGGCGCTCGTAGCCGTTGAGGTTGTCGTTGAGACCCGAGTTCTCGGTGACGAAAAGCGGAGCGGAAACACGCTTAAGATTAAGCGCGGCCGCAAAGTGCTCCTGGAAGGAACTCTTGATGAAAGCAATGGCGCGCTGCGTGTCGTATGCGTCAAGGGGCGGCTTGTAGCCGTCCGGAATATAGACCTTGTTATTGTTCGGAATGCCCATAACTGCCTCCTTTAAAAGCTGCCGGAAACCGGCTTCAACCGGGGCGGCTTTCGGATCGAAAAAAACATTGCCGCGGCGCCGCAAAAGCGGTAAAACCATGCGCGGTATAAACCCGGTATTATAGCAAAACACGCGCTGCCGTTCAATATTTTTCGACGAGCGGGTAAAAAAACGGGGAAGGTAAAGGAACGAGATCGCCTCACGCGCGCGTCTTTTATTTATTGACAAAAGGCCCTGTGTTTGCTATCATCTTGGCATGTTAGTGAACTATACTGCTTTCAATTCCGATAACAGCTGAACAGCGGTGTGAGAGTCTTTTAGACACTTTTCAGGACAAAGAAAGAGAGGACGATAAAATGAAAAAACTGCTTGCGGTTATTCTGACGGCTGCGCTTGTGATATCACTTTTGCCGACTGTCATATTCGCGGAGAAAACGAATATCCCGAGTATGGGTGAGTACGAAGGGCTCGGATACACGAACCTTGACACCGTGTTTAAGGAGGACGACCAGAACCTGAGTGAGATCGGAAAGGGCACTGCTTACCTCAACGAAAACGATTTCACGCTCAAGGGCGAGTACAGTGTTATAGACCTTGGCGGATGGGTCGCTTTCGATACTGAGATCAAAGCTTTCGGATACCGGATCGACGGCGGCGAAGCAGTGATAGTTGAGGAAGCTTATGCTGTGCCGGAGGATGCTGTCGTTGCAGCGGCTCTGGGCCTGAAGTGCGACTACTGCGCCAGATTCCGTATCCGCGTTGACGTGTCCGGACTCAAGGGCAGACACGTGATCGACTATCTGGTACAGCTCAACGATAACAATATCTATATCATCAGCGTAATGGGTCTTGATCTGACGATCACCTACGAAGGCCCGGCTGACCCTGATGCAGCTTCGACTCCGGAGCCGGAAGAAAAATCCGACCTGGTGCTTCCGGGGATATTCTTCACCTTCGATGAGGAAGACAAATATGACGGCCTTTTCAGCGCCGGCCACGATATGGAGGACCTGGGATGGGATTCCGAGAAGAAATGCGAGCAGATCATCGTTTCGATGAGTACGGATCCGTATCTTCCTGTCAACGCTGCGCTTGTCGCATCTGATTTCTTTGACGATCCTATAGATCTCTCTAAATATAAAGTTCTGTCCATTGGCGTTCAGCTGGATGAGAACCACGGTTCGGGCGGACAGATCTACTACGTCACCGACGAATACCCCGATCTCGGAGAAACACAGGTCACGTCCATCAACTATAAAAACCATACGGATTTCCAGGCGATCAATGTTAATTTCGCCAAAGTGAAAAAATGGGCAGGCGAGCTTCAGATGTTCAGGTACGATGCTTTCGCCACCACGAGCAATGAGGAGTCCATCATCAGCCTTTACTACATTGCCTTCTTTGAGACCAAGGCCGACGCCGAGAATTTCGCCAAGGCTTTTGCCGAGCAGGGTTATGACGTATTCCCGGTAGTCGAAACTCCTACCCCGAAGCCGACCAACACCCCCAGCCCCACGCCGACGGTAACCCCCGAAGCTTCGGAGACCGAGGCGCCCGCAGTCACAGAGACCGAGGTGCCCACAGAGGTGGCGGCGACGGAAGAGCCTAAACAGTCCGGATGCGGAAGCGTTATGCTCAGCGGATTTGCAGTACTTGCATTGGCGGGAGCGGCGGCCATGCTGGTCAGGAGAAAAAAGAATTGAGAACAAACTGATTTGGTTTGACCGGTTCCCCGGGTGATCTGCATTGCCCGGGGAATATTTTCGACGGAGGATGGAATGAAAAAAAGGATAGTATTGTTGATTGCTGCGTTAATTACGGCTGCGGCATGTCTGCTGGGAGGCTGTAATTTTAATGTTACCCCCGACGATCCGGGCAACAGCGGAACGCCCTCGGCGGAGCCCGGAGATCCGGACCTCTACACGGGAAGCTATTCCGCAGCTGACGGTTCGTACGGCGGCATTGACGCCCTTGGCAGAATTCTTTCGCTGGACGGGCAGGTCTCGGAACCGAGAGACAGGAAGGTCGGGATCTTTTATTTCCTCTGGCACGGTTATCACGGCATATCGGGACCGTATAACATTTACGAGATATCGCAAAAGTCCGGCGCTACGAAGTCGGAAGCCAACTGGATGAAGCTTGGCGGCGGCGACAGGAACGAGTTCCACTTCTGGAGCGAGCCACTCTTTGGCTATTACAGTTCCACAGACCAGTGGGTACACCGCAAAAATCTCCAGATGCTGATGGCGGCGGGAATCGATTTCCTGGTTTTTGACGCGACAAACGCGTACACGTACACGACTCCTGTCAAGAAACTGATCGACGTCTGGTACGAGTACCTGGAGGCGGGATACGACGTTCCCAAGCTGGCATTCTACACAAACTCCTACTCCGGCGAAACGATAAACAATCTCTACAAGGAGATCTATAGCAATAAAAAGCTGAACGACAAATACCCGCGTCTCGGGGAGCTCTGGTTCCAATACGACGGCAAGCCGCTGGTGATCGGCGACAAGGATGATCCGGACCTTTCGGATGAGTGCCGCGAGTATTTCAGGATCAAAACCAACGTTTGGCCGAACGGCCCGAGAGACGACGACGGCTTCCCGTGGATGGAATTCGGCCGCAATATGACGGACGACGCGGTCTACGGTCTCAACGGCAGAAAAGAGGTCGTCAACGTTTCCATCGCCCAGCACGACAACTCTATAATGATGAGTATGACCGCTTTCTACGGCGCCAACGACAGGACCAGAAGCTGGCACGACGGCGCCAATGACACCACCCCCGGCGCGGAGGCCTACGGATATAACGTTGCCGAGCAGTGGAAGTGGGCAATCAGCGTTGACCCTGAGATGGTATTCTTCACAGGCTGGAATGAATGGATCGCCCAGCGTCTCGAACCTGCCAAAAACTCCAAGACCCCCATCCTTTTCTGCGACTGCTGCACACCAAACACCAGCCGCGACGCTGCGCCGGTCAAGGGCCTTTTCGGCGACAACTACTACATGCAGCTGATCGACTGCGTCAGACAGTACAAGGGCACGGCCGCAAGGGTCAACGTCGGTAAGGATCAGACCATCGACGTTTCGGGCTCCTTTGACCAGTGGAACGGCTCCGACGTCACCGCCCGTTACACCGACTACGCCAACGACACTGCCGACCGCAACAGCGTTGGCTACGGAAGAGTCAAGTACACCGACAATACCGGCCGCAACGACTTTGTCTCCCTGCGTGCCGCCAAGGACGCCACCAACCTTTACTTCTACGCCGAAACTGCCGCGGAGATCACTCCCCTGACAGACGACAGCTGGATGACGCTCTTCATCAACACCGACAGCACCTACAGCGACGCCAAGTGGTCCGGAATGTTCGACTTTGCCGTTAACCTTGAGAAACCCGAAAACGGCAAGGCCATCCTTTCCCGCATGAAAGCCGACGGCACCTCGGAGCGTGTCGGCACCTGCGACATGAAAGTGGAAGGGAATAAGCTCATGATCTCCGTGTCAAGGGAACTGCTGGGCGTCAAAGACGGTCTTTTGAACCTCCAGTTCAAGTGGGCGGACAATTACCAGCGCACAGAGGACGGAAGCCTTGACGTGTATTCGTTCTACACCAACGGCGACGCGGCTCCGATAGGCAGACTAACTTACGTCTTCTCCGAGAAAAAGAATTCTGTGAACTAATTTTTTGGGCTCTTTACGCAAGCCGCCGATAATAAATGATAAAAGCGGTGTCCAAGGACATCAGTGGCGGCTTGCTTTGCACGAGCGGACCGCTCG
>JAGCZO010000092.1 GCA_017959965.1 Clostridia bacterium | reverse complement strand
GAATGGTATCTGATGCCGACCGAGATATCGGAGACAGTGAGTTATGAGATTGAGAACAGCCAGCTAGGATCCTTTATACGCCCTGAAGACGGAGTTTCTTACGTTAATAATGCGTTGGAGTTGTGGGAACCAGCCAATAACAACAGTCAAAAATGGAATTTTACAGCGACGGGCGGCGGGTATTACAAGTTATCTCCGTACTACAACTCTTCTCTTGCTATCACGGTCGTGGCAGGATCTGAAACTGCCGAGAACGGCGTAATAAGACAATATACCTACAGTTCTGACAATGACAGGCAAAAGTGGTTTATATACAAGGTCCCCCATGGATATGCCTTAAAGGCAAAATCTGCCGGGATCAATAATCTTGTTTTGTCTGTCAGTGAGGGGAACCTCGGGAACGGAGCAATCGTATCGCAAAGATCATATGTTAATAATCTAAGCTACAAGGAAGAATGGTATCTTGTTTCGCCTGATTTATATGCAGCTGCTGAAGGCGTGTACTACATAAGCAATGGGTCTCTTTATCTTGAGGCTAGTTTTCCTCGTGCAAAAGATCATGTTAATGTTGATGTTTACGAGTTATGTTCTTCAACCGCTCAAGTGCAATATAAAGCTGCGCAAATGTGGAGGATAAAACATATTGGCAATAACAGATATTCGATCAGGCCGCTGTACAAACTTGACATGGGCTTGAATACGTTTGGATCCAATGTCGACCTTTTCACCATAGGAACCAGTGATTCAGGAGTTAATATCTACGATCATGCAGAGTGGACAATTGAAAAAAGCGGGAATAAGTACATTATAAAGAATGAGGGAGATCCGAACAAGACTTTGACCGCAGAAGGAACAATAAACGGTTCAAATGTCAGCGTTTCCTCGTACAGCTCAGGAAATGGACTTCAACTCTGGGATATTACCATGGTTCCGGTACTAAATGTTCCAAAAGGAGTACTGCTTTATAGTGCTTCTAGCGGGTACATTGTATCAAATCAACAACGATATATTGCTCCGGAGGAAGTTCGTGATATTCAAGATTTAGATTTGAGAATAGGTGTTATCGATAAGAATAATATTAGTCAAAACGGGACGTGGTCTGTGCCGTCATCTTGCACCGAATATCTAAAATGTGATTCCAATACAGGGACTATAACCGGAGTTAAACATAATATGACCGGAATAACAGTAACCTGTTCAAGAAAGATTTCCGGAACTATGTATTCGGATATTTATTACATGAACGTAACAGAACTTGCTAACGGAACATATTTTCTAAAAAGTAAAGACACTTCTCGGTATGTGGATATAGAAGACCAAAATATGGAAGATGGTGAAAATATACATCAATGGGATTTTCACGGAGGAAATTCGCAGCGTTGGATCTTTGAACATCTTGATGATGGTTATTATTCAATAAAATCTGCTAATTCTACCGAAACAAACTTTTATCTTGGCGTATTAAACGACGGCACAGCAACAGATACGCAAGTGGTTCTCAGAACCGGTAGTCTTACAGATGGAATGAGATGGAAAGTATCGGTGACAACAAGCGGCGCATATAAAATAACGCCAAAAACGGGTGAACCCAACGATAGAGTTCTCGCAGTTAGTTGGTACACACTCAATGTTAATGGAATCGATATAAAACAGCGAGATTATGTTGATGATAGCAACTACAAGGATGAATGGATTATTTGCTCATTTGATTATTCCATTTTGCTGGCGATAGATGATACTGATGGTGAATTTAGACACACCTATTTTTCTTCTACAAAATCAAATCTAGAACAAGAAAAATGTGGAATGGTCTCAGTTGTTTCAACAAGCAGGTACTCTGCTTGTTCGGTTTCCAGTATGATTAGTTATCTTCAAAACAATGATATATTTTTCATTCATACTCACGGCTGCCAAACAGGTTTTAAAATTGCCACATCTGGTACGACATATATACAAATGAATGACTTTTCAGGCATCAGCTTATCAAACGTTAAACTGGCAGTTCTTATGACTTGTGAAACAGGATTAGGCTTTAATCCATCTCACATTACAAACAATTCCCCAGTCAATATCGTTGAAAAGATGGTGATTTGTGGTGCAGAAACGGTAGTGGGATTTAACGCCAAAACGAAAGTTTACGACTGTAACATGTTTGCACCGGATTTAACTCAAAAACTTGTTCAGAATGGCCTTTCCATCGAAGATGCAATTGATGGCATCAACTATTTCTGGTATGTTAACAATATGGCAGACATCGCCGTTATTGGTGGGAATACAAACCTCACCATTAGATAAGGGAGGAAAAAAGTATGAAAAACTTAAGAAAAATAATCATAATGTTTCTATCAATAATAACAATCAGCTTTGTTGTGGGATGTTCCAATAATGCTCATGAAAGTTACACGACACTTATTGAATCGATGTCGAACGACGGAATCATTAGTAACTCGGAGGCTGGTTTTTGGCCCGGAGAGTACTTTCAACGGAATTGCGCTAAGGAGTTTATTTGCGATGTTTTAGGTTATTCGCTTAAAGGTAAATATGATCGATCTGTCGTATATAAGTATAATTCCTACACCACGAACATTTATGTTTGTGACGATGGAATAGAATTTGGAGTCAGAAACAACGATGGCAAGATCGGATATATTAATTTGATGAATAAAGATTTTTTTGACACTCAGCCATATCTTGAGGATCTTGAGAATTCTGAAGAATATTGCCGTTCGTATGCATCTGAAATAGCTGGCACTTTCACAAAAAATCTTAGCACTTACAAACAAATAGAGGAAGAGCCAATAACCAGAATTAAACAAAAAGACGGTAAATCGTATTCCATCACTTATTATTTCTTTACGTATTATAAAGAAGTTGCCGGTTACAATTCATCAGATTATATATCGGTTAAAATGACCTCAAAAGGCTACTTGGCATCAGTTATTATAGGAGACACTGATGTTTTTGAAAGCAAGTCTTTTACAATTGATAAGGAGGTTCTTCAACAAAAGATAGATGAGAAAGTTGAACAAGTGTACAGCAGCTCCGGCTACATCGTTATCACCCATACTGTACTAGATCAGAAAATAGGTAAGGCTCCTAACGGGCGTTTCTGCATTATTTCTGACGTGAGCATTGAACTGACGAACGATGACAACAATCAAGTTCAAACAGTGCTTGAACTGATCACTCTATTGTAAGGATGGTATTCAAATCCCGGTTGATCCTTGGTATAATGTACTTGTGATTATTGGTCGATATGGTGAATTATTATTTTGTTGCGTGGAGGTAAGACGCTATGAAACTGATGAAAGCCGCAATATCTTTATTTTTGGTCAGCGCCATTTTTCTCATTGGCGTAATGACGGTCTCGGCAGAGTCCGATGCTTTGGACAAAGCAACAGCTGTTGAGCTCGTTTCCGAATTCGTTGAAATCAGAAACTCCATGGGTCTTTATTTCGGCTGGTTTGAAGGGGGCACGTCCCGCGACTATATCGGGGGAGCTATCCCGGAAGCGGACCTTTCCGAGGGTCATCCCGACACGCCAATGGGACCTGTTTGCAAATATGTGAAGGTAAAAGATGGATACAGTCCGGAAGACGTAAAACAAATGATCAGAGATCTCTTCGTAAGCGAGCTTGCGGAGAAGGTCATTGGCGACGGAGAACGTTTTTTCTCGCGCTATTTCGAGGAGAACGGGAAATGGTATTATGAATTTTATCAGGGCGGAGAGATCTACAGCTATGACGAGGGAGACCGCCAGAACACCTTTTTCGAGCTCTCAGAGACAGATAACATCGTTATCCTGGAATCAAACGGGCAGCACGCCAAAGTGTCCGTCCCGGTCCACCGTTTCTACGATGAGAATGACGGAGACACGGACACCGCAAGGCTGCTTACGGATGTCGTGCTCGAGTTGAAGTTCTCTGACGGCCGCTGGAAGATCGCCGGTTTTGACTTTGGCAATATGATCTTCCGGGCGGACGGGACAAACGTTTCAAAGGACGATCTTACGGAGGCAACGGTGCGGGAGGGCCTCATAGCGCTTGTCAGCGACCTTTACAGTATGACGATGCTGAGCGCGGAATGCAGGTTCGACACCTACAGTCCCTCGAAAAAAGACTACAGACACCTTTATCGGGAAATCGGCGGAAACACCTATGCTCCGATGGAGGGAGATCTTTCGGATCCGGAGACCTGGTACGCATATGCGGAGAAGTACTGCTCGCCTGAGGTTGCCGGATACCTGCTCGATCATTTATCCCGTAACGAAAGGACCTCACTCAGGGTCATCGGGGACAAGGTGTATTTCAGGTTTGTTGACGAATTTAATCATTACGACGGCGACCGTGCAGACGTGATGAATACGTATTGTCTGAAAAACGCGCTGACAGATAGTGTGACGATCGAAGAAATCTCGGAAAACAAGGCGAAAGCCAAGGTCTCGGCTGTGATCAGGGCAGAGGCGAACAAAGCTGAACTTACGCTGGACTATGAGAAGGGCGAAGACGGCTGGAGGATCGTCAATACCGGCTTTATCGACGTTCTTGACGAGGAGGTATACGCTCTGACAGGCGACGGGATCGCGGCGTCGTGGATCCCGGACAGAAACGCAAATCCCGAGACGGGGGACGCCGGAGTGTTGGCAATAATTGTTGCTGCCGCATTGGCGTTGGCGGTACTGACCGCAAGACGCAGAAGAATTCAATGAACGTATCTGTATAAAGCAACATCCTTTGTTGGAGTATATTTGCGGCACAGCTGCGCAATGTCAGGCCCGTGTGAGAGTTCTCTCATACAAGTTCAACGCTGCAGTTACGCACAATAATGCAGCCTCGGGATCAGACTTCTTGAGGCTGCTGTTTTTTTGAGAGCAAAGCGTAAAATCACTTTTTGCGGGGCCGGAAATATGATATAATGGAGACAGTTGATATTGCTTGCAGATACGGTTTGCGTCTGATGGACGAAAAAGGAGGATCAAAATGGAATTTGAAGATAAACTTTACGGGTTTGAGGGCACGGAGGATGAGCCTGACGAGGAGTTTGACGACGTGATAACCTTGCTGACTGATGAAGGCAAGAAAGTCGATTTTATCGAGATCGCGGGGATCGCCTACAAAGGCCGTTTCTACGCTATCATGCAGCCTGAGGAATTATTAGAAAACATGGAGGATGACGAAGCCTTTGTGTTCAGAGTCACCCGCGGCAGGGACGGCGAAGACAGATATGAGATGGAAACGGATGATGAGATCATTGACGCCATTTTCGATGAGTACAACAAACTGTACGACGAAGCCATGACGAATAAAAATTTTGGCGATGAATACGGTGAATACGACGAATTTGACGACGAAGATGATGAGGATGACGAAGAAGACGGCGAGGATTGAAACAACTCAGACATTGACCGGTTAAATTGAAACGACCTCCGGAAAGCTGCTGTTCCGGAGGTTTTTCAATGGTCTCAGGCCTTACAAAAATGCGCAGGTATACATGAAATGCGCATTATTTTTTTGCGGGAAGCTCCTCGTACATTGCTTTAATGAGGCCGCAAACGAATTCGCCGTTGTCGATATCCTCGACAAGCAGCATCTCTTTTGCGCCTTCGTAAGGCAGCTCCCGTGGAGCGTCCGGCATGAGCTTAAGAGCTGACTTTGTCGGCTTGACCAGAAAACGGTCGTCGTAGATGCCGCCGACTATCTTGCCCTTGTAATAGATAATAAATTCGCCCATCATGGGTCTGTAAGTGATCCCGGGGAGGGGGGACAGCTTGTCAAGAACAAATTCCAGGTAGTCTTTTGTCGATGCCATTGGCGTGTGCCTCGCTTTGTTAAACGCATTCGCGGTCTTACAGAAGGTCGCTCAGTTTTTTCGAAAAAAAGTATTCGTGGGTCATCCGGTCGTATTCCGTCCAGAGGGGAAGGGTCTTGCATTTGGCGGCCCTGGGACATTCGTTGGTCTGCCCGGCAAGACACGCGACAGTTATAATAGGTCCTTCGGTGGCCTCGATGATCTCCCCGACCTTGTATTCGGAGGCGTCGCGCAGCAGCTTATAACCTCCTCCCTTGCCGCTTGAACCCACAACCAGCTTCGCGGTCACAAGATCCTTTACAATGATCTCAAGATATTTTTTTGAGATCTCCTGACGTTCGGCGATCTCCTTCAGCGGAATAAAATCACCGGTATTGTTTTCAGCCAGGTCTATCATGACCCGCAGCGCGTATCTTCCTTTTGTCGATATCATGCTGAAGCCTCCTTCAAAAGATCTATTACCTATTATACCACAGGGTAAATGGGTGTTCAACACGCCAAAGGGGATCATTGGCGATAATATTTGTTATTTGCCTATTGACATAGTAGGTAAATGCTGGTAAAATACACGTCGAAAGCTGACAAGGAGGGGCGGCGTATGAAGATCTACGCAGACAATGCGGCTACGACTAAAATGAGCAAAAGGGCCATCGAAGCGATGCTCCCGTACCTGGAGGACTGCTACGGAAATCCCTCAAGTCTTTATTCTGAAGGACAGAGAGCCAAAGAGGCCATCGAAAATGCCAGGGCTGTGATCGCCCGATGTATCGGCGCCGCGGCAAAGGAGATCATTTTCACCTCCGGGGGTTCCGAAGCGGACACCCAGGCGATCGTTTCCGCCGCGGCATTGGGAAAAAAGAAGGGCAAAACGCATATCATCTCCGACACCATTGAGCATCACGCGGTGCTGCATACGCTGAAAAAGCTCGAAAAAGAAGGCTTTGAGGTGACTTACCTTCCGGTCCATGAGAACGGTATAGTAAGGCCGGAGGAGCTTGAAAAAGAGATAAGGGACGACACCTGCCTCGTCACGGTAATGTTCGCGAACAACGAGATCGGCACAGTGCAGCCTGTGAGGGAGATCGGCGAGATATGTAAAAAACACAACGTCCTTTTTCATACAGATGCGGTACAGGCAGTGGGTCATCTGCACGTTGACGTGAACGCGGACAATATCGATATGTTATCGGCCTCGGCCCACAAGTTCCACGGGCCGAAGGGAGTCGGCTTCTTATACGTAAGGAAGGGAATAAGACCGGTAAACATTATCGAGGGCGGCGCCCAGGAGAGAGGCTTTAGGGCCGGTACCGAAAACGTGGCGGGTATCGCGGCAATGGCTGCGGCTCTTGAGGAAGCCTGCGGAAGGATACCGGAGGTCTCAGCAAAACTCACCGTTCTGAGAGACAGGCTAATAAAGGGCCTTTCGGAGATACCCCACTCGGCGCTTAACGGAGACCCGGTAAAGAGGCTTCCGTCGAACGTGAACTTCTGTTTTGAGGGAATAGAAGGGGAGTCGCTGCTCCTGCTTCTTGACGATAAGGGTATATCGGCTTCGTCGGGCTCGGCCTGCACGTCCGGTTCACTTGACCCCAGCCACGTGCTTTTGGCAATAGGAAGAGTCCATGACGTGGCCCACGGATCCCTTAGACTGACCATTGGCGAGGATACGACGGATGACGGGATCGACTATATCATCGGGGCTGTGAAGGAGGTCGTAAGCTACCTCAGGGGGTTCTCTCCCGTGTGGCGCGATCTGATGAGCGGCAAATCAAAATTTATTCTGTGAGGTGAGAAAAGTGGCATTGTACAGTGAAAAAGTAATGGATCATTTCCGCAACCCCAGGAACGTGGGCGTTATCGAGGACGCTGACGGCATTGGCGAGGTCGGAAACGCGAAGTGCGGGGACATAATGAAAATGTACCTGAAAATCGAGGACGACAAAATAGCGGACGTCAAGTTCGAGACCTTCGGATGCGGCAGCGCTATCGCGTCCAGTTCCATGGCCACCGAGCTCATCATGGGGCAGCCGGTTTCGGAAGCGATGAAGCTGACCAATAAGGCTGTTGCCGAGGCGCTGGACGGCCTGCCGGACTACAAAATGCACTGTTCGGTACTGGCGGAAGAGGCGATAAGAAACGCTCTTGAAGATTATTACAGCAGACACCCCGAAAAAAAGAAAGGAATAAAACCATGAGTTATAGATTTGAAACACTTCAGCTCCACGTAGGACAGGAGCAGCCGGACCCGGCAACAGACTCCCGGGCGGTGCCTATATATCAGACGACGAGTTACGTTTTCCGCAATTCGGAGCACGCGGCCGCCAGATTCGGACTAGCGGACCCCGGAAACATTTACGGAAGACTGACCAATTCCACCCAGGACGTGCTTGAAAAGCGTATCGCGGCGCTTGAGGGCGGTGTCGCGGCCCTTGCGCTGGCCTCCGGCGCGGCTGCTATCACTTATACGATAGAGGCTCTTGCAGGTAACGGCGGACACATTGTGGCCCAGAAGACGATCTACGCCGGCAGCTACAATCTTCTTGGCAATACCCTTCCCCAGTACGGGATCAGGACGACTTTTGTGGACATCCATGATCTTGACAAGGTGAAAAGGGCGATCACACCCGAGACAAAAGCGATCTTTATTGAAACGATGGGCAATCCCAACAGCGACATCCCCGACATAGAGGCGCTGGCGGACATTGCCCATGGGAAGGGCATTCCGCTGGTCATCGACAACACCTTCGGCACGCCTTACCTCATCAGGCCCATCGAGCACGGGGCGGATATAGTGGTCCACTCCGCAACGAAATTCCTTGGCGGCCACGGTACGACCCTCGGCGGCATCATCGTTGATTCAGGAAAATTCACCTGGTCACCCGCCAAATATCCCAACATCGCTGCTCCGAATCCGAGCTACCACGGAGTCGCATTCACAGACGCCGCGGGCCCGGCCGCTTTCGTCACCTACATCAGGGCGATACTTCTGAGAGACACAGGCGCGGCCATATCCCCGTTCAACGCTTTTCTGCTGCTCCAGGGTGTGGAAACGTTGTCCCTGAGAGTCGAGCGCCACGCGGAGAACACAAAAAAGGTCATCGAATACCTGGCGGCCAATCCCCTTGTTGAGAAGATAAACCATCCGTCGCTGTCGGCCCATCCCCAGCACGCATTGTATGAAAAATATTTCCCGAACGGAGGCGGTTCAATCTTTACGTTTGACGTGAAGGGCGGAAGAAAACAAGCCTGGGCGTTTATTGACGCGCTGAAGATATTTTCGCTTCTTGCCAACGTGGCGGACGTTAAGAGCCTGGTGATCCACCCGGCCACCACCACTCACTCCCAGCTTTCCCCCGAGGAACTTGACGAGCAGAACATTCACGAAAACACCATCCGCCTTTCGATAGGAACGGAGCACGTCGACGATATTATCGGCGACCTTGAAAAGGGCTTTGAAGCCATAAAACAACTTGCATAAAAGGAGGTCATCACCATGTCAAAGATATATAAGGGAACTCTCGGTCTCATTGGCGGTACGCCGCTGGTGGAGATCACGAACATTGAAAAGGACAACGGACTCGAAGCCACAGTGCTGGTCAAGCTTGAATATTTTAATCCCGCGGGCAGCGTCAAGGACCGCATTGCCAAGGCGATGATCGAGGACGCGGAGGAAAAAGGCCTTCTGAAGGAAGGCTCCGTGATCATTGAGCCCACCTCGGGCAACACGGGCATAGGCCTCGCCGCCATCGCAGCCGCCAAGGGCTACAGGATCATTCTCACCATGCCCGAGACCATGAGCGTGGAACGCCGCAACATACTGAAGGCCTACGGCGCGGAAATAGTTCTCACGGAAGGCGCCAAGGGCATGAAGGGGGCCATCGCCAAGGCTGAGGAGCTTGCCGCGGAGATACCCGGCAGCTTCATCCCTGGCCAGTTCACAAACCCCGCCAATCCTCTTATCCACAAAAAGACAACGGGCCCCGAGATCTGGAACGACACGGACGGAGCGGTTGACATATTCGTTGCGGGCGTAGGCACCGGAGGCACGATAACAGGCGCCGGAGAATATCTCAAAGAGCAAAAGCCCTCCGTCAAGGTCTTTGCGGTGGAGCCTGACTCCTCCCCGGTCCTTTCCGGAGGTGCGAGCGGTCCCCACAAGATCCAGGGCATAGGCGCAGGCTTCGTGCCTGAGGTACTTAATACCTCGGTGTACGACGGGATAATCCGGGTGGCCAACGAGGACGCCTTCGCAACGTCAAAGCTTCTCGCAAGAAGAGAAGGAATCTCAGTGGGAATATCCTCGGGCGCAGCTCTTTTCGCGGCGCTGGAGCTTGCGAAAAAGCCTGAAAATGCGGGAAAAACTATCGTGGCGCTGCTGCCGGACAGCGGAGACAGATACTACTCAACGCCTCTGTTCACGGACTGATATTTCTTTGATGTATATGATAAAGGGGCTGTTAAAAAACTGGCAATTCTGTCGGGGATGTAACAGCCTCTTTTTTGTTGCCATTTCGTCATATTTTGTTTGCTCTTCAATTT
>JAGCZO010000091.1 GCA_017959965.1 Clostridia bacterium | reverse complement strand
GTTTCCGTCCTCGGTCCGTCGGGCTGCGGAAAGACCACTCTTCTTAACGTTATCGGCGGCCTCGACAGGTATGATTCCGGCGACCTGATCATACGCGGCATTTCCACACTCAAATACAAGGACAGAAACTGGGACACTTACAGAAATCATTCAGTCGGTTTCGTTTTTCAGAGCTACAACCTTATTCCGCACCAGACCGTTTTTTCAAACGTTGAACTGGCTTTGACTTTGGCGGGTGTTTCAAGAGCCGAAAGAAAGAGAAGGGTACTCGTAGCACTGGAAAAAGTCGGCCTTTCCGACCAGGCCTACAAAAAGCCGAACCAGATGTCAGGCGGACAGATGCAGAGAGTCGCCATCGCCAGGGCTATCGTTAACGATCCGGAAATACTGCTTGCGGACGAGCCGACAGGCGCCCTTGACAGTAAAACGAGCGTTCAGATAATGGAGATCCTGAAGGAAATATCCGCCGAGCGCCTGATAATAATGGTGACCCACAATCCGGAGCTTGCCGAGGCCTATTCCACCAGGATAGTAAGGCTGAAGGACGGCGAGATCGTTTCCGACAGCAATCCTTACGGCGCGTTCGCGGTGTGCGCAGACGTTGACATGGAAGCTCCTCTCGGGGAGACCGTGTTCCCTGCCGAGCCCGTGAGCCCGCCCGAAGCAGTGACGCCGGGATGTGTGGAGAAGGTCGAAAGGCATGAAACCGACGCGGAAGCGTCTGCCGCCGGAGAAAAAACGACTGTTTCTCCTCTTTCCGACAGCCTTGATTTCGAGGCTGAAGCGCTGGATAAGTTCAGACGCATAAAGGAAAGATCCGCACCCGCTCGGCACGCCGGGGATGCTCTTCAGTCCACGGAAGAGGCGGAGGGCGGGACGATCGAAACCGCCGCTGAAGCCGCAGCCGCTGAAACCGGGGCTCCGGAAACAGTTGATGAAAGCGATACCGTCCCCGCTGAAAAGGGTCAGATCGAAACCATAACCGAAGCCGGAGACGCATCCGGAAACACATTGGCGGCAGAAGCTGACGAAAAGGAGGACGGATCGGAAAAGACCGGATCGAAAGGCCGCAAAAAGCATTCCTCCATGTCCTTCTTCACCGCGCTTTCACTGTCATTCAACAATATCCTGACGAAAAAGGGCAGAACCTTCATCACCGCTTTTGCCGGAAGTATAGGCATTATCGGCATTGCCCTCATTCTCGCGATATCCACGGGCGTGCAGAATTATATCGACGACGTGCAGCGCGAGACGCTTTCTTCGTATCCTATCACGATCGAAGAGGAGCACAGGGACCTGACGTCCATACTTCTCAGCGCCAGGGAAAAACAGGCCGAACGCAACAACACCGAAAAAGACGAAAATACCGTCTACTCCAGCACCAGGGCTTACGATCTTTTCAACGCCTTCTTCTCGGATTCCACCAAAAAGAACAATCTGAAGGATTTCAAGAGCTTCCTTGAAAGCGAAATGAAATCCGATGAGCCTTCCACCGAGATCGACAGCTACATCACCACCGTCCATTACGGGTACGGCGTCGAGATCAACACCTTCGTAAAAAACGAAAAGTCCGGAAACTACCTGGATACGTCCCTGCTCAACGTGCTTGACGGAACCGCCGCGGGCGAGGGAATGGGCTTCATGACTTCCGCTCTTTCGTCGTCTTCATTTTCGTACGATCTCTGGGATGAGATAATCCCCGCCAAGGACGGAAGCCCGATCTCCGATCTGATCAAGGACCAGTACGACCTGATCTACGGCGAGTGGCCTCAGTCGAAGGAGGATATCCTTCTTCTTGTCGATAAGAACAACGAGATCCCGGATATGGCCTTTTATACCCTTGGCATTATGAGCAGGGAGGATCTCACTCTCGTGATCGCCTCCGCCATGTCGGGAAAGGAGGTCGAAGTAAAGGAACACAGCCTTAAGTTTTCGGACCTTGCCAACGTGGATATCAAGCTCGTGCTGCCTGCGGATCTTTACACGGATCCTGACGGAGACGGACTTTTCTCGGATGCCCGCAAGGACGGCGTGCTTCTTCAGCCTATAGTAAACAACAGTCTTTCGCTGAGGATATGCGGCGTCATCAGGGCAAATCCCGACGCGTCTTCCACAGCCATAACCGCCAACGCCACCTTCTGCTATACGAATCTCCTTACCGAGTACATCATTCAGGAGACCGCGAAGGCGCCTTCTGTCAGACGGCTTCTCGAATCCGAAGGGGAGAATCTGGATATCTTCAACGGACTTCCCTATTATATAGACCTTTCGTCTCTCTCGGACGAGGACCGCATCAGCGAGTTCAGAAGCTATCCGGAGACCTTGTCCCAAGCTGAAAAAGCCGAGGCGATCAAAAAGATAATTTCGACACCCGACGAAAAATACGTGGAGGAGACGCTTCAAACGTTCCTTTCCGCGGACACAAGAGAACAGATGGAGGCTCTTATTGCCGAGGCCTACGGCGCCCAGGCTGAGGCCATCAAACAGTATCTCAGCGCCTACTCGGACGAGGAGCTCTTCAAAATGATCAGCGAGACCGCCGAAAAGACCATCAAGGAGAAATATGCCCAGGAGGCTGAAGCGAAGATCGACAGCATCATAGAGACGCCTTCGGCCTTTGAGCTGTTGGCTCTCAAAACGTATATCTCCTCCCAGTTCAAGTCGGAGACCGAAAAGATCTTCTTCGTTTCGCTCTACTGGGAGAAGCTCGGGGCTATGACGACGGAGGAATCCTTTGCCTACCTGACAACGCTGACACCGGAGGCCTTCAAGGAGATCTACAACAGGTGCCTTGAACAGTCCGCGCTGAGCATGTATGCGGAGAACGCTTCTGCGGATCCCGAGAGAGTGGCTTCGAAGCTTGCCGATGCCTTTGACAAATACGTCAGCGAAGCTGCCGACGAAGAGGCGGTAAGGGCGTACAACATAATCACCGTAAACAAGGTGTCCGACAAACAGTATCAGGACAACAAAAAGACCCTCGGAATACTCGATCTGGCTTCTCCGAAAACCATCAGTATTTACCCCGACACCTTCGAGGACAAGGAGAAGATCGCCGACATTATCGCGGAGTACAACGACAAAAAGACGAGCGACGAGGACATGATCTATTATACGGACGTGGTCGCCATCATCATGTCGGGGATCACCACCATCATAAACGCCATCTCCTACGTTCTCATTGCCTTCGTGGCAGTTTCATTGGTGGTCTCGTCGATCATGATAGGCATCATAACCTACATCTCTGTTCTTGAGAGGACCAAGGAGATAGGCATCCTGAGATCAATCGGCGCTTCGAAAAAGGACGTGGCGCGTGTGTTCACCGCGGAAACTCTTATTATAGGACTCGCGTCCGGAGTGATAGGCATCGGGGCTTCGTTCCTCCTCTGTTTCCCCATAAACGCTATCGTCCACTATTTCACCAAAATCAACACGATCAACGCCGTTCTGCCTCCCGTGGCCGCGGCGGTGCTGGTGGTCATCAGCATGCTTCTCACGTTTATCGCGGGACTATTCCCGTCGGGAATGGCCTCCCGGAAGGATCCCGTTGAAGCCCTGAGGACCGAGTGACGTTTACTTACGATAAGAAAGAAGGATTTTGACATGGATAACTATATAGAAGATCTCAATAAAATTGCCGAGCGTGCCGGAATGGATTCTCTGATCAAGACCGGCGAAGCTGCGATAAACCTCCAATACGAAAATCTGCTCAGGACTCTTGACGCAAAGACGAAAAATATCGACACATTTTTCGGCGTGATCTTTGTCGCGGGGCCCTCCGCCAGCGGAAAGACCACGTTCTCCAACAGGCTTGCCGATAAAATCAGAAGCACGGGCATCTCCGTCAACGTGATCTCCCTTGACAATTTCTATCACAACAGGGCTTTCAGCCTCGCAAGACAGAAAAAACTGGGAATAATCCCTCAGGACGCCACGGAGGCCGATTACGAAAGGATCGATGCTTTTGACATCAGTAAATTTAAGAAGGTGGTCAAATCCTTCATCGCCTGGCAGCCTACGCGCCTGCCCACCTTTGATTTCAACGAAGGAAAGCATTTCGACAACGGCCCCATTATAAAAAGAGAGGGAAGAGACGTGCTGATCGTTGAAGGCATACAGGGAATGAACCCCAAGGTCTTCGGCGGATTCAAGGCAGACTTTAAGTTCAAAATATACATCTGCCCCTTCAACACCTACACCTCCTCCAAGTCTCCGAAGCTGAGAATAACACCTCAGATGATCAGGTTCATGAGAAGGGCGAACAGAGATCTCGTAACGAGAAACTCATCCCTGCTGAGGACCTGCCTGCTTTGGCCCAGCGTCAGAAGAGGCGAGGAGGAATACATCAAGCCCGCGAAAAAGTACGCGGACGTTTTCATAAACACTTCCTACTCCTATGAACCGTTTTACCTTTGCGGGAGAATGGCTGAGCTGCTGAAGGATCTGCCTCCCGAGGACGTCGAAACGGTCTCGGCGAATCTGAATATAGAGGCGTCGGAGCTTTTCTACAGATTCAGAGAATACGACATTCCGAAGGATTCGGTCTTTAACGAGTTTTTCTATTGAGCATAAGCCTGTTGATCAGACTTAACGTCAGCCGCCCGGTGAGATTTTTGCCGGGCGGATTTTTCCTGCGGCAGGAAGACCGGGAGACAGTCTGAGCGCCGCGAAAGATCATCGGCGGGCCATCTTGGGGTTCACGCGGACCGGAAAAAGCCCTGATGCTTTTCTGCATATAATTCGAGCGTTTTTATGCAGAAAGCGCCGATAATACTTGTTTTTCTGCATAAACAATGATATACTTATATGCAGAAAGGGGATATATGTATGAGAAAATTTGATTATTCCTTTCTTGATAACGGGATGTTGCCCGCAGACTTGATCGATATTACCGGCGGAATATACTCACTCAGGACGGCTGCGGGTACACGAAAAGAAGTGTTTAAGACAGTGTTTACGGAGCTGGAAAAGGTAGCGAGAGTTCAATCGGTCAAGAACTCTAATGCCATTGAAGGAATCGTTACAAGTGATCAGCGTATTGCGGAGATCGTGAATCACAGCAGTGCGCCTGTCAATCATGATGAAGCGGAAATCGCCGGGTACCGTGACGCTTTGAACCTGATCCACACCGCCTATGAGCGGCTTCAATTCAAAGTCGGAGATATCCTGATGCTTCACGAAACGATGATGATATTGGCCGGAGATGACCTTGCCGGGAAATATAAGCAGACGGACAATGTCATTGTCGAGATCGACTCGCAGGGGAATCGTAGAGTGCGGTTCCGCCCGATCCCTGCAACCGAAACGGCAGAGGCGATGGATCAGCTTGAGCTTGCATACCTCGACGCATGCTCGAACTCGCACATAAATCAGTTGCTGCTGATACCGTGCGTGATACTCGATTTCCTTTGCATTCACCCGTTCCGCGACGGAAACGGCAGAATGTCCAGACTGCTTTCTCTCCTTTTGCTGTACAAAAACGGATTCGATGCAGGCAAATACGTGTCATTTGAGGAACAGATCAACAAACATAAAGCTTTGTACTATGATGCGCTGCAGAGATCCTCGGCGGGATGGGATAGAAATGAAAACGATTATTTTCCCTTCATGATAAACTTCCTTTCGACGCTGTTCATGTGCTATAAAGAGTTGGACAAGCGCTTTGCCGTTGCGCACGGGAAAAGGATCACAAAATCCGCCCGCATCGAGGCAACTGTGCTCGGAAGTATGCTTCCGATGTCGAAAGCGGAAATATGCGCAATACACCCTGACGTCAGCCCGACTACGGTGGAAGCCGTGCTCGGAAAAATGGTAAGGGAAGGACAACTCAAAAAAATCGGCGCGTCCAAAGACACAAGGTATATCCGGAAAGACAGGTGACACAATCATCATGGCGATATGCCCGTAAAGATAAATTGTTATTTGACCATGATGCAAAGCAGTCCCGGGATCATCCTTCTCCCGGACTGCATTTTTTTATCAAAGAGAGACCTGCCGCCCTTGAATTGGCGTTGCTTTTTCAGTATAATAAAAATAATCGGTTTTCCGATACAAAATTGATCGACGGAGGGTTGAAAATGCGTTTTTCAATTAGACTGATATCGTTATTTTTGGTCTTGATCATGGCGGCGGGATGCTTTGCCGCCTGCAACATAAACGGAGGTGATCCTATGAATACAGACAAACCTTCAAACACCGAGAATCCTACGGAGGAACCGACTCCCGAGGGCCCGGATCCGAGAGAATATCAGGACGAGCTGCCGAGAGTTACACCTGCCGAGAACACGCATTTCCACATTGACGCTCAAGATACAGGATTCAACGTATTTGCTCCCGTTAAGGGTAAGTGGGGATACAGATACGGTCCCAGCATCATGTACTACCCCGACGGAACCATGGACGCCTGGTTCGCCACTCCCGGAACCTCCGGAGAGTGGGACTGGTTCACGTACAAGCATTCCGACGACGGAGGAAAGACGTGGTCCAGGGAAAAGATCGTTCTTCAGCCTACCCCGGATTCCTATGACCACTATTCCGTATGCGACCCCGGCGTGATCTATTTCGGCGGGTATTATTACATTGGCTATACCTCGACTATCGTTTCCACCAACGGCGGTATAAACAATAACGTTTTCGTTGCCAGGTCCAGAAAGCCCGACGGACCATTTGACAAGTGGAACGGCAGCGGCTGGGGCGGAGATCCTATGCCGATCGTTTATTACAACGAATCCGACGACAAGTGGGGCGCCGGCGAACCCAGCTTCGTAGTCCTTGACGGTACCCTTTACATTTACTACACCTGGGCCAGCGATACCGGCGACTTCAAATACGTCGCCACAGCGGACGCTACGGATCCCAACTGGCCGGCTACCATGGAGTTCAAGGGCAGAGCCTTCACAAGCTCCGGCGGAGACCAGTTTGACGTCGTTTACGTTGAGGACGCGGGTCTCTTCCTGGGCGTTCAGACCATGAACCGTTTCACCGCCAACAGCGGCGTTCAGATCTGGGAGTCCAAGGACGGCATCCACTTTTTAAAAGGTGAGTTCATAAAGAACAACATTGCACAGTACTGCCACAACATGGGCATCTCCAAGAGGACCAACGGGCATATTCAGCTTAAGGACACGCTTATGCTGGGCTACGCCTATTGCGACGGAGCCGACGATAACTGGGGCAAATGGGCTACCAGGTTCAACTTCGTCACCATCACTGCCTACCAGGACGAGAAGGTCCACGCCACGGCTAAGGGCGACAAGAACGTGAAGATCACCGACGGCTTCTGGCCCGCGGAATCGGATCCTCAGCCCGAGGGTCTCACGACTATCGACCATTGTGTGAAGATGCACGTGGGCACCGTTAAAGACGATTTCAACGTTTACTGGATCGACGCGAACATATCCCGCCATCTCATTGAAGGCGACGATATTGCCAATATCACCTTCAGCGAATACGACACCTCTCTTATCAAATTCGACGGTGTGAAGATCACCGCACTGAAGGAGGGCAAGACCACCGTCAAAGCGGAGTACAAGGGCTACCAGATAGTCTTCAAGGTGTACGTTTACGCCTCCGACTTTAACTATAACAAGAAGACTCCCAGGATCATTTCAGCCGAGCCTGTTGAGGCCGAGCTCACGATCTATAAGGGCAAGACCAACGGCGCGACACACAAGTTCCAAATAAGAGCTCTTGTCAAATTTGACAACGACACCTGGGGTGAGTGCTACAACGACAAGCTTTCCGCTCACAAGGACTATCCGCCCATGGTTCCGGCGGAGGACTACCCTGTGACATATTCCTCCAGCGACGAATCTATCGCGACAGTCAACAAGGAGGGTATGATAACCGCCAAGGGCATTGGCGATGCGGTCATTACCGCGACTATCGGTCCCGACAACAATGTGGTCAGCATGACGGTCCACGTTTTGGAGGCGCCCGATGAGCTCAACTGGAAGAACGAGGATTACAAGTGGTGATCTTCTGAAGCGGGCCTTTTGTTCTCAGACGTATGAGATACGGGCTTTGCGGAATAAGGCAGCGGCAGTATTTGTATGCTGCTGTTGCCTTTTCGGATTTATCTGAAATGTCTGAACTTACCTTAATTCAGGCAGTAAATTATAAACGGAGCAGTCATGGAACAACAAAAAATTTCTGAATTGGTATCCGGAGCGCATATCCGCAGCTTTTTCCTGGTCGACAGCGCTACGGCTAAGAGCCGCAAATCCGGCGACCCCTATCTGTTTTTCACATTTAAAGACAAGTCCGGCAAGATCTCAGGCAACTACTGGAATCCGGGGAGGTCCGACTTCGACGCTTTCGGAACGGGGGACATTGTTTTCGTTGAGGCAGTTGTGGAAACGTACAACGAAAAGCTGATGCTGAACATAGGCAAGGTGCGCCCGGTCCAGCCCTCCGACGGAGTTTCCGTAAGGGACCTTGTGAAGTCCAGTCCGAAAGAGGGAAGCGCGATGTACAGCGAGATCATCGGCTACATCAACAAGTACGTCACGAACGAGGATATGAAGATACTCACGGTGTCGGTTTATGAGGCATACAAGAATGAACTCATTGTCTACCCGGCCGCCATATCCTTTCACCACGCGGAGATCGGAGGCCTGCTGCACCATACCATTGGCGTCATCAGAGGAGCTTTCTTTATTGCCCAGGCATATCCGTTTTTGAACAGAGACCTGCTGCTTTGCGGCGCGGCGCTCCACGACATCGGCAAGATACACGAGTATTCTCTCAACGATACCGGACTTATAAAGGAGGTCACCGTTGACGGAAATCTCGTGACGCACATTATAAGGGGTGCGATGATCGTTGAGGAGTTCGGCAAGAGACTGGGGACTGATCCCGAGATCATCAGGCTTCTGTCCCACATGATCCTTTCACACCACGGCGTTCCCGAGTTCGGAAGCTCGGTAGTACCCAAATTCCCGGAGGCTTTTATCCTCCACGAGATGGACGACATCGACGCCAAGCTCTTCGAGATGGAAGAGGCGCTTTCAAATACCGCCGTTGGCGAGATGTCGGAGCGCCAGAGAGCTTTTGACGACGTCAGACTTTACAGAAGTCCGCTTTTTAAGATCAACGAGGAAATGGTCTGAGACTTGTTTGCGTTTTTTGACTGCGGCCGGCTTTCCGGCAAGAGGTTCTTATGGCTAAGATCAGAATATTTTACGGAGCGGCAGGCTGCGGAAAAACATTCAGAGCCGTGAACGATTTTTACGAGGCTTCAAAGAGAAACGATCCTCTCTTCCCCGAGAAGAGATGCTTTCTCATCGTTCCCGAGCAGCTGACTGTCGAGACCGAACGCAAGCTTTTTGAAAAAAACGTCAACGGCGTGATCGACAGCGAAGTCATAAGCTTCGGGCGCCTCGTCCACAGGATCATCAAGGACAGTGACAGAAAAACTCCCGATCCGATAACGCCCACCATGAGGACCATGCTCCTGGTGAAAGCCCTGAGCAGACTTGAAAAGGAATCAAAAGCTGAAACGACTGACGGGCATGAGGACAGCGGCGCCGGCGCAGCTTCCGGAAACTCCGGTAAAAAGCTTATCTGTTTTGAAAGCGTTTTCGACCATCCCTCCGCCGTATCAAGCCTTACCACAACTCTTTCCGAGCTTGATAAGTATTCGGTTTCTCCCGAAATGCTTGAAAAGGCGTCGAATCTGAGACTGGCTTCGGATCCCGATGACTATCTCACGGGAAGGCGGCTTTCGGAGCTTGCCGTTATACTCAGATCCTTCAAGGAGGAGACTTCGGGCTATGCGGACGGCGCCGCTCTTGCCGGTACTGCGATAGATATCATAAGCTCCGGCAATTCCATCATTAAAAACGCCTGCCTCTTTTTTGACAGCTTTACCGGCTTCACCGAGGTCGAAATGCAGCTCATTGCGGCAATGGCGGCTCAGGCCGCGGAGGTCTCCTTTTACATTTTCCGGGACAAAGCCAATCCCGTATTTGCCATCCCTAACGAGACTTTCGATTCCCTGACAGGCATGTTCCGGGGCTGTGAGACCGAGGTCTCCGAAATAGTGCCGGAGGCCCCTTCAGTCACAAAGTATTCAAATTCAAAAATGCTTTTCCGCTTGAGCAGGGCTTACGGAAAGCGCGAAAAGGCCCCTGATGCCGACAATGACGGCTCGGTCAGGATCACTGCGGCCGTGGATCTTTATCACGAGATGCAGGCCTGTGCCGAAAGGATCGGGGAGCTTGTTTCGGACTCGGGCGGATATACCTATTCCGACATTGCCGTTGCCATCCCTTCGGTGAAGGACTGCAGCTATATACTTGACGGTATTTTCAGAGAACACGGCATACCCTGCTTCATAGACGCAAAGACCGAGTATTCGGGCCACAGAATAATAAGATTTACCGACTCTTTTCTGAAGATACTCCGGGATGAACGCACCGTTGACAACATAATGGTGATGCTGAGAACGGGCCTTTATAAGGGCGGCAAAGCCTCCGGCAGCGGCCTGGAGCCTGCTTTTACCCGGGATGACGTTGATACGTTTGAAAACCGTCTGATGCAGTTTGCCTGCGACAAAAAACAGTCCTGGGAATCCTTTGAGCGGTTTGCGGGTTCCGCCGCCAAAAGCTGTAAACCTGCGGCCGGCGGGGACGGGGCGGACTCTCAGGAGGACGGCCCTGCGATACCCGAGATCACGGAGGAACCCGGTTTTCTCAGATTGGCAAAGGATATTCTTGAGACCTTCAGAGGCGAGGAGGGCTTCTGCGTAAGAGCGAGAAGCTGCAGGACCGTGAACGACGTGCTGGAGCTTATTGCCTCCTTTGGCGTTTGCTGCGGCCTCACCGACGAAGCCGTGACAGGGAGCCGGGAAAAGGGCGGCACGCCGGAGGAAAGAGAATACGTGAGAGTGCGCAACGCTTTCATAGATATTCTCAACGAGTGCTCGGAGGTCCTGGGAAACGTAAGAAAGAAAGGGTATAAGGTCCTGACCGAATTTACCGAAGAAGTTCTCATGTCGGCTTCATCGTCGATAAGAGCGGCGTCCATTCCATTCTCCGGCGATTACGTCCAGATCGGGGACATCGAAAGATCGGGCTACGTTGACAAAAAGGTCATTATGGTCCTCGGCGCCAACGACGGGTCCTTCCCCGGAAACGTTCCGGACTCCAGCTTCCTGGGCGACAGCGAACGCGATGCGATAAGCGAAGCGGGAGGAAAGACCGCCTTCAACTCTCTCAAGAGGGCGCTGCTCTCGCAGTTCAACGTTTACAAGATCCTTACGAGCCCGAGAGAAAAGCTATACATAAGTTATTCGCTGACTGACGGCCGGAACGAGGAAAAACAGCCCGCCTCCGCCGTCGACTCGCTGAAAAGGATATTTACAAAACTTAAGACCGAGTACTGCGCTGCGGCCGAGGTTCTGACTCCGGATATTGCGGAGATACTTCCGGACGGCATTGACGTTACACCGGGCAACGTGAAAAAAATGCTGGGCATTACCGATTCCTTCAGGATAGGGGCAACGGCTCTTGACGATTATCCCAGATGCGGCTTCAAGTACTATCTTAATTATTGCCTGGGCCTTTCGACCCGGGATACCGGCGACGCGGGATACGATATTTACGGCTCGTACGCGCATTATCTGCTGGAAAAGGCCGTCGCTAAGGCAAGCGCGGAGAACAGGCTTGACTGCGAAGACGAGAAGGTCTGGAAGGAATACGTAAATGACGCGGACAGGGAATTCAGAGACGATCCCGACAACCTCTCAAAGGTCATCGACCTTGGCAATTCCAACAAGGACACCCTTTTATCGGAGATCACCAGGGCAGCCGTTTCGAGGGATCTTCTGAACCTGGCTTCGATCACGTCGGGAGAAGGCTCAAGACCGGTCTTCTTTGAACTCAGGATCGGTACTCAGGGAAAAGGCCCGTATATTCCTCCCTTTGAAACAAACGTGGACGGCCTGAAGGTGAACGTCACGGGAAAAGTGGACAGGGGAGACGCGCTGACGGAGGGCGGCATTGCTTCCGTAACGATACTCGACTACAAATCCAGGGATCATTCGGTCTCGGACGTGACGGACTGCGTAAAAATACAGCTTCCGGTATATGCCCTGGCGATCTCCGCAAAAAGAGCCCGGGAGACTATGCTGCAGATACTCGGAGCGGGCACGGAAAAATATTCCGTCACAGACCTCAGATATTATATCTACGGCGACCAGGCGGAAAAAAAGGATCAGTACAACAATAACGTTTCGCACATAATGCGCAGCGTTGATCTTAAAGAATACCCGGAGCTGACTGAGGACGGAGGCGCTTCGACTACCGAAAATGAGATAAAAAAACGCGTTGGCAGCATACTCAAAGGTGATTTTCGCAAAGCCGAGAAAAAGTACGAGAAAGACTGCAAATACTGCGATTACAGATCCATATGCAAAACCTTTTACAGGGAGGACAACTGAAAATGAAAATCGATACGATATGCGTACAGGAGGGCTACAGCCCCAAAAACGGTGAGCCGAGGGTGCTGCCGATATACCAGAGTACCACGTTCAAATATGACTCTTCCGCAGAGATGGGCGACCTCTTCGACCTTAAGAAGAACGGCTTCTTTTACTCAAGACTTGCCAACCCCACCGCGGACGCTCCCGAAAAGAAGCTGGCTGCTCTTGAAGGCGGTATCGGCTGCATGCTGACGTCCTCGGGACAGGCGGCGGCGCTGATATCCGTATTGAATATAGCAGGCGCAGGCGACCATATCATCTCGTCCGCTTCCATCTACGGCGGCGTTTTCAATCTTTTTTATAAAACGCTGGCCCAGATGGGGATAGAGACTACTTTTGTGCCCTGCGATTCAAAGTCAGAGGACCTTGAAAAGTATTTCAGGCCCAACACAAAGCTGGTTTACGGCGAGACGCTTTCGAATCCGTCTCTTGATATACTTGACATCGAGGAATTTGCCAAGGCCGCCCACGCCCACAACGTGCCCCTCATCGTCGACAACACTTTCCCTACGCCGATAAACTGCAGACCCTTTGAGTTCGGCACGGATATAGTTATCCACTCGACCACGAAATACCTGGACGGCCACGCGGTGGCGGTAGGAGGCGCGATAATCGACTCCGGCAACTTCGACTGGACTAAGGGCAATTTCCCCATGCTGACAGAGCCTGACGATTCATACCACGGCATTGCCTACACTTCCGTCTTCGGTAAAAACGCATTTATCGTCAAGGCAAGGGCGCACCTCATGAGAGACCTCGGCTCCTCCCCTGCGCCCATGAACGCTTTTCTCCTTAACCTCGGCATGGAAACGTTGGCTTTGAGAATGAGAAAACACTGCGAAAACGCCAAAAAGGTGGCGGACTATCTGGTATCCCGTATGAGCGGAAAAAATGCCGCGGTCACATGGGTGAACTATCCGGATCTTCCCTCAAACCACAACTATGAGCTTTGCAGAAAGTACCTGCCGAACGGTTCTTCCGGCGTCATTTCCTTCGGAATAAAGGGCGGACGGGAGGCGGCCACAAAGTTTATGGACTCGGTGCAGCTTGCCGCCGTTGTGACCCACGTGGCGGACGCCAGGACCAGCCTGCTGCATCCCGCCAGCACCACCCACAGACAGCTCTCCGACGAGCAGCTGAAGGAATGCGGTGTTGCACCGGATCTGATCAGATTCTCTGTAGGCATTGAGGATGCGGAGGATATAATTGCCGACATCGATCAGGCTATGGAAAAGGCGGTCAAATAAAAAACTCAAACAGACGTAAAAATGCTTAGGCGAAAGGGCGGTCAGTACATGCCGGTGAAGGATCCCGAGGGATTTGCCAATCAAATACCTTCCTACGTACTTAAAGCGATAAGTCTGCTTGAACAGGCCGGATTCGAGGCATACGTCGTGGGAGGAGCGATAAGAGACCTCTTAATGGGACTTGTACCGGGCGACTATGACGTGACCACCTCCGCCGACACCGCCGAGATAGAAGAGGTCTTCCGCAGGTACAAAACGATACCTACAGGCATCGCCCACGGGACTCTTACAGTCGTCATTGAAGACAAGACTGTGGAGATAACCACCTTCAGGCTTGACGGGGACTACAGGGACCACAGACATCCGGAAAAGGTGGAGTTCACAAGAAGCCTTTCCGAGGATCTGAAACGAAGAGATTTTACCGTGAACGCCATGGCCTATTCTCCGTCGAAGGGTCTTGTTGACGAGTACGGAGGCCTTCCCGATATTGAGAAAAAACTCATTCGCTGCGTGGGTTCGCCTTACGAAAGGTTTTCCGAAGACGCTCTCCGCATCATGCGGGCCGTAAGATTTTCCGCCAAGCTTGGATTTGAGATAGAGCCGGAGACCGAGAAGGCCGCAGTGGCGTTAAGTTCGGACCTGAAGCTGATATCGGCCGAACGGATCAATACCGAGCTCACAAAGCTGCTCACGGCGGACCATACGGACCGGCTTGAAAAGATACTGACGGGCGAGACAAGGAAAATAATATTTGAGGTCATCCCGGAGCTTAAGGCCTGCGAAAACGTTCCGCAGATCAACAGGTTCCACATTTATGACGTTTATACGCACACTGCCGCCGCGACCTGCGCGGTGAAAAACGATATTTTGCTGCGCATAACGATGCTTCTGCACGATATCGCCAAGCCGGCCTGCTTCAGACTGGATCGGAACGGGAACACCCATTTTACGAACCATGCGGACATTGGCGCGGGAATGGCGGAAGAAGTGATGACGAGGCTTAGGTTTCCCAAACGGCTTATAAGAAGAGCCGCTGTACTGATAAAATATCACGAGTTTTTCAGAGATCCTTATATCTCATCGGGGGAGTACGGAAAGGCGGCAGGAAAAATAATCAGGCTCTGCGGCACAGAGCTCGCGCCGCTGATCACAGACGTGATAAAAGCGGATTCCGCCGCCAAAAGCGCCGACTATATGGTCGAGATGTATTCGGTTGCCGACAGGCTTGACCGTGAAATAAAAGACATTTTAGCCCGGGGACTTTCCGTGACAGGGCCTTCAAGTCTTGCAGTCACGGGGGCTCAGCTGGCAAGAGCAGGAATACCGAAGGGAAAAGTAATGGGCGGCATATTGACAAGGCTGTCCGTGGAAGCATCGGAATTTGACGTTCCCAACGAGACAAAAAGTCTCATTGAAAGGGCGCGCGAATTGTTTAAGGAGGAAGTTTCAGTGAATAACAAGAAAAAGCTTGTTGAAAGGCGTTTCCGGGCATGGACCGAAAACGGTTATTTCAGTGAGGAGACCAGAAAGGAACTTCTGGGCCTGAAGGACGAAAACGAGATATACGACAGGTTCTACCGGGATCTGGAGTTCGGGACTGCGGGGCTGAGAGGCGTTATGGGCGCCGGGACCAACCGCATGAACATATACCTCGTCAGGCGTGTCAGCTACGCGGTCGCGCAATACATGAAGGGCTGCGGAAAAGAAGCTGTCAAAAGAGGAATTGCCGTATCCTACGATACCAGAAACAATTCCGAGCTCTTTGCCAAAGAAGCCGCCGCTGTCTTTGCCTCCGAAGGCATCAAAACGAGAATATTCAGAGCCCCGGCGCCGGTCCCTGTGCTTTCCTACACCGTCTGGTCGGGAAACTTCATGGCGGGCATAATGGTAACTGCCAGCCACAACCCGAAGCAGTACAACGGCTACAAGGTCTACTGGGAGGGCGGCGTGCAGATCACTCCCGCGATGGCAGCGGAGATCACCGGAATTATAGATAAATACGACGATCTGTCAAAGATACCCGACCCGGATTTTTCCGAAGAAATGGGAAGACCTTATCTCAGATACTTTCACGACGGCACGTCGAAAGCGTTCATTGAGAGGATCGCTGCTCTCAAGGTCGACAGGGACGTGCTTGAAAACAATTCCGATAAGCTTTGCGCGGTATACTCTCCTCTTTACGGAGCGGGCGCAAAATACGTTGGAAGGGCGATAAAAAGGCTGGGCTTTAAGAATTTTCACATGGTCAGAAGCGAGACGAGGCCCGACGGAAACTTCCCTGGCCTTACCGTGCCAAATCCGGAAAATCCCGC
>JAGCZO010000090.1 GCA_017959965.1 Clostridia bacterium | reverse complement strand
TCTCGGAGCTTTTTCTTGCGGCCAGCAGAGCGGCCTTGTTCATGAGGTTCTCAAGATCCGCGGCGGTAAAGCCTGCGGTGTTTTTGGCGGCGTCGCTGAAGCTTACCTCGGGGTCCACCTTTTTGTTCCTGGAGTGGATCTCAAGTATCTTTTCTCTCGCGGCAATGTCGGGATAGTTCACGACTATCTTCCTGTCGAAACGTCCCGGCCTCGTAAGCGCGGGGTCAAGTATGTCGGGTCTGTTGGGGGCGGCGAGGATCACTATCCCCGAGTTCTGTTCAAAACCGTCCATCTCAACAAGTATCTGGTTCAGAGTCTGTTCTCTTTCGTCGTGTCCGCCGCCAAGGCCAGCGCCTCTGTGGCGTCCCACAGCGTCGATCTCGTCGATAAAGATGATGCAGGGGGCGTTTTTGTGGGCCTGCTCGAACATATCTCTGACTCTTGCGGCGCCCACGCCTACGTACATTTCAACGAAATCGGAACCGCTTATGGAGAAGAACGGCACCTTGGCTTCACCGGCAACGGCTTTGGCGAGATAGGTCTTTCCCGTTCCGGGAGGTCCCACCATGAGAACGCCCTTGGGGATCCTGGCGCCTAAAGCGAAATACTTTTTGGGGTATTTGAGGAAGTCGACTATCTCCTCCAGTTCCTCCTTCTCCTCTTCCGCGCCTGCAACGTCTTCAAATCTGATCTTGCTTTCGGTGTAGAGTCTGGCCCTGGATTTGGAGAAGTTCATGATCTTTGAGTTGCCGTTGTTCTGGCCGATTATTATCATCATGAACACGATCATCACGACGATTATCGCCACCATCGGCATATACTCCACCCAGCCGGGTTTGTGGCTGAGGCTCATCGTATAGGGAAACACCTCGCCTTTTTCAGCAGCTTTTGTCACTTCCTCGTCCATTCTCTCCTGGAAAGCGGCAGCGGAGACCACATCCAAACCGTATTTGGTGCCCGCTCTCAGTTCAACGGTCTTTCCCGAGCGCTGCACGGAAACGTTGCTCTTCAGGGTGACTTCGCACTCCGACTCCTTCTGAACGATCTCGGAAATATTCCCGGCGTTAAGCTGGGCAATAAACTCGTCGTACTGGATCCTCGGGAGAGGTATAAAACTGGCCACAGCCATGACAAGAAGCACGATCACGGCGATCAGTATTATGTAAAACGTAACACTCTTCATTGCGTTTTTCAATTCGGTTCCTCCAAATTCCCCCGGAGCTTCGCCCGCGCAATATCATTTGCAGGCATCTCCGGGACCGGTTTTTCTCGCGGTAAATTCTGACAGCAAGTCAGGGCTTGTAGATCCTTATCTCGGGGAAATTCCTCATCATGTCGTTGAAGTCAAGGCCGTATCCCACGACAAAGGCATCCGGTACGTCGAAGCCCACGTAATCCACGTGAAGGTCCTTTACGACTCTTCTGGAGGGCTTGTTCAGCATGGTACATATTTTCACGCTGGCGGCGTTTCTTCCCTCGAAATGCCCTACGAGCTTGGAGAGAGTGAATCCCGAGTCAATGATGTCCTCAACGATCAGCACGTGTTTTCCGCTGACCTTCACGTCAACGTCCTTCAGTATCCTGACCTCGCCGGAGGTCTCGGTGCCGACGTAGCTCTTGGCGATCATAAAATCAAGGCTGAGAGGCATCTTGATCGCTCTTACAAGATCCGCAAGGAAAATAAACGAGCCTCTGAGAACGCCGATAGCAACAAGCTCTTTATCCTTGTAGTCTTCGGTGATCTGTCTTCCCAGCTCCTCGACTCTTTGCTGAATGCTTTCTCTGCTGATCAGGATCTGTTCACATTTGTCGTACATGGTCTAAATACTCCGTTCAATGATTTATTTGCCCCTCTCCGTTTCCGCGTTCCGGGGCTTTCTTTCCGAAAAAATATCAGTTTATTTTAAGCTCGAGGCAAAGACACCTTGAGGTGTTTTCGGTGACCGGTGCGATCCCGGATCTTCTCACGCCGAAAACGTGGAGAACTTCCTTTCCGAGCGCCAGGATCACCACTCCGCTTCTTCGGGCCGCCGGTATCTTTCTGTCCGTCAGAAATTTACCGAGAGTCTTGCTGCCGTCAAGGCCAAAAGGTCTTATTCTGTCGCCTGTGCCCGGGTTTCTTACGGTAAGCGTCCCGCCCTTTTCCTCCGCCAGTTTCGTCAGTTCGTCAAGGTCAAAGGCTGCGGCGGTCTCTCCGCCGCCGATTGATTTTTTCAAGGCTTCTTTCACCAATGCTCCCGCCAAGGTCCTGACGGTCAGCACGGCGGTCTTGCCCCCGTCGGTCTCCCAGGTAAAAAGTCTGACGCCTTCCATAACCGGGGGGATCTCGGCAAAAATATCCGGTGTCTCCGTCGTGCCCTTTGGTCTATTTGACGTAAGATAATACTCCGGGCCGTTTCCGACGCAATAGACACTCTTTCCGAGTTCAAGTATGCCTCTCCCGCCGCAGATAAAGCCCTCGGCTCTCACCACCATGTCGGTGCTCACGGACACGCAGTCCTTGAAGGGCTTTTTGCCTTCACTGTTTTCGACCAGGGATATCGCTTTTCTTATAACCCTTGAGCTTATCGAGGGGTGAAGAGCCGTTATCCTGCCTGCGGAAAGCACCGCGTCGCCTTTTTCCGATATTTCAACGCAGTCCGGAAATACCCGGTCAGCCTCGGCAGTCAGATAATCCGAATCCTCCGCCGAAAGCTTTGATAAAGACAGCAGCCTTTCCGTGATATTGCAGTCCATAGCCTTATCGATGAAAGGAAAGACGTCAAGGCGGGCAATATTTCTTTTTCCGATCCTTTCAAAGTTCGTGGAATCCGTTCTGTAGTTCTCGCCGGACTCCCTGCATACCGTTTCAACGTCCTCTTTTGTGAGATCAAGCAGCGGCCTTATTATATCGCCGTTCCTGTACCTGATGCCCTCAAGGCCGTCAACGGAGGTGCCTCTTACAATGTTCAGGAAGACCGTTTCCGCCCGGTCCTCCGAGGTGTGGGCAACGGCTGTTTTCACCGTTCTTCCGGTCTCATTGGCGATAGAAAGAGCGGCGTTTCTCATTGCCTTATAACGGAGCTCCCTTGCGGCTGTCTCCAGTGAGAGTTTGTTCTCCGACGCGTATTTCGCCACGTCGCCTTTTTCCGAAAAAAAGGGAAGTTTCAGCCTTTTTGCCAGATCATTTACGTAAAGAGCGTCCCCGTCGGATTCCCTGCCCCTGAGGCTGTGATCGTAGTGAAACACGCCAATGTAAAGATCCGGAAGGTCCGCGGCAAGCTTTTTGAGCAGAAGCAGAAGAGCCACCGAGTCTCTTCCCCCGGAGACCGCGGCCAGCACCGCGTCGCCCTCCGAGATCAGCTTCATGCCGGCGGCAGCAGATTTGAATTTATCGTATATCTTCAAAAAATCAGTCATAAAACCCTGCCGGATGCGTCACGAAGCGCCAGATGTGTTATTGGTGAGTCGAGAGGTTTTTGAAGGAAACGTGGGCCTCGTCGAAATGAAGCTTGCAGGTCGTAGTCATACCGTTTCTCTGTTTGCTGATGATGACCTCAGCCACCGTAGGCTGGTTGGTGTCCTTGTTGTAGACCTTTTCCCTGTAAAGGAAAAGCACCACGTCCGCATCCTGCTCTATACCGCCGGACTCTCTCAGGTCGCTCATTTTCGGACGCTTATCGTCGCGCTTTTCAACGTCGCGGCTGAGCTGGGAGCCGACGATTATCGGAACCTCGAGTTCGCGGGCCATAAGCTTTATCTGCCTTGAGATGTCGGATACTTCCACAACGCGGTTTCCGTCGCCCCGCCTGCCTGCGGAGGTCATAAGCTGCATATAGTCAATGATTATGAGCTTTATATCGTTCTCCAGTTTCATCTTGCGGCACTTTGCCCTGATGCTCTGAATGCTTGCGTCCGTGGTGTCGTCAATGTAGATCGGCACGTTTCTTGACTCATAAACAGCCTCCGCCAGAGCGTTCCAGTCGTTCGTGCTGAGGTTCGCCCTCTTGAGCTTTTCGCTCTCCACGTCGGACTGAGCGCTCAGGATACGGGTCGCCAGCTGCTCCTTGGTCATTTCCAGGTTGAATATAGCCACGGGAAGTTTTTTCTTGAAGCCCACGTACCTTGCAATATCAAGCATGAAAGCGGTCTTTCCCATACCTGGCCTGGCGCCAACGACTATCATATCTGCTTTTTTCATGCCCGACATGGCGGCGTCAAGGTCTCTGAAGCCCGTGGGGATACCGGTCATTCCGTTCTTGCCCACGTTCTGCTCCAGTTCCATGAACACGTCCTGGTTTACGTCTGCAAGCACCCGGTAGCCTTTGGTATTGGTGTTCTGAGTCACCCTCAGTATTTCGTTCTCGGCAAACTCAACGGTGCCGTCAAGGCCCTTGTCGCCCTTGTAGGCGGCGTCGACGATGCTGCGGCCAGCGGATATAAGGCGTCTCATAGTCGCCTTCTCGGCAATGATCTTGGCGTACGCCACCGCATTGGCCACGAGGTATGAGCCGCCGGCAAGGCCTGTCAAATAACCTGCCCCGCCTATTTTATCCAGGTTTCCCTTCTTTTCGAGCCGCTCCATGACTGTAAGCAGATCGATCTTTATACCGTCGTTGAAAAGGCTGATGCAGGCTTCAAATACGAATCTGTTGCTTTCGCTGTAAAAATCAAGAGCGCTGACCTCATCCATGATATCCGTGACAACGTTATTGTCAGACATCATCGCTCCAAGCAGTGCGTTTTCCGATTCTATGCTTTGCGGTACCGCCAAATTTCCGTTCTCCGGCATTTTGTTACCTCCGCCAAATAATTAACAAATGATCACCGCGGCATTTCGCTGTCTGCCGCAGAACAGGCCCGTCACTCTCCCTGAACGTCAACTTTTATTTTGGCCGAAATTCCCTGGAAAAGCTTTATGGTGAGCTCTTTGATGCCTGTCGACTTGATGGGTTCGCTGAGAACTATCTTCTTTTTGTCAACGTCAAAGCCAAAGGCCGCCGTTATCGCCTCGGCAACGTCCTTTGCCGCCACTGCGCCGAACAGCTTTCCGTTCTCACCTGCCTTGGCCTTAACTACAACGGTCTGTCCGTCGAGCTTCGCCTTGAACTGATTTGCGTGGTCGATCTCGCGTTGCTGCTTGTTGGCGGCCGCCTGCTGCTTGTCGCGCATTTTATTAACGTTGGCGGTACTTGCTTCAACGCCTATCCCCATGGGGATGAGATAGTTTCTGGCATATCCGTCGTTCACTTCAACGAGTTCGTCTTTTTTGCCAAGGTTTTTAACGTCTTTTTTGAGTATTATTTTCATTCCGAACCTCCGTTTCCGGCAGCGGCGGGCCCAAGAGAGCTCCTGCCGTCCGGTTTACTCATCAATCAGGGTTTTTAATTCCTTCGTTTTTCAAAATTCCGAGAAGAAGTGTTTCGGCCTTCTCGGGCGTGCAGTTTTTCAGAAGCCCGGCAGCTGCGGTGAAATGGCCTCCGCCGTTGATCGCCTGATTTTCAAGTATCAGCTGCACGTTGACCTCACCGAGAGATCTGGCCTTGATGGCGGTGTCGTCGTCCTGTTTGATTATCACGAACGAGCAGTCGACGCCCGCTATTTCCAGCATCTTGTCCGCAGCTATAGGCGCCAGAGTGTTTGCCTCGCTCCTGGACAGCTCGCAGGTGGTCACGGCAACGCCCTTACCGTTGATGGTCATGAACTTCATGCCCGACACTATCGCGTTTATCTTCTTGTAATCCTCGTAGCTTGGCTGAATGTATTTTCTCACAGCCACGGGCACAACGCCCAGCTGTCTCAGATACGAGCAGACCTCAAACGTTCTTCTGCCTGTTTTGAAGAACATGTTCTTCGTATCTACAAGTATGCCTCCGTAAAGAGTTTCAGCCTCAAGCTTTTTGAGTATTTTTTCCGACGGAAAAATATACCTGAGCAGTTCAACGACAAGCTCGCTGGCGGATGAAGCTCTGGTATCGGTGTAGTTTATAATTGCGTGTTCGATGGCATCAACGCCTCTCCTGTGGTGATCGATCACTGCGATATTCCGTGAATTCTTCACCACGTCGGGCGATTCGCACTGCTTGGCGGAGAAGGTATCCGCAACAATCGTAAGCGTTTCGTCGTCAAGAATATTGAGCGCTTCGCTTTCGGAAATGAAGACTCCCGTGTACTCGCCGCTCTGGATCAGAGTGTTGTACATGACAAGTATCTGGGAGTTCGGGCCGCCCAGCACCACGTAAGCGCTCTTACCGAGGGATACCGATATTCTGTATATCGCCAAAGCGGAGCCGAGAGCGTCGAGGTCTGCCGCCGCATGTCCCATGACAAGCACCTTTGACGAGTTCAGTATGGCGTTCTTGAGCTGTCCGGCAAGCACTCTTACCGCCACCATATCCTCACGGTCGGTGTCGATCTCGCTTCCGCCAAAGTAGAGAGTGTTTCTCTTATCCGTTCCTATCCTGACGATGGCCTGGTCGCCGCCCCTGGACAGGCTCAGGTTGAGCAGCTCGTCCACGTTGGCAAAATGCTCCGGCAGCGAGTCGTCGAAAGCCTTAAGGAACTGTTCGTCCCCTGTATCATCGTCGATCAGAGCTTCAAATGCCCTGTCCGTAAGCTCAAGTCTGTTTGACGATATGCCTATCGAGAGCGTGACCTGGATAGAGTTTCCGACGGATATCTTCTTCACGCTTTCAAGGACCATAAACTGCTCCTCTTCAAGTCTGCTGAGGCTTTCCTCTGTGAGGACTATGATATATCTTTCACGGGCCAGGCCCTTTATTATGGCGTTTTTGCCTTCTATCCACTTGGCAAAGATCTCGTTGACGGCCAGAAGAACCTGGTTGGCAACGTTTTCGCCGTTGGCCTGATAGATCTCCTCGTAATTGTCGATGAGGATCTCGCCAAGGACCACTTTGTTCGTTCTGTAAAGGGATTTGAGTTTTTCAACGGCTGTCACGTCAAAGAAGTAAACGCAGATCGCCACTCCTCCTTCGGCCAGCTCCTCTCCCGCGGCAACGTGGGACGCAAAGAATCTGAAGGACCTGGTCTTTATTTCCACAGTCCCGTTCAGTGCCTCCGTTTCCGGAGTCAGTTTTCCGTAGATCTCCTGTGAAAAAACCTTTTCGACAACGGCTGAAGGTCTAAGTCTGACCTTTTCGCACATGTCCTTAAAGTCCATATTCGCCCAGAGAAGCTTTCCTTCCGTCGAGACAATAAAGGTGGGAAGCTGCATGGCGTCGAGAAGTCCGGTGCACACCGTGCCCGATTCGTCCACAATGCCGAGGTTTTCGGCCTCCTTTAAAACTTTTCTTCTGCGTAAAACCGTTATTACTATATCGCAGCCGACGATCAACAGCATCAGCACAAGTGAAAGCACGAAAAGCAGCGGATGTCCGTCCTTGATATAAGCATAGAAAGACAGACCGGCGATCAGAATTATCACCGCCACGTTGATCCATATCAAGTTCATCCTGTAAAGGAATTTGTAAGCAAGAGAATTCTTTTTCTTCATCGATTTCTTCTCAGCCCTCCGCATATGGATAATCAAAATCATTATATCACAAACCCGCCGTTTCTAAAAGAGTATTTTTGGTTTTCAACGTCTCACGTCCGCACTTCCAAAAAGGCGCCTTATTTGATATAATTATAAAGGTTTGCGGGACCGCGGCTGCTTCCGCGGCTTCAACACGCTTAAGGAAAGGGAAATGATATGGAAAACTCTTTCGGACAGAAGGAAAAGGTTCTTGAAACGGTGGGACTCTCCAAAAAATACGGAGACATGTATGCCGTGAAGGACGTCAACATGCACATTGAAAAGGGAGATATTTACGGCTTTGTGGGCGAGAACGGCGCGTGCAAAACCACCGTGATCAGACTTATCACCGGGCTTGCCGCCCCCACGGAAGGCACGTTCTATCTTTTCGGCGAGGAAAAGGACAAGGCCCTCCGAAACAGACGGGTGGCCGGCATAGTGGAGAGCGTCTCTCTCAACAAATCCATGACCGCCCTCGAGAACCTCAAATATCAGTGCTACATCTGCGGACTTAAGAAGACCGACGCGGAGCTGAACGAGGCCTTGGGCAGCGTCGGACTCGACCCGTTGGCGGTGTCGAAAAGAAAAGTCAGGAACTTCTCATTGGGAATGAGGCAGCGCCTAGGCCTTGCCTCGGTGATCATAAGGGATCCGGAATTCGTGCTGCTTGACGAGCCTATGAACGGGCTTGACCCCCAGGGCTTCATTGAGATGCGGGAGACCATCAAACGCCTGAACGAAGGCGGCATGACCTTCCTGATCTCAAGCCACATTCTCGCGGAGCTTGACAGGATCTGCAACAGGATCGGCTTCATTTCCGGAGGTTCCTTTGTCGAGGAGACCTCCGTGGAAGAGCTGCACAGGCAGTCCGGCAAAAAAATCATTATGGGTTTTGCTGACGCCGAAAGCGCCGCATCGGCAGGTTCAAGACTCTCGAATTATCCCTTTGCGCCGTCGATCACTTTAGAGTCGGATAAGCTCACGATAGACGGTGAGCAGGACGTAAACCAGGTCATTGCCGCCGTTGTCCGGGAGGAGATCAGGCTGACACTCTTCACGGAAAAGGATATTACACTTGAAGACTATTATTTTGAGAAAGTGAGGCGATAACGTGGCCAGGCTGCTTAAAGCGGATCTATACCGCATAGTTAAGAGTAAACTGTTTCTTGCAGCGGCGATCCTGTCCGTTGCTTTTCCGATATTTACAGTGCTTACTTACCTGGTCCTGGACAAGGTGCTTGCCGCCACCACCGACCTGCAGGCACAGCTCGGGCTGGGTATGAACGGGCTCAACATGACGGGACAGGCTCTGATAAGCGAGGCGTTCGTGTTGTCAAGCAACATGGGGCTCATACTTCCCATTTTCGTGACGATTTTTATTGCCACCGATATCACCAGCGGTACACTGAGAAATAAAATAATTGCCGGCAAGAGCCGCGCCACGATCTATTTTTCACACCTCGTCTCCTCGGGGATCGTAAGCGCCGTTCTCATGTTCGTCAACACACTCTTTTTCACGTTGTTTACCTGCCTGATCTTCGGGTACGGATCGCCGATCGATGACGCCGAGATGATAAGGCTCTTGTACTTCTTCGCGACGGGAATATTTACCTATTTCTTCACGGCGTCGATATCCACCGCCCTCACTCTTTCGATAAAGAGCGCGGCTCCGGCGGTTATTTTCAGCTCTCTTCTGAGCATGGGTCTAGGCATGATCGCGAGCTTCGTCCATTCCGCCGACCCCAGGCTCGAAAACAAAGCCCTCTGCCTCATTCCGTCTTACACGAACACCCAGTTTCTGGCCTCCGCGGTTCCCGGAGCCTTCGATCTTGAAGCCTTTCTGCTTGGCATTCTGTCATATGTGGTCATTGGAGCTCTGATATCCGTCGCAGGGCTGGTGATCTTTTCAAAGAAGGACATAAAATAGCTTCTTACTTGATTTTTGATATCTACGTGCAATTATATAACGCCAATGTCAAAAGGCCGCAACGTCAATGTCTGCGGCCTTTCGTTTTTACGGTTTAGGGTTTGTCTCCGGACTGATCGCCCGGTTTGGGTCTGTCTCCCGGAGGATCTGCC
>JAGCZO010000089.1 GCA_017959965.1 Clostridia bacterium | reverse complement strand
ACCACTGTCTTTATGACTTTGTTGACTGTGCGGTCTGAGTATTCCTCACGGGCGGCTGACGGATTCATTCCCACGATCAGACACGTATGATCTCCCGGCCTGCCCAGGGCGTACCTGTAAGGCTTATATTCCGGGGGAATGACCATTGTGGGTCGTTGTCCCTCTGGATATGTAACTATGATTTTTGTGACTTTTGGCATATCGTAAATATCTCCAAACTCCCGCCGCAGTTTACTGCTCAGTTTATATTGCCGTCCGAGCACCGGACGGTGTCTCAGGCAACGTTCCGCCGCCGGGCCGCAATTTATCGGGTAAACCCGAAAATATCAGGAATGACCTCCGCTCCGAATGTCAGTACTCCCATTCTGTACATTGCTTTGGCGTGGATCCTGTCATGCCAGATGAAACGTCTCAGAACTTTTCGCACCGACCACTGCTCGCCGTAGCTGCCCGTTACGGTTTCAAGCGACAAATATCCAGGGACGGTCTCAAGTGTTTCAAATCCCCTTGCCCTGCAGGAATATATGCTTCCTTCGTTATCCGATTCCACACCGATCTCGGAAAAATAGTATTCGTTTACATCTTTCGTGTGCCTATACATTTCTTCCGCGGTACGTGGGACAGCACCGTAAAACGTCTTACGGAAAGGAAGCGCGCTCTTGTGTTTATCCGGAAACGAGCTGTAAAGCCTGTGAAAATCACTTGCGGATCTCAAAGCCAATAACTTAAGACATTGATATTCTTCAGCCGTCAAAGGTCTTTCTTCTGTCGTAAACAAAACGTCACTGTCGGCATCTTTTATCTGAAGGTCTGATTTTTTCTCCTGTATTATATCAATTTCGCAGTCATCAGGCGGCGTTTCGCCTTTCCAGAGTTGGAATCGCCTTATTTCTTCCGGCATTTTTGACAATGCTTCATCTTTGGATGCGCCTCTTGCAAAAGCACCCGGAAAATCGTTCGCGTAAAGAATGGTATCGCCGCCGTTATGCTCCCACACGCAATTGATCCTCATTATTGCCTCCCAAAATTCCGGTTCGTTGTGATCGTTTTTTTAATCCGCAAAGCCGCGAACTTCCCGTGAAAACCGTTATTTCATCAGCCGAACACACGTTCGCTGCGCTCCAGCTGGCTGACCAGTTTCTCATAAAACGTAACGTAGAAGGACAGCCGCGACCTCCACAGCTCCTCTGCGGTCTTTGTCCCCATCGGCATATCCATCAGCTCGCGAAGTCTTGCGAGGCGCTTTTGGCAGTACTGCCGCTTCTGTTCAAAGTCCATGCCGAGGAAGTTGTCGCAGCTGAGGCCCTCGTGGATCCGGTACACGTCAAAGCGGTCGATGTTGTCCGCGTCGCCGACGGTGAGCGCAAAGGGGGTCCTTTCCCCGTCAAAATCCGCCTTGTCGTCAACGTGTATGGCGATCCCGTAGCAGATGTCCTCGATACGGTCCGGGGCAAGACCCAGCTCCGCCAAGAACGGCCGGGCAATGCATGCGGCGCGCCTTCCGTGCTCCTGCCAGCCCTCTTCTCCGAATTCTTCGCAGTAAGACACGTCGTGCAACAGGCAGGCAATGACCGTTTCGGTCTCGTCAAAGCCCTCCTTCTCCGCTATCTCCCGGCCTATGTTCGCCACCCGGTAGGTGTGTTCGATCCGGTATGCTTTGGCGTCGGGATGCTCGTTAAAGTAAATGCCGGCGTCAAATTTCTGCTTTAGAAACGCCTCGGTCTTCTCCGTCAGTTCTCTGTTCAGCATTGTTCCGCCCTCCGCAGATCGTAGTTTGCAGGTATGATTATACCAAATCAAGACCGACTTTTGTATCGCCAAAAGCCGCAGGAGCAATTCTTTTCATTTGGGCATAATAATGCCCAAAAGTATTGACTTTCGACTGACGCAAGAGTACAATAAGGCATATTTATTTCAAGAGGTGTAACTATGGCTGTCAGCTTTATGAAACTGTGGCATTTGCTCCTGGACAGAGGCCTGAAAAAGGTGGATCTTGAACGCATGTCCGGCATCTCGCACTATACTACCAAAAGAATGACAAGAAATCAGAATATCACCACCGATGACCTTGGCCGTATTTGTCTTGCGCTTAGCTGCAAGGTGGAGGACATTGTTGATTTTATACCTGACGATACCTTTACCGCCGGATCATACGAAAGGAATTGACTGTCTAAAATCACGGAACGGAGGAAAACAACGTCGCGCCGGGGCGACCGCCAATGAAAATGAAAGAGATATTTAACGTTCACGATATAAACAGAAATGCGTTTATGCTCCACGGGCCCCTTGCACACAGGGGTTACGACTGGTGGTGGCACTCCTTCACGGCTCAGGACGCGGAGACCGGCGAGGACAAGCCCTTCTTTGTCGAATTTTTTATCTGCAATCCCGCCTTGGCGGAGGATGAGCCCGTGCTCGGTCAGCTGCCGGAAAACAAAGCGGCGGGGAAGCTGCCCTCCTACCTTATGGTGAAGGCTGGCTGCTGGGGAGAGGATCATTGCCAATTGCACAGGTTCTTCTCTCTGAAGGACGTCCGCATCCACGGCAATGCGCCCTACGAGATCGAAGCGGAGGACTGCCTGGCATCGGAAACAGTTTTAAGAGGCAGTATTTCTATAAGTCCGGAGGAGGCTTCATCCCACCCGGAATGGATGTGCGATCCGGGCAGCATTGCCTTCGATCTCACCATAGACAAGCAGATCGCCTTCAACGTCGGCTACGGCGCCAGCAAGCCGCTCAGGGATATAGAAGCCTTCGCCATGTACTGGCATGCGGAAGGAATGAAAAGCGCCTACAGCGGCACGGTGACTTTTAACGGCAGAAGATATACGGTAACTCCCGAAAAGAGCTTCGGCTACGCGGATAAAAACTGGGGCAGGGATTTCACAAGCCCCTGGGTCTGGCTTTCCTCAAACTGCCTTAAAAGCAGGATCACCGGGAATACCCTTGAGAACAGCGTGTTTGACATTGGCGGAGGAAGACCGAAGATATATTTCGTTCCTCTGGACAGAAGGCTTCTCGGCGTGTTTTACTACGAGGGGAAGGAATATGATTTCAATTTCTCCCACGTGTGGCTGAACGTTAAGACGGAGTTTTCCTTCGAGGAGCGGGAGGATGACGTGATCTGGCACGTCCGTCAGGAAAACAGGGACGCGGTCATGGAGTCCGAGATCACCTGCAAAAAGAAGGACATGCTTTTCGTCAATTACGAGGCTCCCGACGGAACAAAAAAGCACAACCGTCTCTGGAACGGCGGCAACGGGACCGGGATCATTAAGCTGTACGATAAGAAGGACGGCGTGCCTGTTTTGGTTGACGAGATCGAGGCGACTCACATCGGCTGCGAGTACGGCGAATACGATACGTAAGAAGCACGGACGGAAGGGTCCGGCCGTTTATACAACAGATCCTTATGGCAATGAAAAGGAGTAAAGATGT
>JAGCZO010000088.1 GCA_017959965.1 Clostridia bacterium | reverse complement strand
TTTATCGAGCTTTGCAATACGCATACAAGCAGTATAAGTCTTGACGGCCTTTGCCTGTTCTATAAGACCTCCTCCGATAAAGCATACCGCTCCTTTGACCTTGGCGGCGTCGTGCTTCCCGCAGGCGGATATTATCTCATACGCTGCGCATCCGCGTCCAAATACCAGGATGCCAGTCAGATGCTTAAAATCGAAAATTTTGACGCGTCCTGGGACGTGACTGTTGACAATAAAGAGATCACTCTCGTTCTCGCTCCCGCGGAAAGCACGCCGGACCCTGCTCTTCCGGCCGCGGACGTTGCCGACAAGGTATCGTATTTCGTTGCAAGCGAAACTTTTCTTTTTGACACCGGGTACGTGACAGACATGGCAAAGTCAAAAATTGCCGTGAGAGTAGCTTTGAAGCCTGACAGCGGCTACCGCGTGCTCAACGCCGCAAAACAGAACTCCTATACTCTGGGGCAGATCGCTCCCCGATCCTCGAAAGGCGCCAACGCTTTTACGAAATGCATGCTGAACGAAGTGCTGTTCGACCACGATCCCGGATACTACGACTCTTCCTTCAATCTTGCACTCTCCGCGTCGGGCGATTACAAAATATATTACACCCTTGACGGCTCTGATCCGAGGACCTCGTCCTCAAGAGTCCTTTATTCTGCGCCTATCACTTTGGCGGATACCACGAAAAAAGGCTACGGCGAGACCACAAAATATCTGAGCAGCAAGACCGGGGACAACAGATACATTCCGTCGGTCTCCGATATCATTGGCGCCACGGTGGTGAAAGCCTGCGCCACCGACGGCACGGTCAGCACCGAGGTCTACACTTCCACCTATTTCGTTTCCTCGCTGATGAAGACGTATAACACCACGGTCCTGTCCTTTTCGCTTCCGAAGGGCGTCCTCTGCGACGATCCCGGAACCACAGACGGAGGCGAAGGAGGAGGCTTCTATACCCATTATTTCCCCTCCACCAACGACCCCAACCCCAGAGGCAATGCGGTGATAGAGGTTTTTGACGGCGAAGGCATCAGGCGCGGATATTCCAACGTTGAACTTTCCGTAAGCGGCCACGGCTCCTCCGGCTGGCACATGAAGTCTCTCAAGATCTATTTCAAAGGCGTCAACAACGAGTCAGGTGGCACCGACGGTAAGCTTTACTATGATCTTTTCGACGGGCACTCAAAAAACGCGAAAGGCCAGGCAATAACCGATTTTTCGAGGCTTCTCATCAGAAATTCCGGCAACGACTGCGCCCAGACCTACATCAGAGACGCGGTGATGCAGCGGCTCAGCAGTCGTCTTAACGTCGACACCCAGGAATACGCTCCGGCGCTCGTATTCTTCAACGGCGAATTCTGGGGCATATATAACGTAAGGGAACGCTACAGCGGCGACTACGTTGAGTCACATTACGGAGTTGAGAAGGACAACGTTGCCCTCATCGAGAGCGACTACTCTCAGGTCCACACGGACACCAATGCGGATTACATCGTGACTTCCGGCCTTGACAACGACGCCGACCCCTTCAACGAGCTTGTGAGATGGATATCAAATCACGATCTCTCCGGCCCGGCGAACTACAAATACGTGACCGAAAGGCTTGACATAGACTCCTTCATTGACATGTATATTGCCAGGATCTATTTCAGCTCCCGTGACTGGCCGGAGAACAACATAAAGGTCTGGAGAAACAGGGCAGGCGCCTCTGACAGGACCAAATCCGACACCAAATGGCATTTCACGCTTCTTGACATGGACTTCGGCCTCGATTTTCCCGACGTTGACACGGGGCCTGCCAGCAACTGGTTCGGCTGGATAAACTCTCAGCATTGCACCATTGGCAGGATCATGGACAAGCTCATACGGAACCAGTCCTTCAAGAAACAGTTCCTCGCAAGATTTTACGAGGTCGTCAACGAGATCTACGTGCCCGCGGCAATGGAAGAAGAGCTGGACAGGATCCTTGACGGCAGGGAAAACATTTTCCAGCTTCAGGTGGACAGATGGTCAAAGGACGGTGCCAGCTGGAAATCCTACAGAAACGGCGTTGCCCTGATCAGGAACTTTCTGCAGAAGCGCAACAATTACGTTATTTCCTACCTCTGCAGGTATTTCTCCATCACTGAAGCGTACCTCATGAGCATTTCGGGCAACTATATCGGCGCCGATTTCCTTGAGTCCAGAGCGGTAGTGTCTGTGGACGGCAGCGAGATCGCAAGCGGCTGGACCAGGAAATTCGACAAGACCTGCACCTTTACGGTGGAGGCGGCCGCCAAGGAAGGTTACACCGTCAACGCGATACTGTTTACGGATTACAACGGAGAAGTGATCAGAAAGGAAGGCACCTCCGCCACCTTCACAGTTTCTTCCTCGGGCACCGTTTCCCTTGAGACCAAGAGGAATTCCTCCTCGGCGGTATCCCTTAAGGTCCGCCCGGGCATTTCCGCCGCTGCCGCCACGGTATTTTACCTTGACGAGTCGGGCAACCTCTACGGCTGGGGAAGCAACGTAAACAACATCCTGGGCGCCGGCACGGACGTCGTCACCAAGCCGAAGTTCATCATGGACAACGTGGCCATGGTCTCGGTCTGCAGCAGCAACGACTACGAAAACGGCAACACCGGCATGGTCTGCGCCGCGGTGCTGACCATGGACGGCGAGATCTATTCCATTGGCGGTTCAGCTCAGGCTGCAGGCAGATCGGGAAACCTGACTGCATGGGGAATCGTTGAATTCGAGGGAGATCCCGTGGAGATAAGCGTCGGCTACGATCATCTGCTGATCCTTGATAAGTCCGGCGACCTGTTCGGTATAGGAAACAATTCCTACGGCCAGCTTGGAGCCGAGAACTACGGAGGCTCCGCGGAAAAATTCCAGAAGATCGCCTCCGGCGCCACCATGATCTCCGCAGGCAGACGCAACACCGCCTACCTTGACGCCGAGGGCAACTGCTACGTGCTCGGCGACGGCAGATGGCACAAATATGACGACGGAGTCGACAATTTCGCCACGCCCTACAAGCTTCTGTCCGGCGTTGTATATATCGAAAGCGGCGAGCACACTCTGGTGCTGGTGGACGAATCCGGCAACGCATATTACGCGGGCTGGCGAGAGATAGGAAGCTTTACGCAGGGTGAGGGAAGCCACGGCGCCAAGGCCGTTCTGAAGGGCAAGAACATTGTCCAGGCCTCCATCATGTTCTCCAATATGCTGATGCTTTCCGAAAACGGCGCCGTGTACGTTTACGGTCTTGACCAGGGAGGCGCCATCGGCGGAGCAGTGACCTCCGGTTCCGGTGCGGTCCTGATCAGATCCGGCGTCACGCAGGTGGCGGCAGGCTTCGGCTTCTCGGCGTTCCTGATGAGCGACGGCACGGTAAGGATCCTTGGCGACAACAGCTCCGGCCAGCACGCCAACGGCACCACGGAAGCCGTCAAGGGTTATTCCAACGTAACGGTAAGTAAGTAAACGGCTTTTGCCCGGCGCCCTTCTCCGGGGCATCATCGAGTCTGAGGAACCGACAGTATGACGATTTGCCGTCAACGGATAAACAGAATAATTTGTTTCGTTCTGGCGCTGGTTTTCATCCTGGCCGCCTCCGGCTGCGTCGCAACTGACCCGGGCGGCAAGGATCCGATACTGCATCCTGACGTCACCGCGCTGCCTTCGGAAACTCCGGAGCCGGATAATTCCAAGGACGTTTCGTCCTTTAAGGGCCTGGTCATATCAAAGGTCTACGGCAACAGCACGAAAAAGGAAGCCGCCACCTCCGCGGGCTTTATCGAGCTGTACAACTCAAAGGACGAGGCTGTCGACTGCTCCTCCCTGGCTCTTTACTACAAAAGCCCTTCTCTTAACGAATACAAGACCTTTCTTTTCGGGTCAACAGTCATTCCGGCGAAAAGCTATTATCTTATAAAATGCGCCCACAACGCAAAATTTGACGCCACGGGCGAGATCATTTCCATTGACCGTTACGACTCGTTCTGGAACGTTGAGATCAACGCCGGCGAGGTGTGCCTCATACTTGCCGCTGCCGCCAACAGGCCCTCCGCAGATGTTTTGCCGGAGAATTTCATTGGCGCCGTGTCATATTTCAGGGCAACTGAATCCTACACCTTCGACACGGGCTGCGTTGACGATCTTTCTAAAAACGAGTATGCGGTGAGAGTCGCGCTTGTCGAGGACAGCGGCTGGGAGATCGTTGAACTGCTTCAGTCATCATCCGCAAAGCTCCGGCAGATCGTTCCAAACTATTCGGGAGGACTTGCGGGCGAGGTAAAACGCTGCGCTCTCAACGAGGTGGATTTCGACCACGTTCCCGGCTGCTACGACACGGAGTTCGATCTTTGCCTCTCGGCCGCTCCGGGCTCAACGATCTACTATACCGCCGACGGCTCCGACCCGAGGACCTCGTCCCAAAGGAAGCTTTATTCCGTTCCGATACACCTTGAAGATACCACGGAGATGAAGATCGGAAGGCTGATCAAAACGACTGCGGCCGTAATGGGTTCCGGTTATTCGGTACCCTCCGGCGTGAACAGACTTCCCGGCGCCCACGTCATCAAAGCCTGCTCCGTCAGAGAAGGAGGCGAGGTCTCCGAGGTATTCACCTCCACGTATTTTATCACGACTCTCCTGTCACAATTCAACGTGACAGTCATGTCCCTTTCCATGGACGCGTCGGAATTCGTCGGCAGTGAGGGCTTCTACAACAATTATTACGTGTCCGAGAACATCTCAAACCCCCGGGGCAACGGCGTGATGGAGGTGTTTGACAAGCAGGGCAGCCGTACGGGATGCTCAAACGTCCAGTTGTCGGTGAGCGGTCACGGCTCCTCCGGCGCCCCCATGAAGTCCATGAAGGTGTTCTACAGGAACGTGGACAACGAGCAGGGAGGCACCGAAGACAAGCTTTACTACGATCTTTTCGAGGGCTATTCCGTCAACGAAAAAGGCCAGCGCATCACGGACTTTGCCAGGCTCCTTCTCAGAAACTCCGGCAACGACTATGGACTGACCTATATAAGAGACTCCTACATGCAGCGGGTGTCGCGGCTTCTGAAGGTCGACACCATGGCTTACGCCCCCGCGCTGCTCTTTATAAACGGCTGCTTCTGGGGCGTTTACAATGCCCGTGAGCGCTACAGCGGCGACTACGTTGAATCCCACCACGGCATCGACAAGGACAACGTTGCCATCATCGAAAGCGACTATTCTCAGGTACACACCAATCAGAACGCGCCCTTCGTGCTCACCTCGGGACTTGAGACAGACCCGCAGTCCTTCAACACTCTCATGGAGTATATAAGGTCCCGTGACCTTTCGGTCCAGAAATATTTCGACTACGTGGCCGACAGGCTCGATCTGGACTCCTTTATGGACATGTACGTGGCCAGAATGTTTTTCAACGCGGTGGATTGGCCCGAAAACAATATCAAGATCTGGCGCAACAGAGCAGGCAACGGAGACCCCTCGAATTACGACACAAAGTGGCACTTCACCATGCTGGACACTGACTTTGGCGTCGGTTTTTACGACAACATCACCCACTACACCATCACTATCTGGGGCGCCATGCACAGCACGCACTGCGTCTGCGGCACTATAATGCACAATCTTCTTAAGAACGAGGCTTTCAAGGAGAAATTTGTTCTCCGCTTCTACGAAGTGGTAAGGGAGATCTTCACGCCGGAATATCTGGAGGCGGAGCTTGACAATATCGTGAACGAGCGGGCGCCCTTCATCTACCTTCAGACTCAGCGCTGGGGCGCAGATCAGAACAATTACGTGAACGGAGTTGCCATAATCCGTGAATTTGTCCAAAAAAGACATGATGTCGTATACGAATCGTTTCTCTCTGAGATGGGCTATTCCGACGGCGAGATCAGAGCCAAGGTCCTGAACGAGGCCACCGTCACCTTCAAGCTCACAAGGATTGAGAAGGCCTTCGTTGACGGCGTGGAGGTCACCAACAACAACCACATTTTCGTGCCCGAGGGCGGCATTGACGTGACCTATGAACTGGTGCTCCGCAGAACCTCCAGACTGACCTCAGTCGTCTACAAGGACTTCAAGGGCAACGTGTTAGAGGAGATCAAGTACGACGGCCTTCCCCCGGACAACAAGATAACTTTCCGGATCGACAAACCCGTGAAGATCGAGATCGTCTGCGAAAAGACCGGCTGACAGCTTTTTTTGCGCCAATGAGGAACACATAATGTTTAAAACATTTTTCAAATCAATCATTGTTCTGCTTATACTTCCGGTCCTGCTGTCAGGCCTTGTGTCCTGTGTTCCGGCCTCTCCGGAAACGCCTGCCGCCAATGAGACCTCCGCCCCGGAAAATCCGGAACCGACTTTTGAAATTCCCGTTTTTACACCTTCAGACGTTGAATTTCCCGATTCCTACGTTTTTTTTGACCTTGCCATGACTGCGGTAAAATCCCGGGCCGCAAGGTATTTCAAGGATCTCCGCAACGATATTTTCATAAAAACAGGCAAGCCCTACGGTTTCTGCGGCAACGTTTCCTTTGAGTATTCGGTCTCCGACGCTTCCCTGGTCCCGTTTGAAGTTTCCGGCGTCGTCTACGCGCCTCTTGAGGGCCTTGCCAAAGCCTTCGGCGCCGAATGCTATGAGGAAAACGGAAGCGTCATCGTCAACTACCAGGGCGTGACCGCGGCCGCAAGCCTTGCGGAGGACAAGATAACTATCGGCGGCAACGTTTACGCCTTCAGAAAGCCTGAAAAGGTCGGAAGTACGTATTACGTTGACGCCGCAGGTTTGGGTCTTTTATTCGATTACGCCGCCGAGCGTTCCGGCGACACTATACAGATGACTGCAAAGGAAAGATACGAAAAAATGGATCTGAACGAAGCAAACGAAAGGTTCGGCACATACGACGCCGAGATCTACAAGAGCATTGACGTTGATTGCGACACCACCGGCAGCGGCCTCTACCCGCCCGTCGACCCCTCCGAAAGGCAGGTGGGCATCGCGTATACCACCTGGTTCCGGTCTGACTGGAAGTGGGGCGAGGGTCACACCTGGGACATTCCCTGGCTCGGCTCCTACTCCTCCCTCGACCGCAACGTCATAAAGCAGCACGGCATTTGGCTGCGGGACGCGGGGGTCGATTTTGTCTTCGTGGACTGGTCCAACAACATCAACTACATCCCCGAGACCATGCGCAAGCTCAGGGCCGATTTCAGGACCATCGAGGACGCCACGGAGGCTCTGTTTGACGTCTGGGCCGACATCCCCGGCGCCCCCAAGATCTGCATTTTCACAGGCCCCGGCCACGAGCAGGGTCCCGGCGAGAAGGACACCTTCGCCAACGGCCGCATGGCCGCCAAGACCGACCAGATCTACAACACGTTTCTCGCCAATGAGCGCTACCGCAAAATGTACTACGAGTACCTTGGCAAGCCCCTTCTGCTCTGCTACGCCGCCACCCCCGCCTTCTTCCAGGACAACGTCTCGCCCTACGAGGACGACCGTTTCACGGTGCGCTGGGTCACCGGCTTCGTCGGTCAGCAAGGCAACCTCTTCGACAGCGAGACTCTGATCTCCAAAATATTCTGGAGCTGGGAGGAGCGCGGCGCCCAGACCTTCACAGTGCTGGACGGCCACCCCGAGTGCATGACCGTCAACGCCTCCACAAGAAGCCAGGGCAAGACCCCCGGCACGGCAGGCTACATTGCCCCTGCTCTCCGTGACAACGGCAACACCTTCCGCAGAGCCTGGGCCCGTGCCCGCCTCATCGGCCCGAAGCTCGTCCTGGTTGTCTCCTTCAACGAGTGGACTCTCGGCGAGCAGATCTCCCTGGAAAACTCCAAGGACATCGAGCCCAGCAAGACCCTGGGATCGTTCTACCTGGATCTTATGAGGGAGGAGATCCGCAGGTTTAAGGGGAAATCTAAATAAATCATGCAATTACAATAATTGACAGAGGCGCGGCATTCCGATAAAATGCCGCGCCTCTGTCAATTAATAATTATGTGAACAGCAGATCACAATATTACATTCCCGGAAAGCACTTTGCTTAGTAATAGAAAACCGAATCTCTTTTTACCGCAGTTTTATAATCTGTTCCCAAGCAAAGTGCGTAAAGATCCGCTACTCTGCGTTCACGTTGTGAACTAATTGTTTGGAGCTATTTTTGCTCGCGCGGACCCGACGGCGTACGAAGGTACTGCGAGCGGTCCGCTCGTGCAAAGCAAGCCGCCACTGATGTCCTTGGACACCGCTTTTATCATTTATTATCGGCGGCTTGCGTAAAGAGCCCAAAAAATTAGTTCACAGAATTCTTTTTCTCGGAGAAGACGTAAGTTAGTCT
>JAGCZO010000087.1 GCA_017959965.1 Clostridia bacterium | reverse complement strand
TCAGTTGCGTGCGGGCTTCCGAAATTTGCCGAAGAAAATATCGAGGAGTACGTCCGTCTGCCCTCCTCGCTGTTTGGAGACGGGGATTTTTACATTCTGAGAGCGGACGGAGACTCCATGATCGGCGCCGGCATCGCAAGCGGCGACCTTGTCCTCGTGAAGCACACGAGCACCGCCGAACCCGGCAGCATAGTCGTAGCCCTTGTCGGCGATGAAGCAACTCTGAAGCGTTTCTATCCAGACCGCGCCGGCAGAAGGATAAGGCTCCACCCGGAGAACAGTGAATACGAGGACATTTTTACTGACACCTGCGAGATCCAGGGCATTGCTGTGAAGGTGCTTAAGGATCTTGCCTGACAGGAGTGCGGAACCGCCATGGACGAACAGAAGAGGACATACTTCTGCATAGACATGAAGTCATTTTACGCCTCCGTAGAGTGCGCGGAAAGAGGACTGAACCCCTTTGAGACCAGCCTTGCCGTTGCGGACATGACCCGGGGCTCAAACGCCCTTTGCCTCGCCATTTCCCCGAAAATGAAAGCTCTCGGCGTAAAAAACAGGTGCAGGTTGTCGGAAATACCCGCCGGCATAAAGTACGAGGTCGTGCCTCCCCGCATGGCTCTGTACATAGATTACGCCGCCGACATCTACTCCGTCTACCTTGACTATTTTTCCCCGTCGGACATACACGTATATTCCATCGACGAGTCCTTTCTCGACGTGACCGCGTACCTGGATCTGTACAGAAAAACTCCCGTGGACATGGCGAAGCTTCTCATGAACGAGATCGCGTCACGCTGCGGCATTCCTTCCACCGCCGGCATCGGTACAAATCTGTATCTCGCAAAGGTGGCTCTCGATATAACCGCGAAGCACTCCAGGGACCACATCGGCTGCCTTGACGAGGATAAATACAGGCTCGAGCTCTGGGATCACCGCCCTATTACCGACTTCTGGATGATTGCGGGAGGCACCGCGAGAAGACTTGAGCGCTACGGCGTATACGATATGAGAGGCGTCACAGAACTTCCGGCTGAGCTCGTTTATAAGGTGTTCGGAAAAAACGCCGAACTGCTTATTGATCACGCCTGGGGCCGCGAGCCCTGCCTCATATCGGATATAAAAAACTATAAAAGCAGATCCCACTCCGTATCCTTTTCACAGATCCTGCCGCGGGACTACACTTATAAAGAGGCCCGGGTCGTGATGCAGGAGATGGCCGTGAACGGAGCGGAGGAGCTGATGCGGCGGAAAGTGATAACAAATAAGCTCACCGTATTCATCGGCTATTCAAGAGATCTCATCCCTCCCGGGAACGGGTCTTTAAGGCTTCTTTCCGCCACAAGTCTCGCTTCTCCCCTGAGGACGGCGGCCCTTGAGATCTACGACAGGATAGTGAGTAAAGACGCGGCTGTGAGAAGGCTCGGGATCAGCTTTGACGACGTTGTCGACGAAGGCTGCGAAGGATACGATCTGTTCACGGATCCTCACTCCGCCGAAAAGGAACGGGCCGTACAGCGGGCCAAAATATTCGTCCATGAAAAATACGGAAAAAATTCCGTCCTCACCGGAACAAATTATCTGCCCGGGGGAACGCAGAGAGAAAGAAACGGTTTCATAGGAGGTCACAGGGCCGGTTATGATGACGAGACAGGAAAGAGCTAAACAGTTTGCCCCCTTCGACGCCATGAAGGGGCTTCAAGAGGCCCTGCGGGACAGAGAAGAGCGCCACGGCCGGGTCTCAAAGCGCGAGATCTCCGAAGAATCGGAAATGAATATTTCATACGTCCTTAAGAAGCTTTGCCGCGGTATGTCGGTACAAGTAACGTTCTACGGCAGCTTTCACGAGGAACAGGCCCGGGGGTACGTTACGGATATCAGCCTGTTGTCTGGATACCTGCGGGTCGGCGAAAGAAAAATACTTTTCGAGGATATATACGATATCGGGATCACGGACTATAACGGCTTGGGTTGAAAACTCCGCGGCGGCGGTCCGAGCGTCTTAAAGACCTTGAAAACGGCTCAAATAAGTTTATAATAACCGATGGATAGCTCATGAAAGGAAACACGGGCAATGTCAAAAATCTACAATAACATACTGGATCTTATAGGAAGCACGCCCCTTGCGGAGGCGCAGGGCATAGAGAAGGAACTCGGACTGAAAGCCACTCTGCTTCTGAAGCTTGAAAGCTTTAACCCCGCCGGAAGCGCAAAGGACAGGATCGCAAAAAACATGATCGAGCAGGCTGAAAAAGACGGTCTGCTGAGGGAAGGTTCGGTCATAATCGAGCCCACCTCCGGAAATACCGGCATAGGTCTTGCTGCAGTCGCCGCGGTCAAGGGCTACAAGGTGATCCTTACCATGCCCGACACCATGTCCAAAGAAAGAATAAACATTCTGAAATACTACGGCGCAGAGATCGTGCTCACAAAGGGCTCCGAAGGAATGGCCGGCGCCATCAGAAAAGCGGAGCAGCTCGCCTCAGAAATACCCGGCAGTTTTATTCCGGGACAGTTTGATAATCCCGCCAATCCCGACGCCCACAGAAAAACCACGGGGCCCGAGCTATGGAACGACACTGAAGGTAAAATAGATATATTTGTGGCAGGCGTAGGGACCGGAGGCACGCTGACGGGAGTGGGCGAATACCTGAAGAGCAAGGATCCCGGGATAAAAGTTATCGCAGTGGAGCCTGACACCTCCCCGCTGCTTTCAAAAGGTTATTCGGGGCCCCATAAACTGCAGGGCATCGGAGCGAATTTCGTACCGGAAGTATTAAACACCTCCGTCATTGATGAAATAATACCCGTTTCCGCGGACGACGCCTTCGCCGCCGCCAAACTGCTGGCCAAAAAGGAAGGCATCTCCGCAGGCATTACGTCGGGAGCCGCCCTTTCCGCAGCCGTCAAGGTCGCCTCAAGGCCCGGCAATGAGAACAAGGTCATCGCAGTCCTCCTTCCCGACAGCGGAGACAGGTACTATTCCACACCGCTTTTCGAAGATTAAAAAAGGCTTAACAGTTTCAAAAAGTTCCTTTCCGTTGACAAAGACCCGTATGCGGGTTTAAAATCAATTTGCGAACTATTCGCAAATTGAGAACGCTCCGGATCACATTTCAGAAGGATCAGAGCCGGCACGGATCCCGGTAAGACGCGGAACAGCTCGCAGGGAGGCAAATGATGAAAAAAGCTCTTGTATACATACTGTCCGCGGTACTTGCCGTCGCGCTGGCGGCGTCGATCGGCGGGTGTGCCGTACCCTCCGGAGGCAGTTCAAAAATACAGATCGTCACAACGATCTTTCCTCTGTACGACTGGGTAAGGTCCGTGGCGGGAGACTCGGAGAACGTTGAGATCACCCTTCTTCTGGACAACGGCGTCGACCTTCACAGCTTCCAGCCCAAGGCTGCCGATGTCGTTAAAATTTCCAAGTGCGACATGTTTGTTTACGTCGGCGGCGAGTCCGACCGGTGGGTCACAGACGTTCTCGGCACAGCCGTTAACAAGGACATGACCGTTATAAACCTTCTTGAGCTCCTGGGCTCCGACGCCAAGGCGGAAGAGTTAAAGGAAGGCATGGAAGCAGGACATGACGGGGATGAAGACGATGATCACGGCCATGAAGCCGAAAACGACGAGCACGTCTGGCTTTCCCTCAGAAACGCGGTCAGGTTCTGCGCCGCGATAAAAGAAGCCCTCTGCAGGCTCGACAGCGCAAACAGTTCAAAATACGAATCAAATCTTAAATCATATACCGAAAAGCTTGAGCAGCTTGATCTTGACTATTGCGACGCGGTCACCTCCGCCAACAGAAGCACCCTTCTGTTCGGCGACAGGTTCCCCTTCAGATATCTTGTGGACGACTACGCTTTGAACTACTACGCTGCATTTTCAGGCTGCTCCGCGGAAAGCGAAGCAAGCTTTGAAACCGTAGTTTTTCTCGCGAAAAAGATCGACGAGTTTGAGCTTGGCGCCGTGATCGCCCTTGAAGGCTCCGACGGAAAGATAGCGGAGACCATAAAAAACACCACAGCCAAAAAAGATCAGAAGATACTTTACATGAATTCTCTCCAATCGGTGACTGCCAAAGACATTGCGGAGGGTGTCACCTATCTCGGAGAGATGGAAAAGAATCTGCAGGTCCTGAAGGAAGCACTCGGTTAAACCCGGCGATACGGCTTTCAGGCAGGACGCCCAAACGAGTGACAAATACTATACGTACTGAACGGAGACCGGATCAACAATGACCCCCTTTGAAAAACTGACGGCACTGCTTGAGGAAAAAGCTCCCGGCGCATATATGGCTGCGGAAATGACGGAAAACTCCCGGAACGAACGCATGTTCAGGCCCGGCCAGGGAGCTCACAACATCTATTCGATTTCCAAATCCGTAACGGGCTGCGCCGTTGGCATACTGCATGATGAAGGAAAGCTCAGTGACAGCGACAGGGTATATGACGTCATCGGGCATCTTTTTCCGAAAAAATTCGATAAACGCTGGAAGGAAGTAAGCCTTAAAGACGTAATGCTCCACCGTACGGGAGTCTCCTCAGAAGCCAATATCGACATTGACGTGATGGATTTCAGAAAGGACGGGAACACGGATTTTCTGAAGTTTTTCCTTTCGCAGCCCATAGTTCACGATCCGGGGAAAGGCCCTTTTATATACTGCGACACTAACTACTACCTTATCGGCAGGATAGTCGAAGAAGTCGCCGGAAAGACGCTTGCGGAGTTTCTCCAGGAAAGAATGTTCAACCCTCTGGGCTGGATTGGAAATGCCTGGGGTACCTGTCCCTTAAACCATACCCTCGGGGGCACCGGGCTTTTCGTCAGGGCCGGAGACCTTGCCGCTTACGGAATGATGCTGGCAGGCGGCGGCGTGTTCGGCGGGCAGCGCATTCTTTCCGAAAAATGGATAAAAAAAGCAAGAGGCGGCAAAGGCTGTTACGGCTACGGCTTCACCAATTCCGCGGACGGCAGATGGTTCATGGCGGGAGGCATGCTCGGTCAGGGAGTTTACGTATTCCCCGAAACAAGGCGCGCTTTTTCCGTGCTGGGTCACGACGTGCCCCTTGAGCTTATCGGAAAAGAAATAGTGCCCGCATATCTTGAGAAAGAGCAGCTTTGAGGATATAAAAATGGACAATAAGCTCTTTGAAACAGTCAACGGAGAAGACCTTGAGTTCTCACCCGCCCTGCAAAAGGCATACGTTGATTTCATAAACGAGGCCTTCGGATTCAATGAGTCAGGCGAGGATTTTAAAAAGCTTCTTCCCAAGCTTTTCGGGGAAACGAGAAGCACCTGCAGGACCGCCACCTTTGCCTTCGAAAAAAGCACCGGAAGGATCGCCGCCTGCGCCGGAAGATTTCCGGTAAAGCTCAGTATTTCCTGGAAGGAATTCAAGGCATTCGGTATCGGCAACGTCTGCTGCCGGAAGGACCTGAGAGAACAGGGCCTCATGTCCGCGGTAATGAGGGAAGCCGTGGAAAAAATGATAAAGGACGGCGCCGCCCTTTCCTTCCTGGGAGGAATGAGACAAAGGTACAATCATTTCGGCATCGAGACCTGCGGCACGCGAAATTCCTATCACGTTTTATCAAAGACCCTGAAGAACCTAACCCTGGGTGCGAAAGGCGTCGAGATCCTGCCCGTGACAGGATCCGATATCAAAGCT
>JAGCZO010000086.1 GCA_017959965.1 Clostridia bacterium | reverse complement strand
AGAAAATGTTTCTGGTGAACACACTGCTACTTTTTATGTCCCCTACAGAGGGTGGCACGCAGATTTTATGCCGCTGTTAACCTTAACAAATGAAGCTAATTCGTATGTCTTGTTGGAAAAAAAGGCGAAAGCCGCATACGACGACGGCGGGACCTTGGGATCTTCTGTTTCTCATATTGTTATTACCAAAGATTTTTCTGCATCAGGAACTGGTATTGCTCCATTTGTTCCGCTAATTGATATTGATGGCGCTTTTTCAGATTGGGATCCGGCTTCAAATACTAATTTGACAAGTGATAATTACAAATCAGTATTAGGAGGAGGAACATATTGGAAAGAATTCAAGGTGGCTTATGATGAAAGATATATTTACTTCTATATGAAGAGAAATAATAATTCTGAGCTTTGGGATTTATCTGGATCCTCCTACTCTGGCTATTTTTGGTTCAAATTTGATACTGATAAAGATGGTGATTATGAAGACAACATAAAGTTTTACATAAGGCCGTTCACTAAAATAGGAGAAACAAAAACATTTGTCACCGATGCCCCTGCTCTAGACAGTTCTGGTACTTCTGGCAGCGTTACTCTTTCAATTGCAGGCACTTATGATGCTACTGACGTTGTGATTGAGGCCAGAGGCTCACGTTCCGATATAGGTCTTAATAAAGATGCCAGTATGAATATACTTAGCAATGCAAATAAGAGTGCTGGCAACATTACGATTGAAAATATTACTTTTGTAAATTAGTAATATAGTTTTTATTCCTTTACTCCCGGTGTTTGAATGGACATCGGGAGTTTTTTTGCCGTATTTGCTGCCAGAATGGAAAGCATCGGGACAAGGGAACCATCGGCATACACAACTTTCCTTTTTTTTACTATCTTTGTGTGTTATGAATACACACGTAGTTATCATGGCCGGTGGTATTGGAAGCAGGCTCTGGCCGCTTTCCACGCCGGACGTCCCCAAGCAGTTTATTGATATCCTTGGAGTTGGACGCTCCCTCCTTCAGCTTACCATAGACCGTTTTGCGCCACTTTGCCGCCCGGAGAACTTCTGGGTTGTGACGGGAGAGAAATATGTGGGCCTTGTGAAGGAGCAGCTCCCCTCCATCCCGGAAGACCAGATCCTAGCAGAACCCGAGGGCCGCAACACCGCCCCCTGCATTGCATACGCTTCCTGGAAAATCCAGCGAAAGGACCCCAAGGCAAACATTGTGGTAACTCCTGCAGACGCCCTGGTCCTAAGGACGGACGCATTTACACACACCATAGGCAAAGCCCTGGAGTTCACCCAAGAACGTGACGCCATTGTAACCATTGGTATCGCACCGTCCCGTCCCGAAACAGGCTACGGATATATCCACGCGGCGGAAGCGCTTCGAGGCCAGATAGTTAAAGTGACTGAATTCAAGGAAAAGCCGGATCTCGATACAGCCATCGGCTATCTTGAAGACGGACACTATGTCTGGAACGCCGGCATCTTTGTGTGGAACGTAAACACAATTGTGACAGAGCTAAGGAGCTATGCCCCCCAGATTGCAGGCGTCATGGATGAGCTCTCGCCGTCCTTTTTCACTGAAAAGGAGCCGCAGGACCTTCGGCGCCTCTTCCCTACCTGCGAGAAAATCTCCATAGACTACGCCGTGATGGAGAAAAGTTCCCGCATCTACGTGATTGCAGAGGACCTTGCCTGGAGCGACCTTGGCAGCTGGGGTTCCGTCATGACTCACCTCAAGGCCGATGAAAACGGCAACACCACGGTGGGCCAGGACGTCCGCCTGTTTGACTGCAAGGACTGCCTGGTACACGTTGCCGGTGAAAAGACCGTAGTGGTGGAAGGCCTTGACGGATATATAGTGGCTGAATCCAAGGACAAACTCCTTGTGTGCAGGCTCTCGCAGGAGCAGCACATCAAAGAATACTCCGCCTGAAAAAGGGTCTTATAACCTGCCAAGAAACGTTGTAAAGCTCACACGGATTTCCCCAAGGATTGATCTCCAGTCCTTAAGGGTACCGTCCAGATTATCTGAGACCGCTTTGAAGCAGTAGAAAGAAAGGCCGTGCTCCTTGCAGAAAAGGGCGGCGGCATAAGCTTCCATGTCAAAAAGGTCATACTGCCCCGAGAGCGCTTTCACCTGCTCCGGACTGAAAGTCTGGGTGCTCATGAAATAATCTCCGGAGAATATTGAAGCACCCTCACCGGGCAAATCAATACGGTCATAAATGAGCTCACAACCTCCGTTCACGAAACTTGTCACATTCACAATTGTGCCTATCGGATACTTGGCCGACCCTGAACTTCCAATATTGAGGATTACCGGTTTTACACCGCCTTTCCGTGCGGCATACCACTTTTCAAGGGCGCTGTACATCCTCAGCTTTCCCATACCGGTATAGACAACCGGGAAACGGACATCGGAGGCGGAAATTTCATCCTGATCTGCAACAAACAGGACTACATCCTGCCCGCATAGACTGTCAAGTATCTTCTGGTCAATCATTTTCATCAACGTTAATATGCAAATATAATTCTTTTTCCTGATTTTGTAAAAGACCGGATAATAATCCTTCATTTTATGCTGTAATTTTTTAAAAAATTTTATTGCGAATTCAAAAAAAGTTACTACCTTTGCATTCCCGATTTGGGACGGAGGACTCGTTAGCTCAGTTGGTAGAGCACAACACTTTTAATGTTGGGGTCTCGGGTTCGAGCCCCGAACGGGTCACAAGACATACACCAGCACTCTTAGCTCAGCTGGTAGAGCAGCTGACTCTT
>JAGCZO010000085.1 GCA_017959965.1 Clostridia bacterium | reverse complement strand
TCGCCAAAAGCTTGCAGATATCGTTTATGACGCCGGAGCCCACGCCAATGACGATATCCTGGCCGCCGAAGGCGGCAATAGCAGCTGCAGCGGAGGCCTCGTCCGGTTCGACCCGGTCCTCCTCAAAAACAAACTTGTCGAACCGGATGCCGGCCGCGGAAAGCACCCGAGACATGCGGCCGCCGGCCGCGCGCTCCGTGTTCCTGTCGCTTACGACAAAAGCGCGCGCGGCCCCGAGGCCCGCCGCAGCCCCCGGCAGGGCCCCCACCGCGCCATCGCCTATGGTGACGTCCTTTACCCGGGCGCGGTGTACCCTGCCGCAGGGACAGCTTATATCGCGGCCGACGTATTTGGATGACAGCGTATCGTATATCTTCATTTGTTACTCCGGGAAGCCTTGGCGATAAACCCGCGTAAAGCCTTTTACAGGATGACCGCGTTCTCCGACGGCTTGTAGCAGGGCATCAGCTGCAGCTTGAAAAGGTTTCTCTCGTGCAGTCTGTCTATGCGTTCCCTGTCGGAAGCGTTTTCACAGACGCCTGTTCTGATGTATCTGTCAAGGGTCTCGTATGTGAAGCCCAGGTTGTCCTCGTCTGTTTTGCCGGTAAGGCCGTCGGAGGGAGCCTTTTTGACAAGCTCCTCCGGAAGTCCCAGCAGACTGCCGAGCTCCCTTACCTCCGCCACCGTGAGGTTTGAAAGCGGGCTGAAGTCGCCGGCGGAATCACCGTATCTTGTGGAGTAGCCCACCCAATCCTCCGAAAGATTGCAGGTGTTCACCACCCTTCCGTTCAGGCACTGAGACACGTAATAAAGCGTACTCATTCTGATCCTTGGCGGAAGATTGATCTCCGCCTGCCTTGAGGGCTCTACCCCGGAAGGTACCGCAGCCTTCAGTTCCCTGACGGTATTGCCTATATTTACGACATAATGATCTATCCCGAGATGGTTCACCAGCATGTAGGCGGCGTCAATGTCGCTCTGCTCGCCGCAGGGCATCAGCACGCCTGTCACATTGGCTTTGCCGAGAGCCTCAACGCAGATCGCGGCGGCAACGGATGAGTCCTTGCCTCCCGAGATGCCTATCACGGCTCTGCAGCCCTTCCCGTTCTTTTCAAAAAAATCCCTGATCCAAAGGACCAGTTCCTCCTTGACCTTTTTCATGTCCAGCTTCATAAAGATTCCTCCCTGATGCTTTTTCTCACGTACCTTCCGACGCACAGCGCAAGTTCCGCAGGAACACAGCCGTTTTCCTTTTCCGCAAGGCAGAACAGCTCCGAGGCTCTGCGGGCAAAGTTCCGTCCTTTTACGTAAAGATCAAATTCGATGCCGCCAAGCTCAGCTGTGCAGATATCGTATATGCCTGACAGGATCATGGAAGCGAGTATCCTTGCGGGGTAATTGTCCGCGAAAAATTTATCGGGAAAGTCCTTATTTCCGCCGTCGGTCTGCTTCGCGGGGTCCGTCCGCATGAGAGTGTAAAATATACGGAAATCGTCCTTTGAATCTCTGCTTACCGTCGGTTTATCACCGCCGGTCTCGGAAAAAGGATCGATATTAAACTTTTTGATAATGCCGGAGAGCTCCTTTATCCTGCCGGCAAGAAACTTTTCAGACAGATAAAAACCCGCGATATTCCCGGTTACGGATATGCGGAAGGCGTCGAGAACCAACTCTTTTTTCACGCCAAGCATATTTTTGAATGCAGCTGTGCCCTCGCTCCTGTCCATAAGGTTCAGAACAAGATCCGGATCCTCCTCCGCGGGGGGACGTGAGTCGCCGCAATAATTCAGGCGTCTGCCCGGGATCGACAGCTCCAGGCGGAAGGAGTTCATGAGAAAGCCTCCGTGTCTGCCCGGAAGACCTTGCCTCCGAGGTTTCCGAGGAACAGCTCGCCTAAGGAAGCAAATTTATCTACGCTGTCGCTCGTGTAGTATTCCACGGTCGCAGGGCCTTTTGCGTTCTTAAGGCCCTCTTTTTCGAGAGTCGCCTCCAGCTTGTGCGCCACAGCCTTTGCCGAGTTGACAAGGGTGACCCTGCCGCCGGTGACTTTTCTGATAACGTTTTCAAGATAAGGGTAGTGGGTACAGCCAAGCACAAGAGTGTCAATATCCCCGATCTCACTGAGATAACGCTTCGCCACCTCAACTGTAATATCGTCGTCCCACCAGCCCTCCTCCACAAGAGGAACGAAAAGCGGACAGGCCTTCGAAGAAAAAACGCAGTCCGGGAGTATCGATCTTACGGCTCTTTCATACACGCCGCTCCTTATGGTGGCCTGGGTGCCGATAACGCCTATTTTTCCGGAGGTCGTGACCCTGGCGGCCTCCTCGGAGCCCGCTCCGATGACTTCCACCACGGGAACGCCGAATGAGTCCAGCAGGTCCTTTCCCGCGCAGGCGGCGGCTGTATTGCAGGCCACCACCACGGCTTTTACGCCCTTGGAGAGAAGGAAGGAAATATCCTGAGCCGTATATGCCCGGACAGTCTCCTCAGACTTGGTTCCGTAGGGCGCCCTTCCGCTGTCGCCGAAATATATCAGGCTTTCGTCGGGAAGCAGCTTTCTTACTTCTTTAAGCACGGTAAGGCCGCCGAGGCCCGAGTCAAATATTCCGATGGGTTTCAGTTTTTCTTTGTTCATCGCAAGCCCTTTTCAGTTTTGTCATTTGTCGCAAAATATCAGCATATTTGTCTTTAAGAAAAGCACTCAGAATTCCCTGGCGTTTTCCGCCCTGTCCTCAATTGCCAGCTCCACCAGGTTCGTTATAAGCTCCTTCATTGGCATACCTTCGTGTTCCCACATTTTCGGATACATGCTTATGGAGGTGAAGCCCGGGATGGTGTTGATCTCGTTGAGGTAGATGTCCCCAGTGTCCCGGTCCTTGAAGAAGTCCACTCTGGCAAAGCCCGCGCAGTCAATGGCGGTAAAAGCCTTCAACGCCAATGCCCTGATCCTTTCGAGATCCTCTTCGGAAATGTCTGCGGGGATCCTTGTGCTGCTGGTGCCGTTTATGTATTTGTCGTTGTAGTCGTAGAATTCTCCGGTGGTGATGATCTCTCCCGGGGTGGCGGCCTTCGGGTCTCTGTTGCCCAGCACCGCGCACTCGATCTCTTTGGCGTTTATATATTTTTCCACCAGGATCTTTCTGTCGAATTTCGCGGCCTCCGCCAGCCTTTCGTCAAGCTCATCTTCGGAAAGCACCTTGAAGGCGCCCACGCTGGAGCCTGAGTTTGAAGGCTTCACAAAGCACGGGTAGCCGATTTCGGAAGCGATCTCAGCTCTGACGCGCCCCATATCCGAAATGTCTGTCCTCTCCAGAGTGACGGAGGGGACCACGGGAATGCCCGCCTGTTTCAGTACGGTCTTCGTAAAGACCTTGTCCATACAGACGGCGGAGGCAAGGATGCCGGCGCCCACGCAGGGTTTGCCAAGCACCGCGAAAAGGCCCTGTATAGAGCCGTCCTCAGCCATTATTCCGTGCATAACGGGGAATACGACGTCACAGCCGTAGATCAGGTCAAGAGCGGGGCCGATCCCTTTTTCGCCGCGGCGAGCCTTTGCCCAGGCCCCGGATACGATGCTTTCGGTATCGATGGCACCGTCCTCTCCGTCCTGAGGTATCCAGTCTCCTTCCTTGGTTATGCCGCAGGCTTTGACGTTAAAACGCTGAAGATCGGTATTTTTAAGCACTGCTCCCGCGGAGATGCATGATATTTCATGCTCGGTCGACTGTCCGCCGAAAAGTACAAGCAGTTTAGTCCGTTTCATCTTTGACCTCGTATTTTTCAAAATCATTTTTCCAGAATTTGGTATCGATCTTTCCTTTTACCTTCACGCCGTCCTCAGAGTAATTCTCAGATCCAACGGTCCCCTTGTCGTGGAGGTATGACAGCGTCTTGCCGTCGCTGTAGGGTATTTTCAGGGAGAAGGGAATTTCCGCGGCCGAGAAAAAGCTTACGACAGCCTCCTTCAGCTGATCTATTCCCTTCCCGGTGGCGCAGCTCACATAGTACGCAGCGTGATCTATCGGTCCGGTATTGTCCGCGGCCAGCTCGTCCGCCGCCAGGAGATCGATCTTGTTGACAACGGTGTAGCAGGGCTTTGAGCCCGCGCCGAGCTGCTCTATTATCTCCTCGACAACGTCGATCTGGTTCGCGGCGTCGGGATTGCTTCCGTCCACCACGTGGAGCAGCAGATCCGCGTATTTAAGCTCCTCCAGCGTCGATTTGAAGGCCTCCACAAGATCGTGTGGCAGCTTTCTTATGAAACCGACTGTGTCTATGATAAGCAGGTCTTTGTTGTCGTCAGTCACGAGCCTTCTGACGGAAGGGTCAAGCGTGGCGAACAGCTTGTTCTCCGCAAGTACGTCGCCGTTGCAAAGAGCGTTCAGGAGGCTTGATTTTCCCGCATTCGTGTAGCCGACCACCGCCACCTGAGGGATCTCGTTCTTCTTGCGTTCTTTTCTGAGGGTATCCCTGACAGCCGAAACCTTTTTCAGCTCGTCCTCCAGATAAGAGATCCTGCGCTTTATGTAGTTTCTGTCGGCGGTAAGCTTGCTTTCGCCGGGGCCTCTTGTACCGATGCCGCCGCCAAGCCTTGAAAGAGCCACGCCCTTTCCGGTGAGTCTGGTCAGCCTGTATTTTTGCTGGGCCATTTCCACCTGGAGCCTGCCCTCTCTGGATTTGGCTCTTGACGCGAAAATATCAAGGATCAGAGTGGTCCTGTCCACCACCCGGAGACCCGTGGCGTCCTCAAGATTTCTTACAGTCCCTGCGGATATCTCATCGTCCGTGATGAGAAGCGTTGCCCCCAGGGCCTGGGCTTTCATGGATATATCCTTTGTGAGACCCTTGCCAATGTAAAACCTGGCGTCGTGGGAAGGTCTTTTCTGCACGAATTCGGCAACGACCTCAGCCCCGGCTGTCCTGGCAAGCTCCTTCAGTTCGGCAAGAGCGGTCTCATTGGTGAATCTTTTCTCGTCCTGAGGAAGTATCACGCCGCAGACTATCGCCTTTTCCGCGTCCTCCCTGAGCGTCTCCGTTTCAAGTTCTCCGGCCTCGGCGTCGGTCCTCACCAGTTCCTCAAAGATCTCATTAAAGTCTCCCGCACGCCATACAGGGTAAGGCCCGTAGGTCTCGTATTCGTTCAGGAGACCCTCAGTGTCTCTTCTCAGCACGGTAACGGATATGCCCGTGGCTCTTTCTTCTTCGGTATTTACGCCGATCACGCCGCAGGCGTCCAGCCTGAGCGATTTAAGGGATCCGATGTCGACTTCAGAGGGACTCGAAGCTCCGTTGGGGTGGGTATGCCAGAGTCTGATGCCCGAGAGCCTTTTTTCACCTCTTCTCATGTCAAGAAGACCTTCAAGGTTAACGCTTTCGGTATTGCCCGCGCATATAGCCTCCACACGGTTTTTCCTGTCCAGCAGCGCTGCGAATTCAACGCCGGCGGAGGAGGTGGCGAGCACTAAGGCCTCCCTTATTTCGGCGGGAAGAAACTCACCGGGAGAGTAGGTGTTCCCGATGAAGCCGTCAAGGTATTCAAGCAAATTCTTCCTGATCGAGGAAGTGTTTCCGTATATCTTTCCTGTCATGTTATATCACTTGTTATCCCAGATGCCCCGTTTCACCGCGCCGAACACGTTCTCCCTGAAAATATGATTCTCGCGGTTCAGCATGTTAAGCGTTTCTTTTATAGTCGCTCTTTTCGACGAAGTGTCCATAGGGCAGGGATTCTTCACCACGGGATAGCAGAAGGCCTTCATAAAAGCCCTTATCTCGCTTTCCTCAACAAATATCATCGGTCTTATGACAGTGACGTCTCTTCTTTCAAGGTACGTCTTAGGTTCAAAGCAGTAGAACCTTCCCTCATAGGAAAGGCTCAGAAAGGCGGTCTCCACCACGTCGTTTCTGTGGTGTCCAAGGGCCACGATGTCGCAGCCCAGTTTTTTAGCGCAGTCGTTTAGGGCTCCGCGTCTAAGATTGGCGCAGAGAGCGCAGGGATTTTTTTCGTGCCGGATGTCGAACACGATTTCCTTGATCTTGGTTTCCTCGATAAAATAGGGAACGTCCAGGGTCTCACAGTACCTTGCGACCGGGGTGAAATCCATGTCCTCAAAACCCATCGATACGGTCACAGCCTGAAGGTCGAAGTGCTTAGGATAGAACCTTTTCAAAGCGGCCAGAATGGTAAGGAGAGCAATGCTGTCCTTACCGCCGGAGATGCCGACGCACACTTTGGAGCCATCCGGGATCATGTCGTATTCCTGGACCGCTTTTCTGACAAGGCTCAGCATCCTGCGCATGGTATCCTTGCGGGCTTTTTCCTTTTCGTCCTTTTCGCCGTTTGCGTCACCGGCGCGGTCTGTACCGCCAAGGGGATCAGTGCTATTCATTTGCCTTTCTTCTTCATCAGCCAATACCGACGTCCTCCGTGGTATATTCAATATAATCCTTGGCAAGCTTCAGAGCTTCTTCTTCGTTGATGTCCTTGAGGGCGTACTCGTCCTTCTTCATCAGCTCCTCGACGTATTCGTTGTACAGAGCAGCCAGCTTTGAGTATTCAACGTTATTCTTTACTTTTCCGGGGTTGGCGGTGGATCCGTCAGCCACAAGCCCGAAGCTTTCGTCAAACGTGACGATACCCTCCACCATGATCAGATACAGTCCGGTATCGGTCTCGATAAGCTCCGGCTTTGCGGATATCTCGTTGATCTCAAAAGCCCTGTCGATGACCTCTTTGGGAAGGTCCCCGGTGGCTCCGGTGTATACGTTGATATCCGTTAGTCCCATGGTCGAAGACGCGGTCGGGTCCTCTGAAAAGCCTTTTACAACCTTTTCGAAGCTCTGTCCGCCCTCAACGTAGGAAATGTACGTGTCCACGTCCTTTTTCTTTGCTTCCACGGCTTCCTCGCTGAGAGGACTTCCGGAGTCGTCAAGCTTTGAAAGATAAAGGGTCCTTACGGTCCTGTAGGCGTAAAGGTCTTCGTTTTCATTGTATTCTTCTCTGAACTTGTCGTAGTAGGCCTTCAGAAGCTCTTCGTATTTTGCGTAATCGGTCTTGTACGTCTCAATTTCTTCGTCGTATTTGGCCTTGGCGGTATTGTAGGTCTGAAGATCCTCCTCATACTTGGTCTTATCGGCTTCGGAGGCGTCCTCGGCAGGCTCCTGGGGCTTGGCGGGTTCAACGGGAATCTGAGGCTCGTCCATGCCCACCACGTATCCGTTTTCGTCTGCCCAGTAGGTCTCGTGAAGTTCGGCGTATACCTGCTGTCTCGTGTACCTTTTGGCGTCGTTCACGTTCATTCCGTAGGCGTAGAAGAAATACTCGTCTCTCGAGCAGCCGTACATTGAAGCGCCGTAATCCGCCTCGCTGTCGATGTATGAGATAACGGAGGCAAGCTCTTCCTCATCTACGGTATATTTCGCACCCTCCTGTGTCGCCAAAGCTTTTCCCTCTTTATAGGCAATTTTAAAGCCCTGCGAGATCTCAAGGGTCCTGTCCGCGGCACGCTTCAGGTAGGTCACGCCCTCTTCATCCCGGGAATAGAAATACTCCTTCAATTTCGCCAGGTTCGTACTGTCGTCGGCATCCGGATCATATACTCCATCCGCCTTGTAATAGATCTCCCTGATGGCCTGGTAGAGGAAATAGTAAAACTCGCTGCTGTAGATGGGCTGGTCCCCTGCCATGGCGACCACCGTGGTGGACTCCGGACCATCTTCGACCACCGGAGCGTTTGTGGCAGCAGGCTCCTCCGTAGAATCGGGCTCACCCGGGCCCACGCATGAGACGGCAAAAACCAATATCAATACAACAGATAGAACAACCGTCAACAGTCTTTTCAAATTATTCATATGAACCTCTCGTCTTCTGATGACCCTTGCAAGCGCAGCCGCTTTTCCGGTCAACGTTATTGTCACATAAGCTCGTACATATCCTGAGCGTCGTTTTTCTTAACCGTCTCCTGAACGCTTTTCACACGGAATTTTACCGTACCCTGTGCAAACGCCACCTCGACAACGTCGCCTTCTTTTACGTCATAGCTTGCTTTTACAACTCTGCCGTTCACGCTCACTCTTCCGCCGTCCGCGGCGTCATTCGCGACCGTGCGCCTTTTTATAACTCTGGAAACCTTTAAAAACTTATCGATCCTCATGTCAATTTTCTCCGCGGTCAGCTGCCTTTTTGTCCGTCAATAACTTTTTCGGTCTCGCGTTTAAGAGCCAGCTCGCACTCGACTCCCTCGCCGACGGCACGCCTGCATATTTCATAGAGAAGCTTTCCGACTTCCTCTTCGCTGCCGAAGTCGATCCCCTCAGGATCAAAATTCACAGCGTTTCCGCCATTTCCGGCCTTTTCGATCTTTTTGGCGACCTTCTGCGCTCGCATAAGCGCAGGGAAGCATTGCGGAATGTCCTCCAGGTCCTGGGACAGTGTGGAAAAACCCTTTTCCTTCATTTTGGCCTGTTCCCAGCTGGCAAGCGCCTCGCCCGGAGTGCCCGCGGCCTGATCGCCGAATATATGGGGATGTCTTTCGAGCATCTTTCTCGCGCACCGGTCCGAAACGTCGTTTATGTCAAACTCTCCGTCTTCTTTTCCGATGGTCGCGTGGAAGAGCACCTGCAGCAGCACGTCACCAAGCTCCTCCACCATTTTTTCTCTGTCATTTTTTTCAATTGCATCCACGACTTCGTAAGCCTCTTCGATCATAGGCTTTTCCATCGTAAAGTGTGTCTGGGCTCTGTCCCAGGGGCAGCCTCCGGGGCTTCTCAGAAGCTCCACTATCCTCAGCAGCTCTTCTACAGAGTATTTTCCGTTTTCCTTTTTCGGAGCTTCAAGCATTGCAATTCTCCGCCTCTTTGATATAATTCAGATGCGGCAAGGTCACCGCAAACCATACACATTTATTATAACACTTTCCGGCCCTCCGGTGAAGTGTTTTCAAGCCGGCGGCAGACACTGAGGCGGATGCCGTTCACCGGCAAATACACCGGGCAGACACAATGTCCGCCAATTGTATTATGTCATTTCTTATTTAAATAATTCCAAAAATAAAGTCTTTAGAAAGGACCTGTTGCCAATGGAGCCGGGATTCAGCATGACAGATGCCGAAAAATATATGCTGGAAGCCCTGAAGGAGGCAGAAGCCTCCCGGGATTCGGGTGAGATACCCGTGGGCTGCGTGATAGTCGACAGCTCCGGAAACATCATCTCAAGGGCCGGCAACACCCGGGAGAGCGCCCTTGCCGTCCACGGTCACGCGGAGATCAACGCCCTAAACTGTGGCGCAGCCGCCCTTGGCACCCTCGACCTTTCGGATTGCTCCGTTTTCGTTACCCTCCAGCCTTGCCCCATGTGTACGGGAGCCATTGCCGCCGCAAACGTCTCCGCTCTTTATTTCGGAGCCTCCGCCACCTCCGTTGACGGCTTCCGGGAAGGATTTGAGATACCCTTAAGTGCCTGCTCCTTTGACGTTTACAGAGGGATATGCGAAGAAAGCTGCAGTGAGATCATAAAAGAGTTTTTCAGGAAAAAAAGAGAAAAACAGACGCCGGAGCAGTAAGCGGCCGGCGCAGTATTTTTATAATATAAGTTTTAAAAAAGAAAATGCGGAATCAAACCCGCACTTTCTATTTTATTTGTTTACGTTCGCGCCGAATGCGCGGGAACCTTTAAAGACCGTTATTAAACTATGCCCTGTGCCATCATTGCGTTGGCGACCTTCAGGAAGCCTGCGATATTGGCGCCTGCGGCGTAGTTGCCGGGCATGCCGTACTTGGCGGCTGCTTCGTCGCAGCTCTTGAAGATGTTGACCATGATGCCGTGGAGCTTCTCGTCGACCTCTTCAAACGTCCAGGAGTAGCGCATCGAGTTCTGGCTCATTTCGAGAGCGGAGGTGGCAACACCGCCTGCGTTTGCGGCTTTGGCGGGCCCGAAGAGAACGCCTGCGCCCTGGAAGGCTGCGATGGCTTCGGGAGTGGAAGGCATGTTTGCGCCCTCGGCTACGCAGTAGCAGCCGTTGGCAATGAGCTTCTTCGCGGAGGCTTCATTGATCTCATTCTGGGTGGCGCAGGGAAGAGCGATGTCGCACTTTACGCCCCAGATGTCGCTGCAGTCGTCGCCGTAAACAGCGCCGGGATGATCTGCCAGGTATTCCTTTATCCTGCCGCGGTTGACTTCCTTGATCTGCTTGATCGCCGGGATGTCGATGCCGTTTTTATCGTAAATATAGCCGTTTGAGTCGGACATTGCCACGACCTTGCCGCCAAGGGCAGTTGCCTTGACCGCCGCGTAGATGGCAACGTTTCCGGAGCCGGAGATGACCACTGTCTGGCCCTTGAAGCTCTTGCCGTTGGCCTTGAGCATCTCGTCCGTGAAGTAGCAGAGGCCGAAACCGGTCGCTTCAGTCCTTGCGAGGGAGCCGCCGTAGGTGAGGCCCTTGCCGGTGAGGACGCCTTCGTAAAGCCCTGTGAGACGCTTGTACTGACCGAACATGAAGCCGATCTCTCTGCCGCCGACACCGATGTCGCCTGCGGGAACGTCAACGTCAGCGCCGATGTATTTGTAGAGCTCTGTGATGAAGCTCTGGCAGAAACGCATTACCTCGCCGTCGCTCTTGCCCTTGGGGTCAAAATCGGAGCCGCCTTTGCCGCCGCCGATGGGGAGACCTGTCAGGCTGTTCTTGAAGATCTGCTCGAAGCCAAGGAATTTGATAACGCTTTCGGTAACGTTTCCGCGGAATCTGATACCGCCCTTGTAGGGACCGATGGCGTCGTTGAACTGGATCCTGTAGCCTCTGTTGACCTGGACCTTGCCGTTGTCGTCGACCCACGGAACTCTGAACTTGATGATCCTCTCAGGCTCCACAAGACGCTCGATAAGGCCTGCGGCCTGGAACTCGGGATGGGCTTCAATAACCGGTTTGAGTGTCTCCAGCACTTCCTCTACTGCCTGGTGAAACTCTGCTTCGCCCGGATTTCTTTTCTTGACTGTCTCAAGAACAGATGCAATGTACTCGTTAACGTTCATTTTCAATCCTCCTCAAAAGAAAATACCCGGGCAAAACCATTCGCGCAAAGACCGTTGCGGCGAGCCGGGCGAAAGATCGCTTTAGTAGGATAAAGCAACAAATGCATATTATAAAATTTTTGAAAAACACTTGCAAGTATTTTTTGTCTTTTCATGTAAAAACTTTATGTAAAAACCTGCCTTTATTCTCGACTCTTTTCCGGGAATAAAGGCCTCCTCAGGAGTTTCATTTGTGGTATTTTTCTCCGCTGTTGATCTTCATTGCCCGGTAGATCTGCTCAAGGAGAATCAGCCTTGTCATCTGGTGCGTGAAGGTCATTTTGGACAGGCAGAGCGAAAGATCCGCGGCGGCCGGGATCGTTCTGTCCAGACCGTCGGAGCCTCCTATCACGAAGGCAATGCAGGATACGCCCTCCGTCAATTTGGCGTCGATGAACTCAGCCAGCTCCTCGGACCCCATCATTTTCCCCTTGAGGTCAAGGGCGATGACAAAAGCGCCTGAGGGTATCGCTTTTTTCAGGAGCGCGCCCTCTTCGGATACAGTGGGACATTCCTTGACCTCGACAAAGCTGACCTTGCATTTTCTTGAAAGTCTTTTGGCGTAGTCATCGATGGCCTCGCGCATATATTTTTCCTTGATGGTGCCGACAGCGCAGACCGTGATCTTCAGCATGTTATTATTTCTCCGTGCGAGTGTCTCGGGGCAAGAAGCACTCTGCAGGCGCAGGCAGTTTCCTGTCCTTCAAGGCCCTGTCTGACTGTTTTAAGAGCCAGCTCCGGCGTGTTGTTTTCCGCGCTGAGGTGGCCAAGGATGATCGTTTCCGTACCGTTTTCGGCAAGTTCTCTCGCAAACGACGCGGATACGTCATTGGAGAGATGGCCGTGGTCACCCAGGATCCTTTTCTTCAGCAGATAAGTATACGGGCCCTTCTTCAGCATTTCAACGTCGTGGTTTGCCTCCAGGACCACCACGGCGCAGCCCTTAACGTTCCTTTTGATATTGTCGGTTACCTCCCCGATATCGGTACTCACGGCAACGCTGACGCCGCCGGAGGTGAATCTGTAGCCAACGGGATCCGCCGCGTCGTGAGGGATCGAAAAAGGCCTCACCTTCAGAGTCTTGAACTCAAGCTCCGTGTCGTTTTCAAAAACGACCAGTCTTTCTTCGGGTATTTTTTCCACCTTTTTGTAGTACTTCAGCCAGCACATAGTCCTGTAATTGGCAAATATCGGTATGCCGTAGCGTCTGGCGAGAACACCTATCCCCGCGATATGGTCCACGTGCTCGTGAGTTATAAATATCGCGTCAATGTCTGTTGGCGATACGCCGATGGCGGCCAGCTCCGCCTCGATCCGTTTTCCTGTGACGCCTGCGTCCACAAGGACCGACGTCGTTCCGTCAGAAATATAAGTCGAATTGCCGCTGCTGCCGCTGACCAGTGTGCAAACCTTCATCTGTTCACCTCAATTCCAAAAAACAGCCCCCGGATGCCTTTTCGGTACTCAGGGGCTCGTGTCGGTCAATGTAATGACGTCAGATATCCTCAAAAACTGCTTCTTCGCGGTAAATGTCCGCGCCGAGAGCGGAAAGCTTACCTTCGAAGTTATCGTATCCTCTGTCGATGTAATGGGTGCCGTAAATGGTGGAAACGCCCTCCGCCGCCAGCGCCGCTATGACGAAGGCCGCTCCGGCTCTCAGGTCCGGGGCTTTCATGGAAATGCCTGCGAGGGACCTGCAGCCAACAACGGTGGCGATCTTGTCCTGGATAGTTATATTGGCTCCCATGCGGTTGAGCTCAGAGGTGTAGGAGAAGCGGGAGTTCCAGATGGATTCCGTCACCTTGCTCTGGCCTTCGGCGCAGGCAAGCAGGGTCACTATCTGAGGCTGCATATCCGTCGGGAAGCCGGGATAGGGTGCGGTCTGCACGTTTGTCGACCTTATGGTGCCCTTGTCGTATACGGTGATCCAGTCGGGTCCTTCCTTGATGCCGATGTTCATCTCCTCGAGTTTGGCGGTGAGAGCCTCCTGGTGCTTGGGGATCACGTTCTTCACCGTGACCTCTCCATGTGTGGCGGCCGCGGCTACCATAAACGTGCCCGCTTCGATCTGGTCGGGAATGATGGAGTAGATGCAGCCGTGAAGGTGCTTTACGCCTTTGATCCTGATGGTATTCGTTCCGGCGCCCCTGATATTGGCTCCGCAGGTGTTGAGGAAGTTGGCCACGTCGACCACGTGAGGCTCCATGGCGCAGTTCTCGATGATGGTGTTGCCCTCAGCCGTGCAGGCTGCCAGCATGATGTTAATGGTGGCTCCGACGGACACGATGTCCAGGTACACGTTGTTGCCCACAAGGCCGTCCTTGGCGGTTATCTCAACTTTACCCATTTCGACGGACGTGGAGGCGCCCAGAGAGGTGAATCCCTTAAGGTGCTGATCGATGGGACGGGGGCCTAAATTGCAGCCGCCGGGAAGATATACCTGGGCGTTGTGGAAGCGTCCCAGCAGAGCGCCCATGAGGTAGCTGGAGCCCCGCATTTTGCCGATGTAATCCTTGTCGGCAATGTATTTGTCAACGCCTGTCGTGTCGATAACGACAAGGTCTCCGCTGCGCTCATAAGACGCGCCGAGATACGTCAGAGCTTCGAGAAGGATCTTGATGTCAGACACGTCCGGTACGTTTTCTAGTTTGCAGATTCCGTTTGCGAGAATGGTGGCGGCGATTATTCCGACTGCGGCGTTTTTGCTTCCGCTGATATTGACTTCTCCGTGAAGCGGTTTCCCGCCGTGAATAACAAGCTTTTTCACAATGCTTCCCTTTTCCCTTTTCTTTCGTGTTATCCCCGCCCGAAGCGGTTTTATCCTTTGTCAGTGCCGAAGAAACCGTATAAGGATTCGGTTTCTTGTTCTTATTGCCAATGTGTCCGGGAAGATCAGGTCAGCGCTGGCAGTAAAAGAAGCCGGCAACCTCCGCAGCTTTCAGGCCGAAGAAGGCCCGCCGCTCAGGCTTCGTCAAACATGTCTTCCTTCATCTCAATGTAGGTTTTGAAAACGTAATGAGTGTAGTAAAGGATCCCTATCGTTCTTAACAGGAAGTTCGCCGCGAACACTACGATGGACAGAGTCTGATCCGCAAGCCCGTAATTCAGGGCAAGCAGCGCGATCTCTATTCCCAGGTTATATACCAGGAAAAGCAGCGTCCTCGGGATAAGATACCAGCAGTAGGAATTCACTATCTTGAAGGCCACCCTCACGGCTCCCCTTCTGAAGGCGATTATGCTGGGCATCATGTAAGAAACGTACATGGAGTAGAATACTACCACGAAAAACATTACAACGACCATGACCGCAATAAGCAGAAGCATCGGCAGTATCTGGCTCGTATCGCCTGCGATGACCTTGCCTATCGATATCGCCATCGGCATGTTCAGATACGCAAGCAGAAAAACTATGACCGCGAGAGTGATGATGGACACAAAAATGTATCCGGTCATGCTCCAGAATCGCTTGTTCACGCCTTCGCCGAAAAGCGTGCCGGTTTTTCTTTTTTTCGCGACGCGGTGGATGCCGTTGTACGTGTTGATGTACATTATGTACGAAAGTCCGGATGTAAAAAGACCGCCCACGATGGAAACGCCAAGCACCGACAGTACAGCGATGGCAATGGTCGTCACCAGCAGGGACGGATCGGTGGCCCTTCCCTTGAGCCACTCGGCAATATCGGTGAGGAGCTGTGTGTAATCGGTCTTGAACAGTCTCTCAAGGGAGCCGAATTCTTTTGTGAAAGGATTGAACTGTACGGCAAAGCATCCCACAGCGGTGAAAAGGGCAGTGAAGATAATGATTATCGGTCTTTTCTTCATATTTACCAAAAAATCTCTCATGCTTTCTCCCTTTAGTGAGACGTAAAAACGCGGGCGCTTCATTTCGGCGGCTCCGCGGTCCGGAAATATAATGTCTCAGCGAGTCCGGATTTTTCTGCCGTGCATTTAATATTAAAAGAAATCAGGGGCTCTTGTCAAGAGATTTGTTTTTTTCCCTTTTTCCCGCCTGCTCCGTTAAGCCGTTTTTAAGAAAATCTCCGGGCCGGGGAGAGGCGCCCGCGCCGCGGTTTCAGACGTTTTCCAGGACTTTTTCGGCGTTTTCCCTGTCCCTTGCGATCTGCTCCGAAAGCTTTTCGGCCGACACGAATTTTATCTCGCCCCTAAGCCTTTTGACGAAGGTCACCTCGATCACGCTTCCGTAAAAATCTCCGGAAACGTCAAACAGATGGGTCTCGATGCTGCGTCTGTTCTCTCCGAAGGTGGGATTCTTGCCGATATTGGTGACGCCCTTCCGCAGGGTTTCCCGGATCTTCGTTACCGTGGCGTACACCCCGTCAGGAGGGATCGCGAAGCCCCTCTTCGGTATGATATTGGCGGTCCTGAAGCCAATGCTTCTCCCCACCTCACGGCCGTGGCGCACCCTGCCCGGAATTGTGTAGGGTCTTCCGGCGTACACGGGGTACTCGTCCACCTTCCCCTCCGAAATGAGTTCCCTGAGAAGAGTGCTGGAGACCACGTTGCCCCGGATCTCCACAGGCTTTATTTCCACAACGTCAAAGCCGTATTTTTTCCCCAGCCGGCGCAGAGTCTCCGGGCCGCCTGCTCCGCCCTTTCCGAAGGAATAGTTGCTTCCCACCACTGCAACGGCGGCGCCGAGCTTGCCCTTCACTATGTCCCGGGCAAAGGTCTCGCAGTCCATGGAGGCGTATTCCCGGTCAAAGCCCTCGAAGAAAATACCGTCGACGCCAAGCTCCTCCATGATCTCGGATTTGCGGGCGTTGGTCATGATGAGCTTCACCGTCTTTTCACCGCCAAAGACGTTCATGGGATGCTTTTCGAACGTGTATATGAGAGAAGGGATTCCTCTTGCCGAGGCCTCCTCCGTAAGACGTTTTACAAGAGCGGCATGGCCAATGTGGACCCCGTCGAAATTGCCGAGTCCCACAGCGGCGCCCCGATCCGGCCTCACGTATATTTCGTATGGGTAACTGTTTCCGTAGATCTTCATTAAACCGGTGTCTCCGTTTTACGTGTTTCCGAAATATCTGTCGGCTCTCAGCTCATAAGAGTTTTCGTCTCTCAGCGTTGCTCTTGCCAGCGCAAATTCCTGTCCGGACGTCAGGAGCATGATCCTTGTTTCGCCTTCGTTTACGTAAATTCGCGCATCGTCTTCTGCCGGGCCGTTTTCCGGAAAGCAGACTCTTGCCTTGTCCGCCGAAAGGATCTTCCCCTGCATATAAGCGGTATATTCCCCGGGGAAAAGTTCAAGTGTCGGGAAACTGAATATATCCTTCAGAGGTCTTACCACGTCCCGGAGCCTGCCCTCCCGAGCCGCCTTTTCCACGTCGGAAAGGGTCACCGCGTCACCTGCAAGGAAATCCCCGTAGGCGGTCCTCTCAAGCTTCGACATGACCGCGCCGCAGCCGAGTCTGACCCCGAGGTCGTTGATGATTGTCCTGATGTAAGTTCCTCTGCCGCAGCACACTTCGATCTCAGCGGCAGGCAGACCTTCTTCGTTGACCGTAAAGGAGACAAGGCTGCAGGAATAGATATTCACAGGCCTTGCTTCGGTCTCCACCGCTTCGCCTCTCCTGGCCAGCTTGTAATAGGGAACACCGTCCTTCTTCAGAGCCGAGTAGGCCGGCGGGGTCTGCATGACCGTCCCGTGAAATTCCTTCAGGGCTTCTTTAACGGCCTCCCCGGTGACGCCGGAGAGATCGGCGCCCGTATTCTCAACGCTGCCCCAGATATCCTGAGTGTCGGATACAAGGCCGAAAGTCGCAGTCGCCCTGTAGCTCTTTTTCATATCAAGAAAAAGGTCGGAGCACCTTGTCGCGCCTCCAACCATTATCGGAAGAACTCCGGTGGCCTCCGGGTCAAGAGTTCCCGGATGTCCGGCTTTTTTGATTCCGAGTATCCTTCTCACCCTTGCAACACAAGTGTGGGAAGTCATTCCTTTTTCTTTGTAAAGATCGATGATTCCTGTCATCAGCTTCCGCTGCCTTACAACAACTGTACGGTTCAGTCTGTTTCTTCTCTGTTCTCCGCAGACTCCTCCGCCTTTTTCCTGTCCCCGGCAATGATTTCATCGATCCTCATATCCATCGCGGTCCCCACGTCCACGGAATCGTCCACCTTAAAAAGTATCTTCGGCAGCTGTCTTATGATCATTCTCTTGCCAAGCATGGATCTTATAAACCCCGAGGAGGAGTTCAGGCAGTCCACGGTCTGTTTCTTTTCCTCCGGCGAGCCGAAGATGCTGACGTACGCCTTCGCAAACTGAAGGTCCTTGGTGAGCTTCACTCTTGTCACGCTGGTGATGGGAGGTATTCTCGGGTCCTTCATGTCGCGGTTGATGATCTCGGTCAGCGCCCTCTGCATTTCGCCGGAAATTCTCAGTATTCTGTCCATATTGTTTCACAAACCGCGCGCGGCCTGCGTGCCGCGCGCGCAATTCCGATTCTTAAGGCTTCAGATCAGATGGTCCTTTCCACCTGCTCCATGACGAAGCACTCGGCAACGTCGCCTTCCTTGATGTCATTGTAGTTCTCGAAGGACAGACCGCACTCGTATCCCGCGGCGACTTCTTTGGCGTCGTCCTTGAAACGCTTCAGTGAGGCGAGCTTTCCTTCGTAGATCACGATACCGTCTCTTACAATACGCACGTCGGAGTTTCTGAGCACCTTTCCGTTGAGAACGTAAGCGCCCGCGATAGTGCCAACGCCGGATATCTTGTAGATCCTTCTTATCTCAACGTGGCCGATGACGTTCTCCTTGAACTCGGGCTTGAGCATGCCCTTCATGGCGGCCTTGACGTCCTCGATGGCGTCGTAGATGACCTTGTAGAGCTTGATGTCCACGTGTCTCTCATTGGCCATTTCGCCTGCGTTTCCGACAGGTCTTACGTTGAAGCCGATGATGATGGCGTTGGAGGCTTCTGCAAGCAGGATGTCGCTTTCGCTGATGCCGCCCACCGCGGAGTGGATCACTCTGACGCGGACCTCGTCGTTGCTGATGGCTTCGAGAGAGGACTTGACGGCCTCAACGCTGCCCTTCACGTCTGCCTTGACGATGATGTCAAGGTTTTTGATCTCGCCGGCCTTGATCTGGCTGTAGAGATCCTCCAGGGTGACTTTGTTGGAGTAAGTCATGGTCTTCTCGCGGTTCTTGGCTATTCTCTCCTCAGCGACCTTCTTGGCAAGGTGCTCGTCCTTGTTGACGCAGTAGAACACCTTTCCCGCTTCGGGGACCTCGGGAAGTCCGGTGACCTCAACAGGCATTGACGGTCCCGCCTCCTTTATGGTGCGTCCCTTGTCGTCCGTCATGCGTCTCACGTGGCCGAAGGTGGTCTCGGTGAGGATGGCATCGCCGGTTCTTAAGGTTCCTCTCTGCACGAGGAGCGTGGCAACAGGGCCCTTGTTTTTGTCGAGTTTTGCCTCGATAACGGTTCCCTTGCACTGCTTTGTGCGGCTGGCCTTGAGCTCAAGAATGTCTGCCGACAGGATCACCGTCTCAAGAAGCTCGTCGATGTTGGTGCCTTTCTTGGCGGATACCGGAACGAAGGGTACGTCGCCGCCCCAGTCCTCGCATACCACGCCCTGCTCCGACATTTCTGTCTTCACGCGGTCGATATTGGCGCCCTCCTTGTCGATCTTGTTCACAGCCACGACTACCGAAACGTTTGCGGCCTTGGCATGGTTTATGGCCTCAATAGTCTGAGGCATTACGCCGTCATCCGCAGCGACAACGATGATCGCCACGTCCGTGACCTGGGCGCCTCTTGCTCTCATTGCGGTGAAAGCTTCGTGGCCCGGGGTGTCAAGGAAGGTTATCTTGTGGTCGTTTATGGTGACCGTATAAGCGCCAATGTGCTGGGTGATGCCGCCGGCCTCTCCCGCCGTAACGCTGGTGTTTCTGATGGCGTCAAGGAGCGAGGTCTTACCGTGGTCAACGTGTCCCATGACAACGACCACAGGCGGTCTCGGCACTGCGTCCTCCGCAGGCTCCTTGTCCTCGGGATCCTCAAGAAGAAGCTCCTCGTTGCTCACTATGATCTCCGGCTCGGCGGTGATGCCGTAGCTGTCCGCGATTATAGCCGCAGTGTCGAAGTCGATCTCCTGGTTCTGAGACGCGATGATACCGTCCTTAAACAGTTTCATAATAACTTCTGAAACCGTTTTTTTGATGAGGGACGCGAAGGCGCCTACGGTGATCGTGGGCGGGATCTTTACGTTGGTAAGCTTCTGCGCCTGTATTCTCGCCAGCTGCTCGTCAATGGAGTTCTTTTTCTTCTGCTTCGGATTCTTCTGAGCCTGACGGTTTCTCTCGCTGAAGCTGTCATTGATGGAGAACTCGTCGCTTTCAACGTCAGACACTGACCCTTTCGTTCCGATCCAGCTTCTGGCGTCGTTGTACTTGCGGTCTTTCTGAGGACCGGCGGCACGTCTTGTGCCTTCGTTGCGCTTCTCGTTTCTCGCGCTGTCCTTGTCTCTGCCGCTGTCTCTGCGCTGATTTACGGCAGGCTGATTCGATGCGCCGCCCTGCTGAGGCTTCTGGCCCCCCTGCTGGGGACGTCTGTCGCCCTGGCTCTTACCGCCAAAGCCTCTGTCGTCCTTCTTGTCTCCACGGTCGTCCTTGTCCTTCTGGTAGTCTCCCTGGGTCCTGTCCCGCTTCTGCTGGTTCTGCCTTGCGCCGGAGCCTGTTGCGGTGCCCTGGGGAACGCGCCTGATGATAGGCTGCACTCTCGGAGGCCTTATCACGCGGACCTCGGGTTCATCCGGAGGAGTCTCGGTTTTTTCCGATCCCTCTTCCTTAGAGCCGTCTTTGGCTTCGGGATGATCTTCTGCTGTCTTCTCACCGTCTTTCGCGGCTCCCGAAGCAGCTTCGTCCTGCGTTTTCTTTGTTTCGGCCTCTTCAGGGGCGTTAACAGACGCAGAACCCTGTTCCTTTGCGGTTTCGCTGTCTTCCGCGGCAGCCTTATCCTGCTTATCTTCCGTAGCGGCATTTTCGCCCGCATTTTCGGCGGGTTTTGCGGCCTTTCTTCTTACCACCACCGGTCTTGCGGCGGTATCTCCGGTCGCGGTCCCCTGTCCCGCATTGTCCTGAGAAGGATTCTCCAGGGGCTGATTCTGGGCGTTGATCGTCGATGCGCTGACGCCCGGATTGGCGGCTCTTCTTCTTATACGCGGCCTCTCTGCAGTTCTCTGTTCGACTGCCTCCGGTGCGGGCTCTTTCTCATTTTTGTCCTGAGCCGCTTTGGCTTTGGCATTTTTTCTTGCCATGGCCTCGTACTGCTCCCGCTCCTCCTTGGTAACGGTCACAAAACCGCTTCTGAGGTTCGAATCCGCAGTACCGGCAACGCCTCCTCTGTTTGTCTTCTGCTTTTTGTCAGAGGAATAGCCGGACGGATCGCCGGAATAGCCGGACTTGATGCGGGTGATGACACCCTCCTGCTCGCCGGAAGCGGCAGGCTTTGCGCTGGTCTTGTCCTCGTCTTCCTTTTTCTTTTCCGCGTTGGGATCAAAGCCAATGTGCTTGTAAAATCTCTCAACGTCGTCTGCTTCCACCTCGGATTCGCTGCTGAAGACCAGCACGCCGATCTCTCTCAGCTTGCTCTTGATGCGCGAAATATCCCAGTCGATGATCACAGACAATTCCCGAACTGTCTTATTTCCCTTGTTATTATCCAATAGTTTGTCCTCCGTTTATGCTCAGCAGCTCACTGAATTCCGCTGCAAGCCTCTCAACAGTTTCCCGGCTCACTTCCGTGTCCAGGGCCCGGGAGAGCTTCTTTTTACGAATTATGACGTCCATGCACTCCTGTTTGCGGCAGACGTAGCAGCCTCTGCCGTTCAGCCTGCCGGTCTGATCGGTCACGATCTTTCCGTCATCCGGGAGCCTGACTATTCTTATCAGTTCCCCTTTAGGCTGTCTGGTCCCGCAGCCAAGGCACATTCTCACAGGTATCCTTTTATCTGCCGTCCCGGACACCCCCTTACGATCAGAGCTGGTTGTTCATCATGTCGCTGATGAATTCACGGTCTCTTCTGGAGTCGCTGTTCTCGTCGCTGTCGCCCTTAATGTCTATTCTGCACTTGCAGAGCGCGGCCGCCAATGCGACATTGATGCCTTTGGCACCGATGGCAAGCGTCAGCTGATCGCTCTTGAGAACTACGCGGGCGACCTTGCCGATCTTTTCGCTGTATTCGGCGTTTCCGTTCCTCTCAGCCTTCTCGTAGTCGTCTTCCACAACGATGGGATAGAAGTTCGCTTTTGCGGGGCTGAGGGCATTGGCAACAAATTCCGCAAGGTTCGGGCTCCAGAGGATAACGTCGATCTTTTCGCCCCGAAGCTCGTCGCTTACCGCGGTGATTATCTGTCCGCCGGGACCTACGCAGGCGCTGACCGGGTCGATGTTAGGGTCGTTTGAGTAGACCGCGACTTTGGATCTCTGGCCGGGCTTTCTTGCAACGTCCTTGATCACTACTCTGCCGTCCCTGATGGAAGCGACCTCGCTTTCAAGGAGCCTTCTTAAGAACATATCCGAAGTTCTTGAAAGTCTCGGAGTGATGCTCTTGTTTTTGTCCTTGTCTCTGTTCTTGTTTCTGCCTCTTTCTCTTCTCATCCTCTCCTCTTCGCTTTCGGGGGGAAGAACAAGAGCTTTGAAGATCTCCTTCTTTCCGGTGATCGCCGGATTTTTGAAGTTGTCGCCGGGGAGGAGATCGCCTTCGTTCATAACGAATTCGATGTTGTCGTGGGTGGCGAAGACTCTGCGCCTTCTCTTGTACTTATTGGCTTTAACGTCAAAGTACTGCGACTCTTCAACGAGCTCCACCTCGCAGCTCACGATCTCGTTGGAGAGATCCTTGCACTTGGCTTCAATATCCCTGCGCTCGCTGTCCAGTATCTTCTGGATGAAGAGGGATTTGATCTTCGAGGACGTGGAGCGTCCCATCTTCTCAAAGCTGGTGGGTGTGACGTCGGTGTACATTTCATCTCCAACGACGAACTCGGGGTCGTACTGACGTGCTTCCTCGAGAGATATCTGGTTGTTGGGGCTAACCACCTCCAGCACGACTTCCTTTACCGTACTGACGAATATCTCGCCTGTCACTCTGTCTATTTCTACGGCATATTTTCTGCCCTTCGCTTCCTTCTGATCCTTAAGACCATAGCTGGCGGCATCCTGCTCGTTCATCTCGTATCCCGACGCGATCGCGTCCTCGAGACATTCAAGTACTACCTCGCGGTCAAGCTTCTTTTCCTCCGCAAGAGCGTCCACGCCCTTGAAAAATGTTTCAGTGTAATTTTCCGCGTTTTTTGCTTTTTTCTTTCCGGTTGCCATGTCTTTTTCCTTTAAATTCCTTCCTGTAAATATTCATTTAATTGTCCGCGGGACCCGCATCGCCGAATTTGACCGGCCGCTGCCTGTTCCCTTGGAAACACCGTCCGGGGCGATCGCTTCCCCGGCCGTTAAAACTCGATCACGGGTTTTGCGCCCGCGATGTTTTTCTCATCGATCTCGACGGTCCTGCCGTTGTCTTCGATCACGACTTTTCCGTCCTTTTTGCCCTTCAGCACGCCTGTGAACTGCTTGGAGCCGTTCAGCTGAGCGTAGAGAGTCAGTTCGATCTTTTTCCCTTCAGCCCTTTTGTAGTCTCTGTCGGTCTTAATAGGTCTGTCGATGCCCGGGGACGAGACCTCAAAGATGTAGGCGTTTTCGATGGGGTCAAGCCTGTCAATGATAGGCTCCGTGGCGTCGTTCACCGCAACGCAATCGTCAATGAACACTCCGCCTTCCTTGTCGATGTAAAGTCTGAGGTACCAGTTGGGGCCTTCCTTCACGTATTCGACGTCAACGAGCTCATACCCCATTGACTCAACTGTTTCAGTCACCGCTTCGCGGACTATCGCCGCGGTCTTGCCTTCAGCCATATTGCATTCCTTTCGAAGTACTCTAAGACCCTTTCGGGAAAGCAGGTGGAAGCCTTTTCAAAACAAAAGAGCGGGTCTTGCTTCCCACTCTTTCTGCTGACTATCCACTGCCGAAGAGCATGATATCAGACATTTCCCCCTTTGTCAAGCATATTTTTATTTTTATATATAGCTTTAAGCAAACAGCCCGCGCAGTTATTGCCAAGGCTCTACCGTATTGATTTTCGGGTCTCCTTATGTTATAAAAGTAAACAGATTCAGACGAAAGGGATCTTCTGAAAGGAACGGCCATGTTAATTTATTTCAGCTACAAGAGAGAAGACTCGGAGCTAAGAGACATCATCGTGCGCAACCTGACCGCCGCGCTGCCCTCTTCATTTCAGTTCTGGGTGGACGTTAAGAAGCTGCAATGGGGTTCAAAATTCCCCGCCGAGATCGAAAAGGCGATCACCTGCGACGCAGACTTCTTCATTTGCCTTATTTCGGATATTGCCAATGACTCGGACTGGGTCCGCAGGGAGATCAAATTGGCCCAGGGCCGTGAGGAAAAAGAGAAAAGGACTTTTATTCTCCCCCTTGTCGTGAAGGGTACGTCCCGCAACGAGCTGTGGGAGCTCCTCGAGCTTAAGGATACGAACTATGCGCAAGTATTCATCGGGACAAAAGAGGAGGAGGCCAGACAGACCGAAAGGATCAAAGATCTGCTGTTCGATCTTGTGGCCGGAAACCTGGATCTTATTTTCCATCCCAAGGGAAGCGTAGATACAATCCGTGAAAATGAGAAAAAGATGAACGAGATCGCGGAGGACATCCGGACCGCGGCATTCCCTCACAGAGAGACCAATCCCCTTTCCGTCTCGGACCTGGCGGAAAAGATCTGCTCAAGCCGCGCCGGTATTACGCGGAGCGATTTTGAGTACATTATCGACGAGATAATGAAGCGGAATCTCCTTTCCGGATTCGTCTATGACGGCGACACCATTTTCCTCGACGAGGAGCACGTAAGCTGGAACAACAGCTTCCATAAGGATTCAAAAAAGCGCATTGCCAAGAAAGCCTATTCATACATCGGCCCCGTTGGCGACAAAGCGGTCTACATAGACTCCGGCTCCACAGCCGGCGCCCTGGTAAGCTACATGTGCGACAGGCTCAAATACAAGACCTCCGGCCACAGGAGCCTTACGGTCATAACTCCCTCCACGGAGCTGCTTCAGCAGTTTTCCGACACCTGCGTGAGCCTGGGCTTCACCAACAGCGAGGACGATCTCAGGAGGCTGAAGCTCATTGTCCCCAACGGTTTTATCCACACCGCCACCGCCACCATCGTTCAGCTTGACGACGGCGACCGGGATCACATTTCAAAGCTCTGCGACACCCACGGCATCAGGCTGGATATCGCCTTCATAGGCGTCAACGGAATAACCGAAGAAGGAATAACAACCTACAGCAACGGCGAGGACTTCTGGAAGATCGACGCCATGAAGCACGCCGCCAAGACCGTGATAATCTGCGACAGCGGCAAGTTCGGCATCGACAGCGCCAATCTGAATTCAAAGATCGCGGACTGGGACGACGACTTTGTCCTGGTGACCGACCTTGACGAAAACAACGAGGCGCAGAAGGCCATAATCGATAAGCACCAGGATAAGATCATTACCGTATAAGAGATAATCGAGTAGGGGCTATTTGTTAGCCCCTCTCACACCACCGTACGTGCCGTTCGGCATACGGCGGTTCAACTCAGATAATAATCCAAACAACTCAGTAGTCCTCGTTTGGCGAGGATTTCCTTGTTTATGAGGTGCAGTCCTGTTGTCTTTGCGACCGCTTGGTAGTGGTCCCCAAATCCTGCTGACTGCCTAGCCATCCATTCGGGGGCTCCAAGCTTCCGCAATCCCCATATTCGCTTTTCTCTCGTTTTCCACTGTTTCCATATGACTATTCTCATGCGCGTTCGTAGCCGTTCGTCTATCTCTCCGAGTTTTCCTTTCATGCTTCCAATTTTGAAGTAGTTGATCCACCCTCGAATGACTTCGTTCAGTTTTCTAATTCTCAAGTCCATCAAAACTGACCAGCTTCTTTTGGTTAGCTCTTTGAGCTTTCTCTTGAATTTTGAGACTGAATCCTGATACGGCCTTGCCTTCCATTTACCATCTTTGCTGTCTTTCCAAAATCCAAAACCGAGATATTTCAGTCCGCTTGGTCGTGTAACCTTCGTTTTAGTCATATTGACCTTTAGACCCAGTTTCCTTTCAATCCAATTCGTTATGGTATGCATTACTCTGTTTGCGGCGGCACTACTGCCTACCGTTATTACGCAGTCATCCGCATATCTCACAAAATGAAGTTTCCTCTGCTCTAGTTCTTTATCCAGCTCATTCAGCATAATGTTAGACAATAACGGAGAGAGGTATCCGCCTTGCGGCGTTCCTTTCTCTGTTTTCTCATACTGTCCCCGAATCATTACGCCCGCTTTCAGGTATTTACTGATTAACGATTCTGTATCCGGGTCATGTATGAGTTTCCCCACAAGCGTCATTAGCTTGTCCTGCGGAACATTGTCGAAAAACTTTTCAAGGTCGATATCCACAATATACTCGTATCCGTCGTTGAGATATTCAAGCAGTTTAATGACTGCCTGTTGCGCTCTTCGTCCGGGTCTGAATCCGTAGCTGTTATCGCTGAAGTGCGGTTCCGCAATCGGGGTCAGTACTTGTGCTATTGCTTGTTCGATTATACGGTCGACTACGGTAGGTATTCCAAGGTTCCTAACTCCGCCATTGGGCTTAGGTATCTCCACCCTTCTGACAGGTTGCGGTTGGTATTTCCGTTTCCGTATTTTCTCCCGTATGTCTACCCAGTTGACTTTAAGGTATTCATCAATTTCGTCAATTGTTACCCCGTCTATTCCGCTTGCTCCTTTATTGGCTTTTACCTTTTTGTAGGCAAGCATCATATTGTCTCTGCTGAGTATGTCCTCTAAGAGTTGCGACATTTGGTGTCTC
>JAGCZO010000084.1 GCA_017959965.1 Clostridia bacterium | reverse complement strand
TCAATGGACGGCTACTGCTCCTCCACCTCGGCAATGCTTGTGGGTGGTCTCAAAAGATCTCTGGACTCAAGATGCGCAGACGTTTTTATCGGAGATACAGATATATTGAAGGACTGCCCGGATATTCTGAAGCGGGCAGGCTTCGGAGACATGATCGCCAAGATCACGGCGCTCTATGAGTGGCGGCTGGGCAGCCTGATAACCGGCGAGTATTATTGCCCCTTTGTTGAGGAAACGGTGAGAACTGCCTGGAAAAGGATACTTGACGGGGCAGGAAGGCTTATGTCGGGGGATCCGGAGGCTGTGGCGGCTGTGACAGACGGACTTGTTATTTCCGGTATTGCCATGGATCATGCGGGCCTCAGCAGACCCGCTTCCGGCTGCGAGCATTACTTTTCACACCTTTGGGACATGCGTGGCGCCGCTTTCGGTACGCCGACCTCCCTCCACGGGATACAGTGCGCCGTTGGGACCGTCATGACCCTGAAGGGGTACGAGAAGCTTTTTGCCAAGACTCCTGACTTCAAAGCCGCCGCGGCATACAAGGCTGCCTTCCCACTTGAGGAATGGTTTGACGTAATACGCGAGAGGGTGGGCATCGGCGGCGAGACCATGGTCAGAAACGCCCGCTCGGGAGATTTGTACGATCCTGAAAGCTCCGCGGAAAGGCTCAGGATCATTGAGGAAAACTACGAAAGTATAGTTTCATTGGCGAAAGAGCTCCTGATACCTTCTGAAGAAGCTGTCAGGCTCCTGAAAAGCATAGGTTGTCCTGTCTCCATGGCTGAGATTGAGCTTCCCGCCAATGAAGCCAATATCGACTTTGAAATGACGAGAGACGTCCGGGATAAGTACATTCTTTCATCCCTTGCCTGGGATACGGGCGTCAAAATAGATCTTATCCACTGACGGAAAACTTACGTAAAGAAAAGGCTTTTATGGAAAACGAAGAAATGATCCTTGACAACGAAGAATTTGACGGGACGGAGGCGGCGGAGACCGAAAACGTTGATCAGGCGCCGGAAATACCTTACGCCCGCAACACGACAACTATCAGCGACGAGATCAACAGATCCGTCTTGCTCCGTATTTCCCGTGGGCAGATAATTTTGAACGCCCTGATGATCGCGGCGGGTATAGCTGTGATCGTTATTCTCATAGTTGTCAGCAACCTTTCGGGCGCCGGGCTTTTTTCCTCAGCCTCCAACATAACGGAGCTTGTTATCTGCGCCGTCCTCATCGCAATGGGAGTTTTCGGCTTGGTATCCGTTCTCACCCAGATCAACAATTCCGTGAACGCAGCCTCAGAGTTTGCCGCCCGGAGGCAAACCGAGTTTTACGAGGACAGGATCCTTGTGACGGCGGGACTTGACGAGAGCGAGATACCAGCGGACAGGTTTGTAAAGCTTGCGGAGACCGGAAAGCTTTTCCTTTTTTATTTCAAGTCAGATAATTCCCGCATGGAAATATTCATACTGTCGAAAGACGGGTTTGAAAGCGAAGAAGACAAGGCAAAAGTCCTTGAAAGGTTCGGCAGGAAAAAGAGAGAAAAAAACAAGTCTGACGAATGATCAATACATTTAAAAGCTGCGCCGCCCCGTCGATGACAGGGCGGCGCAGGCGTTATATAACCGTTTTATAAAACGATCAGCCCTTGATGAATCTTTCCATAAGTGTATGGCCTTCGGGAATATACACTCCCGCTGCCTTGGCAAAGCGCTCGTCGTATGAAGCGCCGGGATTCATTGGATATTTTGTCTTGCTGTCGTAAATGATGTAGGGCACTGCGTCGTGGGTGTGGGTCCTTAAGACCAGCGGGGTGGGATGGTCCGGCAACACCAGCATCCTGAAATCCTCGCCCGCATCCTTCAGCATTTCGCAGAGGGGGCCTACGACCCTGCGGTCGATGTATTCGATGGACAGGACTTTCTCCTTCACCTCATGTCTGTGCCCGCACTCGTCTGGCCCCTCCATGTGGATGTAAACGAAGTCGCCTTCCGTTGTCAGGTAGTCGAAGGCCGCTTTGGCTTTGCCTTCAAAGTTGGTCTTGTAAGTTCCGGTGGCGCCTTCGACTTCAAGCACCTTCATGCCTGCGCACAGGCCAATGCCTTTGATCAGATCCACGGCAGAGACCACGGCGCCTTTTATGCCGAATTTTTCCGTAAAATTTGAAAGATAAGGTTTTCTGCCTTCGCCCCAGGGCCAGATGGAATTGGCGGCCTTCAGGCCTCTCTTGCGGCGGTCGACGTTCACCGGATGGTCAGAGAGCAGCTCGTAGCTTTTTTTCATGAGCTCCAGCAGTTCTCCGCTCATAAAGCCCTTTGGAAGATAGCTTGCGATGGGTTTCCCCGAGATATCGTGGGGCGGCGTGCAGAGAAGCTTGACGTCTCCTTCCGCCTTAATGATCATGCAGTGTCTGTAGCTCACGCCGGGATTGAACCTGAGAATATCGCTTCCCAGCTTTTCGTTTATGAAAAGGATAAGCTCCCGGGCCTCCTCCGTTGTGATCTCATCGGAGCTGTAATCCGCCATGGTAAGGGCTTCATAAGGACCGTCCCCTGAGAGGTTCACAAGATTGCACCTCACGGCAAGCTCGTCGGGCTTAAGCTCGATACCCATGCTGACAGCCTCCAGCGGCGATCTTCCGGTATAGTACTTGTCGGGGTCATAGCCCAGGACAGACATATTGGCAATGTCGCTGCCCGGAGGATTCAAATGGTCGGGCACGGTCTTCACGAGTCCGAACTCGCCGTACTCGCACAGCCTGTCAATGTTGGGCTTTTTTGCGGTCATAAGAGGCGTCCTGCCTCCAAGCTCGGGTACGGGGTAGTCCGCCATACCGTCGCCAAGAATTACTACGTATTTCATGATGATTTCTTTCTTTATAAATCACTCTGTTTTATATTAAAGGGTCCGGACAAAATGCGTAAAGAGCCTTAAATCTGCGTTTCCGCCTGCGTTTCACTCTGCTCCTTATCATGGGAGCTGATCAGCTGATCGTAGCTGATCCCGTAGGTGCGGGCGATATCAAGCGCAAAGCTTCTGCCCTGAGGAGGCATACGCGTGATCTTGTAGGTCCTTTTACTGCCTGTCTGGAGCTTTTTGATACCGTCTTCAGTCATTACCTCGAGGCTGCTTGACTCGTCGATGCCGGCCACAAGACTCATCATATCGGAAAGTCCCGGCTCCTTGTTGAGCTCAGGAATATTCTCGGCAAGCTCGTGGATGTGGGTCGCGAAAAGGGCTCTCGCGCCAATGGTGCGGAGATACCTCATGATCTCCGTTGCGATGAAGAGGCATTCCTGATGAGAGGTGCTTGAAAGCGACTCGTTCATGAGGATCATACTGTATTTGGACAGCTTCGGAAGTATTTGCTCCAGCCTTACGCATTCCTCGCCGAGACGGCCCTCGCTGACGGAGTTTTTCTCCAGCTCCGGGAAGTGGGTGAAGATATTGTCGCAGGGGCTGATCTCGCCTGAAGTTCCCGCGACGGGCAGACCCGCCTGGAACATCAGCTGGCAAAGACCGAGGGCTCTTGTGATGGTCGTCTTGCCGCCCTGGTTGGCGCCTGTGAGGACTCCGATCCGGCCTTCCTTGTCGCCCATAACGAAATCGTTGGTGACGATCACGTTGTCGAGCTTATTGATACCGGTGTCGGCCATGACCCTGATGGCGAAGCTCACATCGTAGATATCCTTCATATCGAACCTGCGGTCGTCCATGGGGAGGGGCTTCGGGAAGCATATCGGGAGGCCCGCGCCTTTCAGCTTGTTCACAAGGTGGGTGCCGCCGATGTAGAACGAGATCTCGGGCATCAGCTCGAACAGAAAGGCGGATTCTACACGCTCAAAGCGGTTCAGGGAGTTCGCGAGGTGCCTGAATGTGTCCTTGGTCACCGAGTAGATGTCGCGCATGATCGCCGCGTCAAGGGTTCCGGCGCTGTTGTCCCTGAGGATGGAGTAGAAGGTGCCGATACCGAAATAGGTGTCCTCGTTGGTCTTTGTGCCGAACAGCTTTGAAAGCATGCCCCGCTTCTTGATGGGCTTCTCACTGACGGAAAGGAGCACAGATTCAACCGGGTGGAGCTCGTTGTCAAGGTTGATCCCGAGTGTGATGCTCTGGATACCCTTTATGTCATCGCTTAAGGTGGGCAGCAGGGCGACAAGCTCGTTGTAATTTTCGTCATTCACGATGGAGGAGACCAGCTCCTTGAGCTTATTGAGGCCTTCGGAGTCGAAGGTCCTGGTGGGGCTGCAGAAGATCCTGTCCAAAGCGGTCATGCACTGAACGTATATCTTAAGAAGTTCCATACGCCAAACGGTCTTCCTGACGTCGTCATCGTGGGCAAGGTTGGTCTTTTCCATACGCCCGAGCTGAATGATAAGGGGGAGCAGATCCGAATTGGCAAGCACCTCGATCTCGGGATACTTGAGGAAATCCTTCAGGACCGCCTGACGGTAGGATATGGTGGCTTCGTCCGTGACCATATCGCTGATCCTGGCAACGATATAATCCTTGCCTTCGGTGCGTATGTCCATGCCTTGGAAGATCATATTGGCGTTGATGTCCCGCTCCATGATATCCTGGTTGAAGAGCCTGCCGGAACCGTCCTTGGCTGCCTGTTCCTTTGCTCTTCCGGTCTGATAATCAGGCCACATGAGACTGAAAAAATGTTTCTGGTAAAGGGGATCCATTGTTTTGCTCCTTTATAAAGATCAAGTCATGAATTTCCGGATAATACCGAAAAAACTTGCGTGTAATGCTTTGGGGCAGGGCTAGGGGCTCTACGTCGCCAAAAGGCTTCTGACCGCATGGCCCGCCATTATCAGTCCCGCAGCGGGGGGTACGAAGGAAATGCTTCCCGGCGTCCTTGTCCCCGTTTTCACGGGCTGCTCCGTGGAGTAGAGAACGGTCAGCTTTTTCACTCCGGCTTCCTTCAGCAGCTTTCTCATGGCCCTGGCAAGAGGACACACGGAGGTCCCGTAAATATCCGCGATACGGAATGCCAGGGGGTCCAGCTTGTTACCGGTGCCCATGCAGCTTATAATGCCGATGCCCCGCTCTTCCGCGAGCCTTGCCAGCAAGATCTTCGAACCCACCGAGTCGATACAGTCGCAGATGAAATCCACCGAATCCCAGGGAACAGCGCCGGCTGTGCTTTCGTCAAAAAACACGTCAAGCGCAGTGACCTCGCAGAAGGGATTCACGTCTTTGATGCGTTTTTCGGCAACGTCAGTCTTCCTGAGACCTATCGCGCCTGCAGTCGAAAAGAGCTGTCTGTTAAGGTTTGAAGGGGAGAAGCTGTCATTGTCAACAATGATCAGCCTTCCGACGCCTGCCCTGGCAAGTGCTTCCGCGCAGCTTCCGCCGACACCGCCAAGCCCGAACACCGCGACGCAGGATCTCTTCAGAACCGAAAGCCCGTCCTTTCCCACGAGCATCTCCTCTCTTGAGAAGACCTCGTCTTCAGAAAAAGCAAAAGCGGCATTCCCGCTCTTTTCGTTTTTTCCTTCATCTTCGAAAGCTTCCATAACAGGCCCGTCCTTCCGCCGTCAATGATACCATTGCAGGCCTTTAAAATCAATAAAAAAACTGCCGGAGCTCCCGTAAGAAGCCGCGGGAAAATATCAGGCCCACGGGAAATAACGTGAAAAATATTTCCGGTCAATATTTTTCATGTTGACGGGAGAATCGAAAGCGAATAGTATTTCCTGCGACGCGGTTTTTTTGAAGACATTATCACATTGAAACGGCCTGGTTTTCTGGATGGCCGGGGAGGTTGCTTTGAATTATTATTTTAACGGGAGATACGTGTCCGAGGGTGAACCGGCGGGATCCGGGCGGTCCGCCGTACTGAGAGCTCTGAGAAGATCAGACAAGAGCCCTGTTGTGGTGAAGATCTGGGAAAAAGACGCGCCTGAAGGTAAACGGGAGGCGGAGATATGGAGGAGCGCTTTTCCGGATTACTACCTTGAATCACGCAACGAGGGCTCAAGGTTCGTGCTGGTCAGGCGCTGGATAAACGGCGTCAGCCTGGAGGAGTATATGGAGAAGGCAGGTGCTCTTGAACAGGGAAAAGCGGTATCCGTCTGTCTTTGCGTCGCATTGAGGCTAAGAAGATTCTACCAGATGACGGGAATGTACTTCGGGGATCTCAGGCCGGCGAATATTATACTTGGCGAAAATTCGGTATTCTTCATAGATTTTGAGTCCGCGGGAGAGGAGATAAACGGGAACAACGGGAAAAGCATTTTCAAGTCAAAGACTCTCCGCTTCATCACTCCGGGGTTCGCGGCGCCTGAGGTGTTCCGGGGAAGGCCCTGCTGCGCCTCCGACTTTTACGCTCTGGGCGTGCTTCTGGCGTTCCTTATGACAGGGGAGGCAAGTCCTTCCGCCAAGGGCATTCCGAAGGGCGCAGCAGCGGATTTTATCGGAAAATGCACCGCGGAAAATATCGGCGACAGATTCGCCAGCATAGAGGCGTGCGCGGCCTCTCTGGCAGGCATTCTCCGGGAGCTTGGCGGCAGACCCTTCGGGACTCTTGAGGACGAAGTTCTTTTCTTTATCGGCGAGGATATCGCCTTCCGGCAGGACGCTGATGAAGAGGGACCCGCGGAAGCCTCAGCCATAAGACGTGAGGATCTGCTGAACGACCTTGGCGAGACCTTCCTTGAGCCCCGGGAAGAAGCGCAGCCGGCTTCGGATGAGAACGCTGAGATCCCGGGCAAAGGGGAGAATGAATGTGAATTTCTCCTCGGAAATCATGAGTATGAGAACGCGGAAGACGGGGATAGTACCGCCAATGATCTATATGGGTTCGAGAAAGCCTTTGGCGGGGCAGATATTCCGGAGCCGGAGAATGTTTTTCTGATGGACGAAGAAGACAGGAGCTTTGGCTCTGACGAGGCTTCCTTTGCGCCCCAGGATGCGGCCATTCTTTTTCCACACTATGAAAAGGGCTACCGGCGGCTTATCCTTTACGTTCCGGGAAATACGAGCTTTTCGGCCGAGCTGGGATACGTGTTCGGCACCTGCTTCGGACTTAAGACATGCGTTTTTGAGTTCTGCGATTATTCAAAGCCCAGGCTTCCTTACTATTTCTCTGCGGGAGGAGAAGAGACAGGCTTTGACGACGAGCCTGAATTCGGAGACATAAGCGAAGAAGGAACTCTCTTTGCAGGCGGCAGGATGTTCGCTTCCGAGACGGGTCCCTCATACGGTGATGATAACGCAGAAGACCACCGTGAGGGCTTTCCTCAGGCAGAAAAAGCCTCTCCTCAGTATTTTGCGGGAGACTTCGCACCGGATGACTTCTCTATATCTTCCGTACAAACAAAGGAAAACAGACGGGTCAGCTTTGGAGCCGGCACCTTCGGAAACAATAAAAACGTCAGCGATGACTTTATGCGTTGTTTTATGAGCGGCGCGTACACCGACTATGACGTCACCGTTATCTGCGACAATATGACCGAAAGCCGTGAGAACAGCGTACAGCTCATGAGGTACTCGGACTATTTGATAGTTACCGTCAATGACGAAGCTGACGAGCTCGAGGCCGCGGTCTCCCGGTACACAAGGCTTCTGGCGGAGAACCACATTTCCTGCGGACGACTGAAGCTGGTCTGCTGGGAAAAAGATCCGTCGGGGGCGGACGAAGCTCTGTTCCGCGGCCTGGGCGGGAAATATGAATATTCGGGAAGCATAAGCTACGATCCGGAAAGACACGGCCTTAAAAACAATTCGGGAGAGATCTACTGCGGGAAAATGAGCAATAAGATCCTGAGAGAGTACTGCGGAATAGTGTCGAAGCTGACCTTCGGGGAGAGAAACTGCGCCTGAAAAAGGGGAAAATATCAAGCCATTTGATTGCATTCAACGCCGGAATCGATTATAATAAAATTGTATATCGGTTTGCTTTTGCGAGGTGCTATGCGGTTATATACGGTACAAAACAAACAAACGTTTGCGAAGCTGATGCTGGACGGGTTGAAGCTGTCTGAAAAACCCTCCTGGGCGGAGGCCGCTCCCTGGGATGAGAATGTGTTTGTTCTGCGGGCACAGGCCACGTTTCCGGATGATCGCGATACCGAAAACGATACCGTGGTGATGCTTGAAACGGGCATTGACGATATGTTTGTCGCGGAGGGCGCCCTTGAAGGCCTGACTGATGAGGACGGAAACGATCTGTTTGCGTTTTCGACGGTTAACGGGCGGGACTACAGGCTGGGACAGTTCATTAAACCGGTATATTTTGTTGCCGCGGATCTCGGAACGGATAAGATCCTGCCTGCCGAGAGCAACGAGGGGGAAATCAAGTTATTCGAGACCGAGGAACGTTACTACATTGAGTGTGTTGCCGCGAAGCTCGGGGAAAAATACGATGAATTCGGGCTGTTCTCGGTCCGGAGCCTGCTGGAGTCGTTTGCGGCAGCAGGGAAAATGACCAAGACCGTCAACGGCGACTACGTGATATTTACCGACGAAGAAGGAAATATTTACCCTGTATGCCGCCATTATCACAAATAATCATACGGAGGAGTTTTGCAATTGGATAACAACAACCGTCACGAAAAAAATAACGGCGGGAACAGAAACCGTTATCAGAACAGGCGTCCATACCACCAGAACGACAAGCGCGGAGACAAGCGCGAGAACTTCGAAAACCGGGACAACCGCCAACAGTTCAGGGACAACCGGAAACCTCAGCGCCCGCAGCAGGTCTTAAAAGCGGAGAGCACAGCGGCCGAGATCGCGGCCGAGACGAAAAGCATTGAGGCTGAGATCATGATGGAGATCGAGGAGCTGAAGTCTCTTAAGGCCAAGTTCATGTCATGAGAAGCTTTGAGATCCCCGGCACCGGCGTGAAGACCTCGGAGCTCTGTATCGGCACCGATTACTACGGAAAGACGATCCCGGAGGAGACCGCTTTCAGACTCCTTGATATGTACAGGGACGCCGGCGGGATCACCATAGACACAGCCCACGTTTACTCCGATTACCTGCCTGGTGCGAAGCATGCCAGTGAGAAGACCATTGGCAAGTGGCTGAAACAAAGAGTTTGCAGAGAAAAGCTGACCATTGCCACAAAGGGCGGCTTTCCGGACCTTGACGACAGGACCGTTTCAAGGCTGGGACGGGATGAAATAAGGTCGGATCTTGAGGAAAGCCTCAGATGCATGGGAGTCGATCACGTTGACATCTATTGGCTCCACAGGGACGATCCGGAAAAAACGGTGGAGGAGCTGACGGATACTCTTGAGGAATTCAGGAAGGAAGGGCTGATAAGATGCTGGGGCCTTTCCAACTACAGTCCCGGGAGAATGAGAGAGGCTCTTAAGATCTGCGAAAAAAGGAAGCTCGCAAAGCCTCCCGTCCAGATAAAATGGGGCCTTGCCCTGACTGCGAAGGGCGCTGAATATGATCCGTCCCTTCAGGAGATGAGTGAAGAATATTACGCATTTTTGCGGGAGACCGGCACAGTTTTGTTTGCCTACGGAGCCCAGGCCAAGGGCTTTTTCTCGAAGCTTTGTGAAGAAGAAAACGGAGTTTTTACGATGGAACCCGGAAAATGCAAAGACAGGTATTTTTGCGAAGAGAATATTGAGCTCTTCAGACAATTGAAGGCTGAGGCGGGACCATTGGGCATGCGCCCGGCCGCATTGGCTTTGAGAAAAATGCTGGAGGCGCCTTTCCCGGTGGCATTGATCGCGGGAAGCAGGACCCCGGAACAGATGAAGCTTACGCTTGAGGCAGTAAATTAATAATCGGACAGGTAGTTACTATGAACATCATTCAGGAAGAAAGTCTCCCGATCACAATGCATAAGGAGTGGCGCGGAAAGATTGAGACCGCGGTGAGAGCTCCCCTTGAAAACTCCTATGATCTGGCACTGGCTTATACGCCCGGAGTCGCCGAGCCGTGCCTTGCCATAAAGAGCGACAAAAACAGGTCGTTTGAGCTTACCCGCAGATGGAATACCGTGGCGGTGGTGACCAACGGAACCGCTGTGCTGGGTCTCGGCGACATAGGACCAGCGGCGGGCCTGCCGGTAATGGAAGGTAAGGCGGCCCTGTTCAAGGCCTTCGGAGGCGTTGACGCGGTGCCGGTCTGTATAGATTCAAAGGATCCGGAAAAAGTCATCGAGACCGTCGCCCTGATCGAAAGCAATTTCGGCGGGATAAATCTTGAAGACATCTCCGCTCCGTCGTGTTTTATCATTGAAAACGAGCTCAAAAAGCGCCTTTCGATCCCCGTAATGCACGACGATCAGCACGGCACTGCCACGGTGGTGCTGGCCGCCCTGAAAAACGCTCTCAGGCTGTGCGGAAAGAAGCTCGACAAGGTATCCATAGTGATCAACGGCTGCGGCGCGGCGGGCACAGCCATCGCCAAGCTTCTTATGAAGGCAGGTGCGAAAAAGCTCACTATGTGCGACAAAAAAGGCATCCTTACCGAGGAGACGACGGAAGAGGGCAGCCATATGAGAGAGCTTGCCATGGTCACCAACAAACGCAAGCTCAAGGGAACTCTCAAGACGGCAGTTAAGAAGGCGGACGTTTTCATTGGCGTATCCGCCGCCAACGTGCTCAAGGCGGAGGACGTGGCATCGATGAACGAGAAACCGATCATATTTGCCATGGCCAACCCCATCCCCGAGATACTCCCGGACATCGCCAAAAACGCAGGCGCCTTCGTTGTGGGAACGGGCAGAAGCGACTTCCCTAACCAGATCAACAACGTTCTCGCCTTCCCGGGAATTTTCAGGGGCGCTCTTGACGCGGAAGCCACGGACATCACCGACGAAATGCTGATCGCGGCAGCGGACGCTATCGCGGGACTTGTAGGCGAGGACGAACTCAGCCGGGAGAAGATCGTGCCGGATGCGTTTGATCCGAGGATCGCGGAGGCAGTGGCAGAGGCGGTCAGGAACGTTGCCGTAAGCCTGGGCGTAACGAGAAAGAGCAAAGCCTGAGACCGCAGGACTTGTCTCATAGAAAGACCGGAGGAACCGGGTCGTGGCATTTGAACAACTGATAGGACAAAAGGACGTAAAGGATAAACTCAACCGGGCCCTTGAGACCGGCAGGCTTGGCCACGCCTACATTTTCACCGGTGAACGCGGCATCGGGAAAAAGACCTTCGCAAAGGAATTCCTTTCCGCCGCAATGTGCACGAACCGCACGGGAAGCTGCAGGTGCGGCAAATGCAGATCCTGCACGATCCTTGAGGAAGGAAACAACCCGGATCTGCTCACCATTACGGCTGCCGACGGAAAATCGTTTATTTCCGTTGACAGGATACGGGACGATATAAGGGAGACGATATCGAAAGCGCCTAATTTTTCGGCAAAACGCGTAGTGCTTATCGAAGAGGCCGAAAAGATGAACGAGGCGGCGCAGAACGCTCTTCTCAAGACTTTTGAGGAGCCTCCCGAGTACGCTATGATAATACTGCTCTGCGACAGTCTTCTGACGATGCTGGAGACCATCAAGTCAAGAGCGGTGGTAGTTGACCTTAAGAGAAACACCGACGCCGAGATACTTGAGCGGCTCGGAAAGACGGAGAACGCAAACGGCGGAGGCAGCGTGTCCAACGAACTTGTACTGGCTTACGCTGACGGTATAATGGGCCGCATCGACGACATTATTGGCAACGGCGAGGCAATGGAAAAGCGCCGTGAGCTTTCGAAGCTCCTGCCCGGCGTGTTTGACGGCGATATAGAAGCCAAAAACAAGGTCAAGGACATGATCGATGCCAAAAGCAGGCAGTTCGACTTTATTTTCTTTTCAATGACTTCGTTTGTCAGGGACGCAATGGTACTTGCCAGGTTCGGAAGACGGACGAAAATAATCAACGCGGACTTCAGAGACGAGCTTTTCGCGTTGGGAGGGAGCGTAGGATATTACAGACTGAGAGACGCTCTGGAAAGCATTGACACGTGCTACAAAAATCTCGGCAGAAACGCTGTGCCGGATCTTACGGTGGACAATATGCTCATCAGGATGGGCATGCGCGAAGAGACAGGCTATTGAAGCGCTTTGACGGGATAAAAAGATAAAAGATTTGCCCTCAGGGCAGAGGAGACGATATGATAAAAGTTTGCGGCGTAAGACTTACGCCAAACGGTAAAATTTATATGTTCGACCCGAAAGACGTGGGCGCAGAGAAGGGTGATTTCGTTGTTGTGGAGTCTCTCCACGGCAATATCCTCGGCGAGGTCGTTTACGGGGAAAAGGAGATCGAAAAGGCTGACGAGAACACCGAACTCAGGCCGGTGGTAAGGATCGCGACCAACGCAGATCTTAAGGCCGCGGCCGAAAATGAGGAGCTTGCGAAAAACGCTTTTGAGTTGTGCAAGCAGCTGATCGCCCAGCAGGGCCTTGACATGAAGCTTTTCAGAACCGAATACACTCTCGACAGATCAAAGGCGGTATTCTACTACGTTTCGGAGCAGAGAGTCGACTTCAGAAATCTGGTAAAAGAACTGGCTCCGCGGATCAAGATCCGCATTGAAATGGTCCAGGTGGGTCCCAGAGAACACGCCAAGGCGATCGGCGGCGTGGGACTTTGCGGAAGACAATTCTGCTGCCAGGGCTTTATGACCACCTTTGAGCCGGTGACGATAAAAATGGCCAAGGACCAGGGACTGACAAGCAATCCTACCAAGTATTCCGGAAGCTGCGGAAAACTGCTCTGCTGCATAAGGCACGAGGAGGCCGCTTACGAGTACGCCCACGGCATTATGCCCAAGAACGGCTCCCTTATAATGACTGAGGACGGCCCGGGAAAGATAATCGTTGTCAATATGCTCAAGGAGACCTGCACCGTAAAGGTGGGACTTGAGCAGAACTTTGAGATCAAGTCATACGGAATAGAGAGCATCAGACAGCTTACGGACGCCGAAAGAGCCGAATATCTGGCTCTCCGCAGGAGAGAAAAGGAAGAGATGGAGGCTGAGGTGCTCCGCCGCCAGAGCAAGAACGACGACGAACGCAATTCCGATGCACCGGAAAAGGGCCGGGGCGGTCAGAGGACCGAAACCGCTTCCCGGAGCGAGAATGCTGAGAGCGGAACGGAACGGGTGACGGGACAGTTCCGCAAGCACCGGGAAAACAGCCGCAAGGACAGACGGCCGGAACGCACGGCGTCTGCAGACACTGCTCCCGCCGAAAAACGCTCCGAAACGCCAAAGCCACTCATGAATGCCGAGGAAAGGGAAAGGGGCAGAAGCTCCAGATCCCGCAGAGGCAAAAGACAGGGGGACCAGGAAGGAAAGAAG
>JAGCZO010000083.1 GCA_017959965.1 Clostridia bacterium | reverse complement strand
TTCGGCACCGTAAAGGGCCGGGCAAAAATATCCTTCCTTGGCGAAGAAAAAGAATGCGTTAACGAGAATGACGGGGATTGGCTTGTGAGCTTTGAACCAAAGACTGCCGGCGGCCCCTATGAGCTTTCGGTGGAACTTGACGGTGAAAAGACTGTTTTTAAAAACGTATTTGTAGGGATCGTTTGCCTTGTGCTGGGACAATCAAACGCCGAGATGAGGCTTAACCAGACCAACACGTCTCCCGTTCTTTACAGAGACAATCCTGATCTTCGCAGCTATTACGTAGACAGGCCCTGGTACGGTAAAGAGGAACTGTCCTCAGCTGACGGCTGGAATACCGCAACGAAGGATACCGTCGGCACCTGGTCTGCAATAGGCTATCTCACAGGAACCGCATTGGCAACGGAGACGGAAAAGGCTGTCGGCATGATCTTCTGCTATCAGGGAGCGTCGATCATTGAATCCTGGCTGGGAGAATTCCCCGTGGACGGCATAATCATTCCTCCGGAGAAGCTTCATCCGGACCATTCATATCCCGATTACGTTCCCTTCAACAGGCCCGGCGTGATATACAACGAAATGCTTTCGAAATTTGCCCCTTACGCCTTCAATTACGTGATATGGTACCAGGGCGAAAGCGATACCACCGGTGCGGAAGCTGAAGTATATGACCGCTACGTTGCCGCACTCATTCAGGGTATAAAAGATCTCTTCAACGTTCCGAAATTCAGGACCGCCCTTGTACAGATCGCGGACTTCAGGGGAAGAGATGAGTGGGAGCCCGGATGGTGGACCGACATCCAAAAAGCTCAGAAAAGGGCGGCGGATAACGATCCTGACATAGAGCTTTGCGTATGTAAGGACATTTGCGAGGACAACGAGATACATCCGCCAACGAAAACAGGCATCTCGGAGCGCATCGCCCAGAAGCTTCTTCACGGCAGCAGGATCAGCTCGGTCTGAATGTTTTAATATAGCTGAAAGGAACCGCCGAAAAGGCCTGTTGCTTTCAAATAACACAAAAAAGTGGTATAATAAAGCGCTCATTAAGCGGCTCCCCGAAAGGTAATATTCAGAACCTGCGGGGAAGGAACCGACCGCTTTTTCAGGAGAAAGAAATGATCGAATTCAGAAACGTTTCATATACTACCGAAGATGACAATGAGATCATAAAAGACGTGAGCTTTAAGCTCTCAGAGAGATTTGTTGTCGTTACAGGGCCCAACGGCAGCGGCAAATCCACCATCGCAAGATTAATTGCCGGCATTATAAAGCCCACAAGCGGCAGGATCTTTATCGACGATAAAGATATTACCGATCTTAATGTCACCGAAAGAGCCGCGGAAGGTATAAGCTACGGATTCCAGCAGCCTGTGAGATTTAAGGGCCTTACGGTGAAGGATCTTCTGTCCCTCGCATCCGGGAAAAAGCTGACGACTGCCGAGGCTTGCACTCTTCTTGCGAAGGTGGGACTTTGCGCCAGAGATTACGTGGGCAGAGAGGCCAATGCCAGCCTTTCCGGCGGAGAGCTGAAAAGGATCGAGATCGCCATGATCATGGCGAGAAACACCCGCATATCGGTATTTGACGAGCCCGAGGCAGGGATCGATCTCTGGAGCTTCAATAATCTCATAAACGTATTCAAGGAGCTCCACGAGAACACTAAGGGCACGATCATCATCATATCCCACCAGGAAAGAATACTGAAGCTTGCGGACAGAATAATCGTTATTGCAGGCGGTACCGTGACGGCCGACGGAGAAGGCTCAAAGCTCTATAACGAGATCCAGACTCCGGGCTGCATCTACTACAGGAAGGGGGACTGAGCCATGCCTTTCAAGGGACTTGACGCCGAGCAGACAGAACTGCTGAAAGCGATAACAGGTAAGACAGAATTTGAGGAGGGCTCCGCATACAACCTGAGACTTAACGGTCAGGGCGTTGCGAGAAGCGTCACCGAAAACATAAACATAGTTCCGAAGACCGACGTTTCCGGCATCGACATTTACATTAAGCCGGGCACGAAAAACGAGACAGTCCACATTCCGGTGCTGCTCAGTCAGAGCGGCCTTAAAGAGACCGTGTTCAACGATTTTCACATTGGCGATGACGCCAACGTCACCATAGTCGCAGGCTGCGGCATCAACAACCACGGCCACGCAGATTCCGAGCACAGCGGCATACACTCGTTCTACCTGGGAAAGAACTGTAAGGTCAAATACATTGAGAAGCACTACGGCACCGGAAACGCAGGTAAAAAGGTGATGAACCCCACCACGTTTGCCGACCTTGGCGAAGGAAGCTATATGGAGATGGACACCGTTCAGATCAGCGGCGTTGACGACACCTCCAGAAAGACCGGGGCGGTAGTGGGAAAAGACGCAAAGATCGTTGTGAAGGAAAAAATACTCACCGACGGTGATCAGAAGGCCAGAACGGAATTCTCGGTGGATCTCAACGGTGAAAACTCCGGCGCCCACCTGGTGTCCAGGTCTGTTGCCAAAGACAATTCCTCCCAGATATTTGTTTCGGACATACGTGGCAACGCCCCCTCAAACGGACATTCCGAATGCGACGCCATCGTTATGGATCACGGAAAGGTGATCGCCGAACCCAGACTGTCGGCCAATGATATTGACGCGGCCCTTATTCACGAAGCCGCCATTGGAAAGATCGCCGGCGAGCAGCTTATTAAGCTAATGACCCTCGGACTTACGGAAAAAGAGGCCGAGGAAGAGATAATCAACGGATTTCTTAAATGAATCCACGGAGGCAGAAAATGCTGAAAGTATATAACGTTCTTAACCGCAGAAAAGAAGAATTCGTACCGGTGTCAGGCAACGAAGTAAAAATGTACGCCTGCGGCATCACCGCTTCGGGCAAGGCTCACATCGGCCATGCGTACCAGGCCGTCATATTTGACGTTATAAGAAGCTACCTTGAGTACAGAGGCTACAACGTGACCTACGTCAGAAACTACACGGACGTTGACGATAAGATAATTATCAAGGCCAGAGAGCTTGGTGTGGATCCCAGAATGTACGCAGAGACCATCATGGCCGGTATTGACAAGGAATTCGAAGAGCTTGGCGTGTGCCCTCCGACCATATGCTCAAGGGCAACGGAATGCGTTGGCGACATGATCGATTTCATTAAGAAGCTCATTGACGCTGGCCACGCATACCCCACGGAGTACGGCGACGTCTATTTTGACGTGGATTCCTTCCCGGGCTACGGAAAGTTCTCTAACAGGCTTGAGGGCGAGGAGCTCCTCAGCGGCGTAAGGAATGAGACCGAGCCCGGAAAGCGCAACGACAGAGACTTCGCGCTCTGGAAGCACGCGGGAGACGATGAGATATTCTGGGAGAGCCCATGGGGCAACGGCAGGCCGGGCTGGCATATCGAGTGCAGCACCATGAGCATGAAATTCCTTGGCGAGACTCTCGACATTCACGGCGGCGGAAAGGACCTCATTTTCCCTCACCATGAGAACGAAATTGCCCAGAGCGAGGCCCTTACCGGCAAGCAGTTCGCAAAATACTGGCTCCACAACGGCCTTGTAAAGGTCAACGGCCAGAAAATGTCCAAGTCCCTTGGCAACGGCATTCTGCTCTGCGATCTTCTCAAAGATTTCATCGGAGACGTGATAAAGCTCACTCTGCTGATGAACAGCTACCGTTCGGATATCAACATAATGGACGGCATATTTGACAGCAACGAGTCAAAGATATATGATATATACAAGCTTTTTGCCAAGATCGACAGACTTTCCGGGGATATGACGGACGTTCCCGAGGCGGGACAGGCGGGAAAAGATCTTGCCGCCAGGATCAAAGAGGAATTCATTGACGCTATGGACAATGACTTCAACACAGCCGTTGCCGTGGCCAATCTGTTCGGATACACCGCCGAGCTTCAGAAGCTGGTTCAGAAGAATCTCGTTGGCGATTCGGTGCTGGTGAAGAATACGCTCAGAGAAGTGTACGGAGTCCTCAGACTTCTCAATTCCGACCCCGCTGAGGTCATCGGAAAGATCAAGGCAAAATATCTTGCCAAGAGCGGCGTGAGCCCGGAGGAGGCCGACGGGGCTTTCCAAAAGTGGCTCGGGTTTAAAAATGAAAAAGATTTCGCAAGTGCCGACGCCGTCAGAAACGGTATGGCGGAAAAAGGCATACTGTTCGTCACCGAAAGAGGCGGCGGCTCGTATTGGGACGTTAAGACAGGAAAATAACAGGCGGATTTAAAGGGAGTGGCAACATGAACGATATGAACAAACAGGACACCTTGAAGAAAACGGTATACGGCGGATCTGCCAGAAAGGACAGCTCGGCGGCCCGGATTATCGAGCAGGTATACGTATGCCTAAGAGAAAGAGGGTATAACCCCATCAACCAGTTCGTTGGCTACATTATGTCCGGGGATCCCACGTATATAACCAATTACGGCGGCGCGAGAGCGATCATAACCGAGACGGAACGCGACGAGCTTCTTGATGAATTCGTCAGTTTCTATCTTGAAAATCTGCAGAACGAGCACGGCAATCACTGAGGTGGGTAAAAATATGGCTGCGGTGATCGGAATTGACTACGGCGATTCAAGGATAGGTATTGCCGTAAGCGACAGCGCCGGTGTGGTCGCCACCCCAAGGTGCGTTGTGGAGGGCAAAGGATCCCTTGCGGAGACTGTTGCCGCCATTGGCGGGATCTAGGAGGCTGAGCACTGCGGCACAGTGGTGAGCGGCTATCCCGTCAACATGGACGGAACCTTCGGGACCAGGATCCACCGCACGGAAAAGTTTATTGAAAGGTTCAGCGAAAAATACCCGGACGCGGTCATAGAGAGATGGGACGAAAGGCTCACCACAAAGTCCGCTGACAGGGCAATGATCGATATGGGGGTTTCACAGCGCAGAAAGGGCATCAGCGATATGATCGCCGCCCAGCTTATACTTCAAAGTTATCTTGATTCAAAAAGAGCCTGAAAAAACGGCTCTTTTGTCATCGGCGGTCTTTAAGAAGGCCCGGAGGCGTGAATGGCTTCAAAAAAAGGTCATAAAAGCAATAAAGAAAACAAAAACAGGCCTGCCGCGTTGAAAGAAAAGAAACCGCAGGAGAATAAGGTTGCAGCAGCCGAACCTTCTTCGGAAACGATCGCCGAGACTGCCGCTGAAGCCCTGCCGACTGAAGAAACGGCGGAGGCGGTGAAGGAGTCTGAAAATGAGTTCAAGGAGCCTGAAAATGAGCTGAATGAGCCTGAAAATGAGCCAAAGGAGCCGGAGAATGAGCTGAAGGCGCCGGATGGTGAGCCAAAGGAGTCTGAAAATGAGTTCAAGGAGCCGGATAGTGAGCCAAAGGAGCCGGAAAATGAGCTGAAGGAG